>NZ_JBIJDC010000181.1:0-4018 GCF_044344315.1 Zoogloea sp. | reverse complement strand
GCGGCCGGCGTGGTGCCCCAGTCCTCGTGCAGCTTGAGGCCGATGACGCCGGCCTCCACCTGCTCGCGCAGGGGGTCGGGCAGGCTGACGTTGCCCTTGCCGAGGAAACCCAGGTTCATGGGGAAGGCATCCGCCGCCTGCAGCATGCGGGCGATGTGCCAGGGCCCCGGGGTGCAGGTGGTGGCGTAGGTGCCGGTGGCCGGGCCGGTGCCGCCGCCGATCATGGTGGTCACGCCGCTCATCAGGGCCTCTTCGATCTGCTGCGGGCAGATGAAGTGGATGTGGGTGTCGATGCCGCCAGCGGTGACGATCATGCCTTCGCCGGCAATCACCTCGGTGGCCGCGCCAATGGCGATGGTCACGCCGGGCTGGATGTCCGGGTTGCCGGCCTTGCCGATGGCGGAGATGCGTCCGCCTTTGATGCCGATGTCGGCCTTGACCACGCCCCAGTGATCCAGGATCAGGGCGTTGGTGATCACCGTATCGGCCACCTCGAAGGACAGGCGCTGGCCCTGCCCCATGCCGTCGCGGATCACCTTGCCGCCGCCAAACTTCACCTCTTCGCCGTAGATCGTGTAGTCCTTCTCCACTTCGATCCACAGCTCGGTGTCGGCCAGGCGCACCCGGTCGCCGACGGTGGGGCCAAACATTTCCGCATAGGCGCGGCGCGAGATCTTTGCCATGTCAGGCCTCCAGGGAAAGGGGTGTGAAATCGGGGGCAACGGCCGCGTCAACCGTAGGGGCGACTTCAGTCGCCCGCGGACTTCGATCAAGGGCATGCCTGTGATCAACGCGCGGGTGGGCGACTGAAGTCGCCCCTACAGTCGCCCCCACAATCAGCCCCACGTGTGCAGCGCTTCTCATAGGGCCCCCATCACCTTGCCGTTGAAACCGAAGACCTTGCGGTCGCCGCCCAGGGCCACCAGCTCGACAGTGCGGGTCTGGCCGGGCTCGAAGCGCACGGCGGTGCCGGCGGCGATGTTGAGCCGGAAACCCCGTGCGGCGGCCCGGTCGAAATCCAGGGCCAGATTGGTTTCGGCGAAGTGGTAGTGGGAGCCCACCTGGATCGGGCGGTCGCCGGTGTTGGCCACCGTGATGGTCAGGGTGCTGCGGCCGACGTTGAGTTCCAGCTCGCCGTCGAGGGTGTCGATTTCACCGGGGATCATGATCGCGCCTCACACAATGGGCTGATGAACGGTGACGAGCTTGGTGCCGTCGGGAAAGGTGGCTTCCACCTGGATGTCCGGGATCATCTCCGGCACGCCTTCCATGACGTCGGCGCGGGTCAGCAGCGTGGTGCCGTAGTTCATCAGTTCGGCCACGGTGCGGCCGTCGCGGGCCCCTTCGAGGACGGCGGCGCTGATATAGGCCACCGCTTCCGGGTAGTTGAGCTTGAGGCCACGGGCCTTGCGCCGCTCGGCCAGCAGGCCGGCGGTAAAGATCAGCAGTTTGTCTTTCTCGCGGGGGGTCAGTTCCATGAAGGATCCCTTTCGTTGACGGTCGGGCGGGCACAGGGCGCGCCGCAAATGATAGTGGTGGAGGCCGCGCTGCGGCCATCCACGGACACCGATATCAGGTATGCCAGATTCGCGGCACCTCCGCCGGGCGCCCTGCCAGGGCGGGCCGCAGCACGGACCACACCGCCACAAACCAGGCCCGCGCCGCCTCGGCCGAAGGCCCCAGGTAGCGAGCCACCAGCAGGCCGGGCAGACGCGTCACGGCCGCATCACCGACCAGTGGGCGAATCTCGCGGCAGGCCGCCAGCAGGCTCGCATCGAGCGCCTCGGACGCCACCAGCAGGCTGCCGGTGACCGGCTGCCCGCACAGGCCCACCGGCGAATCCAGCAGGCGCGAGCCCCCTTCGATCAGGCCCTGCTCGCTCCAGATCAGCCGGCCATCCCGCTCGATGCGTGACGCCAGCCGCAGTTGCCCGCGGGTCAGGCGCTCGCCGGACGCGGTGCGGCCCAGGCACAGCAGATCCAGCCCGATGAAGGTGGCGTCGCCGGCCAGACGCACGACGGTCTCGGTGCGCCCATTCACCCGGTCGAAAACAATGCTCTCCTGGGGCAGCCACTCCAACACCCCGCCCCGGCCCACCTCGAATTCCAGGCGCTGGGTGGCCAGCGGGCCATTGCTGCGATACCACTTGCCAGCCCCCGGCGTGGTGATCAGGGCCTTCGCACCCTCGCCCACCCGGACCTGCACCGTCAGCGCATCGCCCCCGGCGATCCCTGCCGGCGGGTGCAGCATCAGGGCGTGGCACACCTCCGGCCCCTCGGGATAGAGCGCCTTCTGCACCCTCAAGGGGCCTTCATGACGCCTATGCACCAATACAGTGCCATGGTTAGCGCGAGCCTCGAAGCCGAGCTCCAGGCGCGCGCACCAATTGCGGGCGTTATTGATTGATAAATCAGCGACCTCGGAAGGCCGTGCCCCAAGTGGGGGAGAAATCGTCACCTGCATGGCGTGGGGAGCAGCAAGAGGCGTGCCGGGGAACGCCCCCTTTCAGGCAAGGAGATATCGAGCCTAAAACCCCTGAAACAGCAGATCCAGCGCTGCAACGATCTCCACGCGCCGGTCATCCAGTGACATGACCGGCTGTTTGAGCATCTGCACCGGTACGGCGGCCATGCCTTGGGTCATCATGACGACACTTCGGCCTTCGACCTCGAACACCGGATTCAAACCCTTGGCGAATACAGGGATCTCGTCCAGCAGAAACAGGGGCGCGACGACCCGGGTTGAGAAGTGGCTGTTGATGTCGGCCTGCAGATCCAGGAGGTAACCGTCCCGCTCAGGGTTTTGATAAACGGTGTACCGCGGCATCAGAAGCTCCGGTACTTGGCCAGGGGCAAACCGTTCTTCTCGACGTAGTCATTCCAGCACTCGAAGGCCTTGGCGTTCTCTGCCACCCACAACTCTGCGCGCCTCTCGGCCACGGCCCTGGCCACGCCAGCTTCGGCAGCCTGGGAGATGTTGATGCGCAAGGCCTTGGCGTCGGCCAGCACGGTCTCTGACAAGGAGACATTGGTGGCTTTCTTGGCAATGGTCGAAGGCGCATTGCTTGCAGTCATGGTGGGCTCCGGCGTGGGTGGACGCTCATGACCATACCGAAAATGCGCATCCAGGGAAACATCCCGAATGCACGCCTTCCCCCTCACACCGACAACATCTCCCGCACCTGCTTGGCCTCCATCTCGTCGCCGCGCCCGGCGCTGATGATCTCGCCGCGCTCCATCAGCAGATAGTGGTCGGCCAGGGAGCGGGCGAAGTCGTAGTACTGCTCCACCAGCAGGATGGCCATTTCGCCGGTTTCGGCCAGGGCGCGGATGGCGCGTTCGATGTCCTTGATGATGGAGGGCTGGATGCCTTCGGTGGGCTCGTCGAGGATCAGCAGCGTCGGCCCCGGGGCCAGGGCACGGCCGATGGCGAGCTGTTGCTGCTGGCCCCCGGAGAGGTCACCGCCGCGGCGGCGCATCATCTGCTTGAGCACCGGAAACATCTCGAAGATGCGGGTCGGCACCTGGGCGCTGGCCGGCCGGGTGGCGAGGCCCATCAGCAGGTTCTCCTCCACCGTGAGACGCGGGAAGATCTCGCGCCCCTGGGGCACATAGCCGATGCCGGCGCGCACACGGCCATAGCTGGGCGCCTTGGTGATGTCCTGCCCGCCCAGCTGGATGCTGCCGGTGGCGGCGGGCACCAGGCCCATCAGGGTCTTGAGCAGGGTCGTCTTGCCCACCCCGTTGCGCCCAAGCAGGGTCGTGACCTTGCCCATGGGCACCTCGAAGCTGAGGTTGCGCAGGATGTGGGAGCCGCCGTAGTACTGATTGAGATTGGTGACGGTAAGCATGGTCTTGTCCTTGATGAATGTCTTTGTTCCGGCGCAGGCCGCTGCACAAGGAGCGACCTTGGGGCGATTTATCGGGGCGGCAGGAGCTGCGGGGGCGACCTGTAGGGGCGACTTCAGTCGCCCATCACGCGTCGATCACAGGCATGCCCTTGATCGAAGTCCGCGGGC
>NZ_JBIJDC010000188.1:0-3542 GCF_044344315.1 Zoogloea sp. | reverse complement strand
CTGAAGTCGCCCCTACCGGATGCCGCAGTCGCCCATCCGAGCTGAAGTCGCCCCTACCGGGTGCCGCAGCATCGCTACACCCTTTACATCGGAGAGACTCATGGATCTCAAAGGCAAGAAAATCATCCTGCACGACATGTGCCTGCGTGACGGCATGCATGCCAAGCGCGAACAGATCAGCGTCGACCAGATGGTCAAGGTCGCCACCGCCCTGGACGCGGCGGGTGTGCCCTATATCCAGGTCACCCACGGCGCCGGCCTGGGCGGCAATTCCCTGCAGCACGGCTTTGCGCCCCACAGCAACGAGGAATACATCTCGGCGGTGGCGGCGAAAATGACCCAGGCCAAGGTGTCGGTGCTGCTGATCCCCGGCCTGGGCACCATGCGCGAGCTGCAGTCGGCCTACGACTGCGGCGCCCGCAGCGTGCACGTGGCCACCCACTGCACCGAGGCCGACACCGCGCCCCAGCACATCGCCTTTGCCCGCAAGCTGGGCATGGACACCACCGGCTTCCTGATGATGGCCCACCTTAACGACCCCGAGGGCATCGCCCGCCAGGGCAAACTGATGGAGAGCTACGGCGCCCACACGGTGTATGTCACCGACAGCGCCGGCTACATGCTGCCGGACGACGTGAAGGCCCGCATCGGCGCCCTGCGCGCCGTGCTCAACCCGGAAACCGGGATCGGCTTCCACGGCCACCACAACCTGGGCATGGGTATTGCCAACTCCATCGCCGCCATCGAGGCCGGCGCCACCCGCATCGACGGCTCCGCCGCGGGGCTGGGGGCAGGGGCGGGCAACACGCCGCTGGAGGTCTTTGCCGCCGTCTGCGAGCGCATGGGCATCGAAACCGGTGTGGATCTCTTCAAGCTGATGGACGTGGCCGAGGAGCTCATTGTGCCGATGATGGAGCACGTGGTGCGCGTCGATCGGGAATCCCTGACCCTCGGTTTTGCCGGGGTGTACTCCACCTTCCTGCTCCACTCCAAGCGCGCGGCTGACCGCTTCGGCGTGTCGGCCCGGGACATCCTGGTGGAGCTGGGGCGCAAGAAAATGATCGGCGGTCAGGAAGACATGATCATGGATACCGCCATGACCATGGCCAGGGAGCGCGGCCTGCTCAAGGCCGTGGCCGCATGAAGACACGGACGGGGTGCCCACGCAGGCACCCCGCAGTAGCACCCCCATCCACCAACGGAGACAAAGATGGCACTCAGAGGATTGCTTCGCATGGGCGAAGTGGCGATACGCGTACTCGACATGGGCGAAGCCCGCGAGCACTACGGCAAACGCATGGGCCTGCACGAGGTCATGACCGACGCCGCCGGACAGGTGTATTTCAAGGCCTGGGACGAGCACGACCACCACTGCCTGGTGCTGCGCGAGGCGGAGTCGTCGGGCATGGACTACTTTGCCTTCAAGGTCTTCGACGACGCGACACTGGATGAGCTGGAGCCCAGGATCCGCGCCTTCGGCCTGCAGGTGGAGCACATTGAAGCCGGGGTGTACCCGAAGAGCGGGCGGCGCCTGCAATTCACCCTGCCGAGTGGTCATGTGATGCAGCTATATGCCCACAAGGAGCAGACCGGCAACAGCCTGCCCCTGCTCAACCCGGGGGTGATGCCCGACGAGGGGGTGATCCGCGGCTTCCGCATCAACCGCCTCGACCATGCCCTGCTGGGCGGCGTGAACATCGACGCGTCGGCCCGCCTGTTCACCGAGGTGTTCGGTTTTGATCTGAGCGAGCGCCTCATCGACGCCGAGGGTGGCCAGTCCCTGGCCCTGTTCCTGAGCTGCTCCACCAAGCCCCACGATATCGCCTTCGTGCTGCAGCCCACGCCCGGGCGCTTCCACCATGTGTCCTTCCTGCTCGAATCGGTCACCGACGTGATCCACGCCGCCGATCTGATCGGCAAGTACCGCATCCCGGTGGACGTGGGCCCCAACCGCCATGGCGTCACCCGCGGCGCGACGATCTACTTCTTCGACCCGTCAGGCAACCGCAACGAGGTCTTCTCCGGCGGCTACGTGCACTACCCGGACACCCCGACCCTCACCTGGGACACCACCGAACTGGGGCATGCCACCTTCGCCCAGGACAACGTGGTTCGCGAGAGCTTCCTGACCGTACTGACCGGCTGAGCCACAAGGAGCAAGCACATGAACAAGCGTGAAGAACTGGCCGTCGTCGTCGGTGCCACCGGCGCCTTCGGCAACGCCATGGTGGAGCGTCTCGCCGCCGCCGGCCTGGGCGTGGTGGCGGTGGCGCGCAGCGCCGACTCCCTGGCGGCCCTGCGGGAGCGGGTGCCCGGGCTGGTGGCCTGTGCCGCCGACATCGCCAGCGACTCGGCCATCGCGGTGATTGCCGCCGCGGTGGACCGGCCGGTGCGCATGGTGGTGCACGGCCCCGGCGTGACCGTGGCCGGCGGCATCCTCACGGCGCCCACGGCGACCATGGTGGACGCCGTGAACATCAAGGTCGGCGGTCTGCTGCGCCTCAGCCGGGCCGTGGATAGCTGGCTGGCGGCGGGCTCGCGGATCGTCGCCATCGGCGGCCACTACGGCTTCGAGCCTACCGCCTACGCGGCCTCGGCCGGGGTGGCCAACGCCGCGCTGGTGAATGTGGTGCGCCAGCTCAGCCTGGCCTATGGCCCCCGTGGCGTCACCGCCCACCTGATCGCCCCGGGCCCGGCCGACACCGAGCGCCTGCGCCGGGTTGCTGCCGACAGGGCCGCGCAGCGTGGCATTACGGTGGATGCCGTGCTGGCCGAGATGCTGGCCGAGTCGTCCATCGGCCGCTTCACCACCCCGGAGCAGGTGGCCTGGGCGGTGTCCATCCTGCTCGCGCCCGAGGCCGACGCCATGACCGGCTCCAGCCTGATGCTGGATTCCGGTCGCCGCCGCGGCCTGCCCTGAGCAGGCGTTCCGCTTGCCGAGATCCAGGTAGGGTCGAACGAACCCGACCCTACCTGGCCCATAGACATCGCCCAGGAGCCAGACCGTGCCCATCGTGAATTTTCATCTGGTCGACGGCATGAGCACCCCCGAGCAGGACGAGCGCCTGCTGATCGGTGCCTGCCAGTTGTACGCCGAGGTGCTGAAGGCACCCCTGGAGCGGGTGCGGGCCTTCATCACACTCCACCGCCCCGGCCAGTTTGCCGTGGCTGGCGGCCTGTGTGCCCACAACGGCCTGCATGCCCCGTTCTTTGACTTCATCGTGCTCGACGGCCGCCCCCTCGACGAACGCCACCGCCTGCTGCGCGGCTTCACCGAGCTGCTGGTGGACACCCTGGGCGTGCGCCGCGAGCTGGTCCGCGGCAGCTGCCGCCGTGTCGAACCCCAGGACTGGGCCATCGGCGGCGAACCCGCCAGCGTCATCCGCAAGGACGAAGTCGCCGCCCGCGCCGCCCTGAGCACCCCACCCCCGTAAAGGAGCCCCAACCCCGCCTTCCGCAGGGCAGCGACCCCCACGCAGTGGGGTGAGCGTGGGGGCTCAAGCCTGCCGTCGGGCCGCCCCAAGGCAGGCGCTCGCCCCCTC
>NZ_JBIJDC010000030.1:0-43647 GCF_044344315.1 Zoogloea sp. | reverse complement strand
GACGCGGACCAGCCCGCCCAAACGCTGACCTACAGCATCGTCGGCGGAGCCGATGCTGCCCACTTCCAGATCGATGCCAACACGGGCGTATTGAGTTTCCTCGCCGCACCGAACTTCGAAGCGCCCACCGATGCCGGCGGCGACAACGTCTATGACGTGATCGTCCAGGTCTCCGACGGTCAGGGCAGCACCGATACCCAGGCCATCGCCGTCACAGTGATTTCCGCCAACGACAGCGCCCCCGTCATCACCAGCGGCAACACGGCCAGTGTGGCGGAGAACACCACAGCCGTGATGACCGTCACCGCCACGGATGCGGATCAACCCGCCCAGACGCTGACCTACAGCATCAGCGGCGGTGCCGATGCGGCACGCTTCCAGATCGACGCCAACACGGGCGTATTGAGTTTCCTCACCGCGCCGGACTTCGAAGCCCCAACCGATGCGGGTGGCTACAACGTCTACGACGTGATCGTCCAAGTCTCCGACGGTCAGGGCAGCACCGACACCCAGGCCATCGCCGTGACCGTGTACTCTGCCAACGACAGCCCCCCGCTGATCACCAGCGGTGACAACGCCAGCGTGGCCGAGAACACCACTGCCGTGATGACCGTCACCGCCACGGATGCCGACCAACCCGCCCAGGCGTTGACTTACAGCATCGTCGGCGGCGCCGATGCCGCCCGGTTTACCATCGACGGGACCAGCGGCCTGTTGCGCTTCATCGCGCAACCCGATTTTGAGCGGCCTGCGGATGCGGGCACAAACAACATTTACAACGTGATCGTCCAGGTTTCGGACGGCACCCTGGCGACGGCCCAGAGCCTGACCATCAAGGTCACGGCGCTCAACGAGGCGCCCCGGGGCAGCAATGGCAGCATTCTCCTGGACGAGGACAGCAGCCACGTTTTCAGCACCGGTGATTTTGGCTTCTCCGACCCCGGTGACAACAATATCCACCAGTTGGCCGCCGTACAGATCATCAGCCTGCCTTCCCGTGGCGTGCTCAGCCTCAATGGTCGGGCAGTCATCGATGGCGAATGGATCACGGCAACGGACATCGCAACGGGGCAACTGCGTTACACCCCTCCTGCCGATGCAAGCGGGCAGGCCCTCGCGTCCCTGAGCTTCCGGGTGCAGGACAACGGGGGCACGGCGAACGGCGGCGTGGATACCGAAGCAGGAACCCACGCACTGACCCTCAACGTTTCCCCGCTCAGTGATACGCCGATTGGCGTGGAAGACGCTTACACCCTGGACGAAGACAGCACCCTGCAGCGTGGCAACGGGGGCGTTCTGGCCAACGACACCGATCCGGACGGCACCCGCCTGAGCGCAGAATTGGTGGACGGGCCGGCGAACGGGCAGCTGGAGCTGGCCGCCGATGGCAGCTTCCGCTACACACCCAAGCCCGACTGGAACGGTACCGACAGCTTCAGCTACCGGCCGAGCAACGGGCAGGAGACCGGTGAAGTGGTGCAGGTCAGGCTCACCGTCACCCCGGTCAACGATGCCCCCAGCCTGGTGAAGGCCACTTTCCAGGTGAGCTCAGGCGGTGCGGTGACCTTGGGCGGTGATGCCCTCATGGCGACGGATGTGGATTCGGCCCAGAGCGACTTGCACTATTCGGTCGTCCGCGTGGAGAACGGACACTTCGAACTGCGTTCTGCCCCCGGGCAGGTCGTATCCGGTTTCTCCCAGGCCGACCTGCTGGCCGGAAGCGTCGTCTTCCGCCACGAGGCCTTTGCCGAGCGGCCGGTGCTTGTACTGAGGGTCAGCGACGGGCAGACGGACGGCAATGAGTTGACGGCAAGCGTGGGCTTCACCCCGGCGGGTGGCCCGGGCACTGGCGACCTGACGGCCAATGAACCGCCGCCGAGCCCGGTCCTCAATCCCCGTCCGCCCCCGGCAACGCCGGTAACCACGCCTCCGAGACCCGCCTCACAAGGCCCCACGACGAGCCCCCTGAGCCTCGCCGAAACCCCGGGCGGGGAGGGCAACGGCGCGCAGCAGCACAACGGCCCCGGTGACAGCGCGGGGCCCAGCCGGCGCTACCCCGTGGCGTCCCTGGTGCGCTTCACCCAGGCCCAGATCACCCTCACCCTCGGCGCCAGCCCCGACGGGGCGCTGATGGAGTTCATGCTCAGCGGTCAGGATCCGGCCAGTGGCAGCACCTCCACCGGATCACGGATTGACGTGGATCGCACCAAGCAGGCCCCCCTCTCCGAGCCCTACGCCGATGTCCAGCTTGCGCTGCGTGCGGTGGAGTTGTCCGGCATCGTGCTGTCGGTGGGTGCCGTTTGGTGGGCAACCCGGGCCGGTGGCCTGGTGGCCAGCCTCCTGATGGTGGCGCCGGCCTGGCGCACCTTCGACCCCTTGCCAGTGCTGGGCCCGGAAGACGAGAACGAGCGCGACTGGGGACGCCAGATGGATGAAGAGATGACCCGGGACGAGATAGGCGTGGCCGACTTGTTCGATCAGGAGAGAGAAGGGCAGGCTTGATGAAGATTCCGTTTCCGACCCTCGACCCCATTTCCCGGATCGCCATCGGCCTTGTGGCCCTGGTGCTGTCCCTGCTGATGGTGGTCGACATGGTCTTCGGTCTGATCCCCGACCGGGCCGAACTGGCCCGGGAGATCCGCCAGCAGATCAGCGAAGGTCTGGCCATCCAGTCGGCTGCGCTGCTGCAGGTAGGTGACATCCCCACCCTGCAGCAGACGCTCGGTGATGTCCTGAAGCGCAACAAGGAGCTGCGCTCCCTTGCGGTCCGCCAGCATGGCGGGGGTATCGTCGCCCGGGCCGGCGAGCATGATCGCCACTGGCAACCGCCAGAGGACGGCTCCTCCACCCTGACCCAGGTGCGTGTGCCCGTGCTCTCGGATGGCAAACCCTGGGGCGAGATCGAGCTGGCCTTTCGCCCGGTACTGCCCGAATCGCTGCAAGGATGGCTCACCTACCCACCTCTGGTTGCGCTGGCGTCCATTGGACTGGGGACGTTCCTGGCGTTCTACCTGTACATGCGACGGGTCCTGGAATATCTCGACCCCTCCACCGCCATTCCAGACCGGGTCCGCACCGCCTTTGACACCCTCGCCGAGGGGGTGCTGATTCTGGACAAGCAGGGTAGGGTGGTGCTGGCAAATCGGGCCTTCCGGGGCCTTCATCCCCAGGCCCAGGAGGAGATCACTGGCAAACCGGTCGTTGAAATGGAGTGGCTGGTCGGAGGCTTTCATATGTCCCCGGACGAGTTTCCGTGGGCCCGGGCAATGGCCTCACGCACCAATATCAGTGATGAAACCCTGGAAATCACCCACCCCGACGAGGACGAACCCGTCCGCACCATCGTCGGCTGCTCACCGATCCTCGACGGTCATGGCCGGCTGCGGGGCTGCCTGGTAAATTTCTCCGATGTCACGATGCTTCACCGCATCAACGACCAGTTGCTGATCACCCTCACCGATCTGGAAAGCTCCAAGGAAGAGATCCGTCGTCAAAACGAGGAACTGCACCGCCTGGCCACCCGCGATCCGATGACGGGCTGCCTCAACCGCCGCGCCTTCTTTGGCAGCGCCGATCCCCTTTACGCGCAGTTGAAGGAACAGGGAGAAGAGGTGTGCTGCATCATGAGCGACATTGACCACTTCAAGTCCTTCAACGACCGTTACGGCCATGCCGTGGGCGACCAGGTGATCAAGTCAGTGGCCAAATGCCTGGGCTCCGAGTTGCGTGAGGTGGACATGTTGTGCCGTTACGGCGGCGAGGAGTTCTGCATCATGCTGCCCGGCTCCACCCCCGAGCAGGCGCTGGACGTGGCGGAGCGCTTGCGGCTGGCCATCGAACACCATGCCGGCGCAGCGGTGCGCGACATTCCAGGCATCCGCATCACCTCGAGCTTCGGCGTTGCCTCGATCCGACTTGGAGCCAAAGACCCGGCCGAACTCATCGACCAGGCCGACAATGCCCTTTACCAGTCCAAACAAAACGGCCGCAACCGGGTCTCCCTGTGGGCCGGCGAGCGCTCCGTGGGCGCCGAACACTGACACGCTGAGCGTGCTGCAGCCGACACCGGGATGAGATGAAAAAGGCTATGTTCGCGTTAGGTATGTAAACCCTGCCCCGAACAGGCACGCCGGGCTTGTTGAGGCTTGCCGTCCGAGGTGGAGGCGCTTTCCAGGCTTTATCCGAATGTCGTTCAGTCCCTCTCTTCGATGTTGTCAAGCCTTACCTGTCGAAGCGAAAGCGCTTTCCACACTTAACGCGAACATAGCCATGAAAAAGCCGGAGGGGGCATCACAAGGATGCACCCTCCGGCCTTTTTCTGCGCCGGGAAACGTCCGGTCAGTTCCTGGCGGGTTCTGTCACGAAGGCCACCTTGCCCAGGCCATGCCGACTGGCCGCCGACAGCAACTGGGCCACGTGGTCGTACTCGGCGCGCTTGTCCACCTGGAGGTGCAGTTCCGGCTGCGGCTGCAGAGCGGCTGAGGCTTCCATGCGCGCGTCCAGCCCTTCAAGCGGAACACTCTCGCCGTTCCAGGTCAGGGCGCCATCGGCATTGATGGACAGACTGATCTTCTGCGGCTTCATCTCCTCTTTCTGGCTGCTGGCCTTGGGCAGGTCCAGCTTCACTGCGTGATTGATCACCGGCACGGTGATGATGAAGATGATCAGCAGGACCAGCATGACGTCCACCAGGGGCGTCATGTTGATCTCCGACATCACATCTCCGTCGTCGTCGAAGTCGCTGCTCTGGAAGCTCATTGCGCTTCCTTCCGGGCGGGCAGGGGATGCACGCTGGCCGGGTTCTTGCGCACCTTGCCGCCGGTCACCAGATAGGCGTGCAGGTCATGGGCGAAGTGCTTCAGGCGGGCCAGGATCTCCTTGTTGCCGCGCACCAGGGCGTTGTAGCCCAGCACCGCGGGAATGGCCACAGCCAGGCCGCCTGCCGTCATCACCAGGGACTCGCCCACCGGGCCGGCAACCTTGTCGAGGGTGGCCTGGCCGGCGGCGCCGATGCCGATGAGCGCGTGGTAGATACCCCAGACCGTACCGAAGAGGCCAATGAAGGGGGCGGTGGAGCCGACCGAGGCAAGGATGGACAGCCCGGACTGCATGCGGCTGGTGGTGTCGTCGATGGACTGGCGCATGGTGCTGGTGACCCAGTCGTTGAGGTTGAGCACGCCATGCAGTTCGTTCTGGTGATTGACGTGGTGGGTGACGGCCTCGGTGCTGCGGCTGGCCAGATCACGGAAGGGGTTGTCGGCCTGGAGGGGCTGAAGGGCCGCCATGCCCTCGTCGAAACTGGTGGTGTGCCAGAACTGCTTGGCCCCCGCGCTCATGCGCCGCAACTGCATCAGCCCCCAGGCCTTGATGAGGATGACCGACCAGGAGGCGAGGGACATGACGACGAGAATGATCGCCACCGCGTGGGAGACGCTATCTCCCTGGGCCCAGATCTGACCGATGCTGAAAGTGTTTTCGTTCATGAGAGTTCCTTTGCGGGAATGGAGCGGAATGGGAAGGTAAGAAAGGGGGAAAATCAGGAATTCAGGGAGAAATCGATGGGCACCCGGACCGTGCCGGCCACGGCTTGATCACCCTGGCGTGCCGGCACGAATCGCCAACTGCGCAGAACAGTGTCCCGGGCGATCTCGTCAAGGCGGGTGAAGCCGCTGCTCTTGGCAATCGTGACTTCAAGGGGTTTGCCATCGGCGCCCACATGTACCCGCAACATCACCCGACCTTCCTCACCCATGCGCCGGGACAGGCGGGGATACTCGGGGATGGGGTTTGAAAGGTAGGCGGCGTCGAAGCGTGGTGCGACCACGGCAACCGGAGCCTCACGGGCCGGACTGGGAGCCGGAGCGGCAACAGGCGTCGCGGGTGCCGGCGCTGCGGTCGCCTCCACCGGATTGCTGGCGGTCGCCGCTGATGTAAGCACCGGCGGCGTGTTCGGGCGAACCTGGGGTGCAGGCGGCTGGGGGCGGATGGCAGGCTTGAGCTTCTTTTCGGGCGTTTTCACCGGCTCCTGACGGGGGGTCGGTGCCGGTTTCTCCACCTCAGGCGTCACCAGGCTCACCGTCATCAGGGGCTGTGGCGGGATGACGACCGGTGGACTCCCTTGGGTGATGGCATGGACGACGGCCGCCAGCATTCCGGCATGCAGCAGCGTCGCGATACCGACACCCGCGGCGGTACGGCGCGTGTCCCCCATGATGCTTGTATTCGGTTGCTGCCGGACCAGGAAGGGGGCCGGCAGATCCACCCCGGCGGGGCCCTGCGCAGTGAGGGCAAGATTCATGTCGATCTCCATCCAGTGAAGGTGTGTTCCTGGCTGGCTTGCAACATGCGCTGGCTGGCAAGTGGCTGGCTGGCTGAGAGTGGCACCGCTGCACGGTCGGCTTGCCGTCGTGCAAATACAAATGCGAACAATTCGCATTTTATTGAGAGTGCTGCGATGCGTCAACGAGATTTGCCGGGCACCTTCCATGCGCCCACACCCCTGAAAGCCCGTCCTGGCGGGGGTAGAGGGCAGGTCGGGAGTTTCTCCCATGGTCGAAGGCAGAGCACGCCGGTAGTCTGCGTCCCACCAAGAGAATTCGGAGACTACCCCTCATGCAAGGCCATCAGCCCCCCTCGTCCGTCCCCCAGCTCCGCGTGCGCCCCCTGGTGCTGGCGCTGGCCGCCGCCTTTGCCACGAGCGTTGAGGCCGCCGATACCGTGCAGACGGTAGCCCCCACCGTAACGGTGATCGGCCAGACGCCCCTGCCGGGGCTAGAACAACCGGTCAGCCACATCCCGGCACCGGTCCAGTCCTTCACTGCCCGGGACATCGACGACAGCATGGCGCTGGATATTTCGGCCTTCATGAACCGACGCCTGAACGGCGTACATATCAACGAAACCCAGAACAACCCCTTCCAGCCGGATGTTAACTACCGTGGCTATACGGCATCGCCGCTGCTTGGCACCCCCCAGGGCCTGTCGGTGTACTTTGACGGGGTTCGCATCAACCAGCCGTTTGGCGACGTGGTGAGCTGGGACCTGATTCCCCGCTCGGCGATCGCCTCGATGAACATGATGCCGGGCTCCAACCCCTTGTTCGGCCTCAACACCCTGGGCGGCGCCCTGGCCATCCAGACGAAGGAGGGCCGCACCCACGCCGGCACCTCGGTGCAGGCCAGTGCCGGCTCCTACGGGCGGCGTGCGGTAGAGTTCGAGCACGGGGGCTTCAACGATCAGGGGCTGGAGTGGTTCATCACCGCCAACCACTTCCATGAGAACGGCTGGCGCACCAATTCGCCATCTGACCTGCGCCAGGTATTCGGCAAGTTCGGCTGGCAGGACGCCCGCACCGACCTGGACCTGAGCGTGGCCTACGCAGACAACAGAATGAACGGCAACGGCCTGCAGGAGAAGCGCCTGCTGGAGCAGGACTACAGCAGCATCTACACTCAGCCCGACATCACCCGGAACCGGTCGATGTTCCTGAATCTGACCGGCAAGCACAGCCTGAACGACCAGACCCTGCTGTCGGGCAACGTCTATTACCGCAAGATCACCAGCTCCACCTACAACGGCGACATCAACGAAAGCGCCCTGGAGAACTCGATCTATCAGCCCTCGCTGAGCGAACGCAACGCCCTGGCTGCAGCCGGCTACAGCGGCTTCCCCACCAGCGGCGCCAACGCCTCCAACACGCCCTTTCCCTACTGGCGCTGTCTCGCCAACACCATGCTGGCCGATGAGCCCAACGAAAAGTGCACCGGCCTGATCAACCGCTCCCGTACCGACCAGGAGAACTTCGGCATGTCGGGCCAGGCTTCCGTGGCCGGCGAGCTGGCCGGACGCAAGAACCTGTTCATCGTCGGGGCCGGCTACGACCAGAGCAACCTGCACTTCCAGCAGTCCGGCCAATACGGCTACATCAACCCTGACCACAGTGTGACGCCCGTCGATGCCTGGGCCGACGGCAGCCAGAATGCCGGTGAGGGTGAAACCGCACTGGATTCCCGCGTCAGCCTCAATGGGCGTACCCGCACCATCAGCGTGTTTGCCACCGACACCCTGTCGATCAATGACTACTGGCACGCCACCGTGTCCGGGCGCTACAACCGCAGCACCGTCAAGAACCGGGACAACCTGAATCCGGGTGGCGGCACCGACTCCCTGGACGGCAACCATAGCTTCAATCGCTTCAACCCGGCCGTCGGCCTCACCTTCACCCCGTCGCGCAGCTGGAATGCCTACGCCGGCTATAACGAAGGCAGCCGCACCCCCACCGCCATCGAGCTGGGCTGCGCCAATCCGGAAAACCCCTGCAAGCTGCCCAATGCCATGGCCGGTGACCCACCCCTCAAGCAGGTGGTCACCAAGACCTGGGACCTGGGTCTGCGCGGGCAACTGAATGCCGCCAGCCGCTGGAACCTGGGCGTCTTCCGTTCCACCAGCCACGACGACATCCTTTTTGTGGCGGATGACCAGCTGGGCTACGGCTACTTCAAGAATTTCGGCAAGACCCGCCGTCAGGGGATCGAGGCCGGGGCAAGCACGGCCCTGGGTGCCCTGAGCCTGGCGGTGAACTACACCTATCTCGACGCCACCTATCGCTCATCCGAGGAAGTCGGTGGCACCGGCAACAGCACCAACGAGGAAGGCGCTGGCCTCGAGGGCACCATCGACATCAAGAAGGGCAACCGCATCCCGCTGATTCCCCGGCACATGCTCAAAGCGTCCGCCGACTACCGTTTCACCCAGGCCTTCTCCATGGGGGCCGACCTGATCGGTGTGTCGGGCTCCTACGCCCGCGGCAACGAGAACAATCAGCACCAGCCGGATGGCACCTACTACCTGGGCTCCGGCCGTTCGGGGGGCTACTCGGTGATGAACCTGAATGCCCGCTACCGGGTAAACCGCCAACTCCAGGTGTTCGGGCAGATCAACAACCTGTTTGACCGGGAGTACACCACCGGCGCCCAGCTGGGCTCCACGGCCTTCTCGGCAGCCGGCGGCGTGGTGGCCCGACCCTTTGGTGAGGTGGGGGGCGAGTACCCGCAGGTGGGCTCCACCTTCTATGCCCCTGGGGCACCGCGGACTGTGTGGGTTGGCGTGCGCTACAGCCTCTGAAGTCTCTCCGTCACCGCGGGCTCCTCCGGGAGCCCGCATTTTTCCGGAGCGGCCACTCATGGACATGACAAGCCTGCTGATGCGGCGTTCGGCGTGGATCTTCCTTGCCTGTTTCGGGGTGGCATTGGCCGTGGCCACCCTGCGCGCCCAGGGTGACATCCGACGGGAAAGCCAGGGGGCCGACCAGCTCGCTCAACTGGTCGGCGAGCTGTCCACGCTCCAGAACATCGCCCCCGAATCCCTTGCCGGCCAGGTGGGCAAGCTGCGCGACATCAGCAAATCGGGCAAGCTGCGCCACCTGGATTTTCAGCTCGAAGACGGTGCCGGACAGATTCTGATCCCGGCTGCGCCCACCGCCTCCGACGCCATGGCCCGACGGACACAACTGCTGCTGCAGCGCAGCGATGGCAGCCGCTTCCAGGCCACCCTGATTCCCAACCCGGCCAGCGAACAGGAGGAGGCGGTCTCCGGCATCCTTGGCATGGCCGGGCTCTTCCTGGCCTACGGGCTGGCCATGCTGGCCGGGCTCTATGGTGCCGTACGCTACGCCTTCGGCCCCCTGCGAGGCATCGTTGCGGCCATCGCATCCTTCCGCAAGCAGGACTTCAGTGCCCGCCTGCCACGACTGCCGGTGCGCGAACTGGATCACATCGCCGGCGCGCTCAATCATCTGGCAGAAGCCCTGGCCGCGGCGGAGGCCCGGCAGAAGCACCTCTCCCTGCAGATGCTGACCCTGCAGGAGGATGAACGGGCGAGCCTGGCCATCGAGCTCCACGAACACCTGGGCCAGGGGCTGACCGCCCTGCGCGCCAATATTGCCTACCTGCTGCGCCAGACGGGCGAGGCCCCACGCCTGAATGCAGCAGTGCGCGACATGGAAGCCCAGACCGCAGCGATCCATCAGGAAATCCGCAGCTTGCTGCGCCATCTGCAACCCGACGCCGGCAAGGAGTCCGGGCACACGACAGTCGATCTGCAGCCCTTGCTCCACGAACTGGTCAAAAGCTGGCAGGATGCGAGCGGACAAAATACCGTGTTCCACCTCACGGTGACACCTCACACCCTGTGCCTGCCCCGTGAAACCAGCCTGATCGTATACCGGATGACCCAGGAAGCCCTTGCCAACATTGCCCGCCACGCCAACGCCGGACAGGTGGATATCTCGGTCTGCATCGACGCCGAGCAGCCGGCCATGTTGTGCTGGCAGGTCTCGGATGACGGTGTTGGCATGGCCTCGCCAGAGGCAGCCATGAGCCATGGCAACGGCCTGGCAGGTATCCGTGAGCGGGTATGGGCCCGGGGCGGAAGTCTTGACATCAACCCCCGTACGGCAGGGGCTGGACGCCCGGGGCTGAGCCTGTCGGTGCGCCTGCCCGTCGGCGAGCCGTCATGAGCGTCGTGCAGGAGGCGCTACCCGGCGTGCTGAGGGTGGTCCTGGCCGATGATCATGCAGTAGTCCGTACAGGCTACCGGCGACTCCTCGAACTTGAGGACGACATGCAGGTGGTGGCGGACTTCAGTGACAGCGATTCGACCTGCCAGTGGTTTTCAGGTCACGAGGCGGATGTGCTGGTGCTTGACCTGTCGATGCCCGGACGCGGCGGGCTGGAAACCCTGGCCCGGGTCAAGGCGCGCCGGCCAGCGCTCAAGGTGCTGATCTTTTCCATGCACGACAACCCGGCCATGGTTGCCCAGGCCCTCAAGGCGGGGGCTGACGGCTATCTGACCAAGAGCAGCGAGCCCGATGCCCTCATCGACGCCGTGCGCCAGGTGGCACGGGGCGAGCAGGCCCTGTCGCCAGACATTGCCGGCGCACTGGCAGGGGAGGGTGGGGAGGGCGGGCATCTGAGCCTGTCGCCCCGGGAATTCGAGATCTTTCGTTTGCTGGCGGCCGGGCGAACGGTGGAAGAAATTGCCACCCGGCTGTTTCTCAGCACCAAGACGGTAGCCAACTATCAGACCGGCATTCGCCAGAAGACGGGGCTGGCCACTGCCCTGGACATGTATCGCCACGCCGAGGCACACAAGCTGCTGGACGGCAGCGAGTAGGTTTCTCCGGCCCGGGCCGGAGAAACCCGTCAGTGACGCACGTCGTCAAGTTCGCTGACCGAATCAAACTCGCGCTGGTTGGCATCATGACGGCGCTTGACCATGTACATGGTGCCCGCCACGAACAGCCCGAAGGCCACCACCACCGTGTTGATGGAGACGCCGGAGCTGATCAGGAAGGCGTAGAGGCCGGTCATGATCAGGATGGACAGGTTCTCGTTGAAGTTCTGCACGGCGATGGAGTGACCGGCGCCCATCAGGATGTGGCCGCGGTGTTGCAGCAGCGCATTCATGGGTACCACGAAGAAGCCGGACAGGGCGCCGATGAGCACCATCAACGCCATGGCCAGGTTCATGTCGGTGACGAAGATCATCACATTGACGATGACGCCCATGGCGATGCCAAGGGGGATCACCCTGACTGACGAGCGCATGGACACCATGCGGGCAGCCATGACGGCACCAATCGCCACCCCCACCGCCACCACGCCCTGCAGCATCGACGCCTTGGAGAGATCCAGTTGCAGAGCCTGCTCGGCCCACTTGATCACGATGAACTGCAGGGTTGCGCCAGCACCCCAGAAGAGGGTGGTGGTGGCCAGGGAGATCTGGCCGAGCTTGTCCCGCCACAACAGCCGGAGACAATGATTGAAATCATGAATCAGGTAAATCGGGTTCTTCTTCAGGGCTTTGTGATCCACCCCGGTGTCTGGCACCTTGAGGTTGAACAGGGCCGCCAGCACGTAGAGCACACCGATTACGCACAGGGCCATCTCGGGTACCGTATCAACGCCCGTATCGATCAGGGGCAGATCGAAGCCCAGCAGGGCCTGGGAAAAGGACGGCTTGATGAGCATGCCGCCAACCAGCGTGCCCAGGATGATGGCACCGACCGTAAGCCCCTCGATCCAGCCATTGGCCACCACCAGCAGGCGGTGGGGCAGGTATTCGGTGAGGATGCCGTACTTGGCTGGCGAATAGGCTGCAGCGCCCAGCCCTACGACAGCGTAAGCCGCCAGGGGATGTACCCCGAGGAACATCAGCGAACAGCCACCTATCTTGATGGTGTTGCTGATCAGCATCACCCGCCACTTGGGCATGGAGTCGGCAAAAGCCCCGACAAATGCCGCCAGCAGCACATAGGACAGGGTGAAGAACAGCTTGAGGAGCGGTTCGTATTCCTGGGGGGCCTGCATCTCCCTGAGTACATAGATGGAGGCGATCAACAGGGCATTGTCGGCCAGCGCAGAGAAGAACTGCGCCGCCATGATCATGTAGAAACCGAAGGGCATCGCAGGGAGATGGAAGCTCGGTGAATTTGACGGACCGCGCTTTATACCACGAAGGTCATGTCGGTTCTGGCGGACGGATCAATGTTGTGATTCAATGGGGTACTCATAAACCGGATTTATGAACCATGGCCGATCGACGTCTCCAGGTTTTCCACGCGGTGGCGAGGCACGGGTCCTTCACCCGGGCTGCCGAAGCCTTGTTCATGACCCAGCCCGCCGTGACTTTCCAGATCAAGCAGCTGGAAGAACAGTTCAACACCCGGCTCTTTGACCGCGGGCACGGGCGGGTCACCCTCACTTCCGCCGGTGAGCTGGTCATGGCCTACGCCGAGCGCATCCTCGGTCTCTCGGAAGAGCTCGAGTCCCGGGTCTCCGAGCTGACCGACGAGCTCTCCGGCATCCTGCACCTGGGCACCAGCACCACGATTGCCGGCTACTGGCTGCCCTATCTGCTGGAAGGCTTCAAGCGGCGCTATCCGCGGGTGGTCCCCCGGGTTTCCGTCGGTAATTCGCAGCTCATCGAAAGCCGGGTGATGGATCGCAACCTGGACGTGGGCCTGATCGAGATCATCACCGAGCAGCCCACCCTGGACCGACGCAGCGCCGGACGGGACGAGCTGCAATTGATCGTGGCCCCGGATCACCCCCTGGCCACGGCGAAGTCGGTACGCGCCGAGCAGCTGGTGGCCTATCCGCTGTTGCACCGGGAGCCCGGCAACGCCATCCGCGATCTGGTGGACCAGTTCTTCTCGGCCGCCGGCATCCCCTTCGAGGACCTTAATGTGGCCGCCGAGCTGGGGAGCCTGTCCACCGTCAAACACATGGCAGCCCAGGGCTTCGGCATCGCCATTGCGTCGACCGCGGCGATCCGCAGCGCCGTCACCGCGGGCCGTCTCGTGGGTGTGCCCCTTTCGCCCCGACTGCACACACCGCTGGAGGTCATCCTGCTCAAGGACAAATTCCGCTCCCGTCTGGTCAACACTTTTGCCGATTTCGTCACCGAGGAAATCGGCCGTATGTGCGCTACCGAAAAAGTCTGAATCCATGCCCCGTCCGATTCGCGCTTCCATCGATCTGGAAGCCTTGCGTCAAAACTACGTTATCGCTCGCAACAAGGCCGGTCAGGCCAAGGCTTACGCGGTGGTCAAGGCCAACGCCTACGGGCACGGCCTGGCCAACGCCATCCAGGCCCTGGGCCCCGTCGCCGACGGTTTTGCCTTGCTCGATCTGGCAGAGGCCCGGGCCCTGCGGGAAGCCGGGCTGACCCAGCCCATCGTGCTGCTTGAAGGCTTTTTCGAGCCGGCCGACCTGGCTGACATCGTCGCCCTGGGCCTGACACCCACGCTCCACAGCGAGGCCCAGCTGACTCTGCTGGAGCGGGCGGCGCTTGCTGCACCCATAGACGTGATGCTCAAGATCAACTCGGGCATGAACCGCCTGGGCTTTGCCGGCGATGCCCTGGGGGCCACCCTGGCGCGCCTGCGCGCCCTGAGCTGGGTGCGCAGCATCACCCTGATGACGCACTTTGCCCGGGCCGATGACGAGATCGGCATCTCCACGCAGATGGCAAGGTTCAAGACATTCACCAGCGGGCTGGACCTACCCGTCAGCCTGGCCAACTCCGCGGCGCTGCTGCGCTTTCCGGAAGCGGCCGGGCAGGTGGTGCGGCCGGGCATCATGCTCTATGGCGCGTCGCCGATGCCCGATCTGCACAGCGCGGAAGCCCTCGGCCTGAAGCCGGTGATGACCCTGAGCAGCGAGATCATCGGCGTGCAGACCCTCAGCCCAGGCGAGCGTGTCGGCTACGGTGGCACCTTCGAGGCACCCGGGCCCATGCGTATCGGCGTGGTGGCCTGCGGCTATGCCGACGGCTACCCGCGCCATGCCCCCACCGGCACGCCCATCCTGGTCGGCGGGCGCCGCACCCGTACCCTCGGGCGCGTATCCATGGACATGCTGGCCTGCGACCTCACCCATCTGGAAGAAGCCGGCATCGGCTCGCCTGTCACCCTGTGGGGTCAAGGGCTGGCCGCCGATGAGGTTGCGACGGCAGCCGGCACAATCAGCTACGAGTTGTTCTGCGCCCTGGCTGCCCGGGTTCCTGTGCGGGTTATGGAAGGGTAGGGGGAATGGCCAAGGCAAAGACCGAGCACGTCTGCTCCGAGTGCGGGGGCAAGTCGCCCCGCTGGCAGGGACAGTGCCCCCACTGCAAGGCCTGGAACACCCTGGTGGAATCGGTTGTCGAGCCCGAAGCGCCGGTCGCCAAGCGCTTCAGTGCCCTGGCCGGGGAAACCGGCCGCCTGCAGACCCTGGCTGACATCAGCCCCCGGGAATCACCCCGAGTGCCCACCGGCATCGATGAGTTCGACCGGGTGCTGGGCGGCGGGCTGGTGCCGGGCGGCGTCGTTCTGATTGGCGGAGATCCGGGGATCGGCAAATCCACGCTGCTGTTGCAGGCCCTGGCGCTGCTCTCCGGGCACCTCAAGGCCTTGTATGTGAGCGGCGAAGAGTCCGCCGAACAGGTGGCGCTGAGGGCGGGGCGCCTGCAACTCGACGCCGGCGGCCTGCAACTCCTGCCCGAGATCAACCTGGAGCGTATCCTCGGCACGCTGCGGGAGCTCCGGCCCGACGTGGCGGTCGTGGACTCCATCCAGACCATCTACTCGGAGAGCCTCGGTTCAGCCCCCGGCTCCGTGGCCCAGGTGCGGGAATGCGCCGCCCAGCTGACGCGTTTCGCCAAGCAGAGCGGCACGACACTGATCATGGTCGGCCATGTGACCAAGGACGGTGCCCTGGCCGGGCCTCGAGTGCTGGAGCACATCGTCGATACCGTGCTCTATTTCGAAGGTGACACCCACTCCAGCTTCCGGCTGGTGCGGGCTTTCAAGAATCGCTTCGGCGCGGTGAATGAGCTGGGTGTGTTCGCCATGACCGAGAAGGGGCTGAAGGGTGTCTCCAACCCATCGGCCATCTTCCTGTCCCAGCACGGACAGCAGGTGGCCGGCTCCTGCGTGCTGGTCACCCAGGAAGGCACCCGCCCGCTGCTCGTCGAAATCCAGGCCCTGGTGGACAGCGCCCATAGCCCGAGCCCACGGCGCCTCTCGGTAGGGCTCGAACAGAACCGTCTGGCCATGCTGCTGGCCGTGCTGCACCGGCACGCAGGTGTCGTTTGCTTTGACCAGGATGTGTTCGTGAACGCCGTCGGGGGCGTCAAGATTGCCGAGCCGGCAGCGGATCTGGCGGTGCTGCTGGCCATCGTTTCATCCCTCACCAATCGCCCCCTGCCGCGGCAGCTGGTGGTCTTCGGCGAGGTTGGTCTTGCCGGAGAAATACGTCCGGCACCACGGGGGCAGGAACGCCTCAAGGAGTCCGCCAAGCTGGGCTTTAGCGTGGCCCTGGTTCCCCGCGCCAACGCGCCAAAGCAGGAAATTGCAGGGATGCAGGTGATCGCCGTGGAACGCATTGAGGAGGCCCTGGAGCGTTTGCGGGAGCTGGCAAACGGCTGAATTATGCTTTTTGTGCCGGAACACGGCGGAAAACCCCGGAAAACCTTGAGATTCGCGCCACAGGCGGAAAAGAGCAAGGTAAGCTACTGCCCGCGGGTGTTGTAGTGCGCTTGAGGCGCAAAGCGTCACCTGCCTCAGCTCCTGTATCCACCCATTTTCATCACCTACCCATTACGAGCTATGAACAAGACTGAACTGATCGATGCGCTGGCAGGCAAGAGTGGTTTGACCAAGGCCGACGCCGGCCGTGCCGTTGACGGCGTTATGGAAATCATCACCGAAGCCCTTGCCAAGGGCGAAAGCGTGACTCTCGTTGGTTTCGGCACCTTCGCCGTCGGCGAACGTGCTGCCCGCGTCGGTCGCAACCCGCAGACGGGCGCCGAGATCCAGATCGCGGCGTCCAAGCAGCCCAAGTTCTCCGCCGGCTCCAAGCTGAAGGATGCGGTGAACAGCTGATCCCCGCCCTGCGGGACGTGTCAGGCACTTTGTCAGGCACGCTTAAAAAATGGCGATCTTCCAGGGTCGCCATTATTTTTTGGCTTTCCGTCGGGTAGATCCAGTTAATGGTCCTTGTGCCGCTTGTCACATGGACTTACAGCAACAACTTTTTCCTGTCATACGTTGGGGATAGAATTCGGCGCCCGTTAGACGAGAGAAGCTCGTCCCGGACTCTCCCGGCCCTGACCGGGGCTCATCACCGGAAAACACCCCATGTCTCACCCCCTCTCCCGTCAAGACACTGCACCCTCCCTGCGGCCCCGCGACTGCGCCAACGTATTGCGCGGCGCCTTGCTGGGCAATATTCAGGATGCGGCAGAGGCCATTGGACGTTGTGCTGCCAACCGCGACCGGGAAACGTTGTTTGCGCTGCCGGCTTTGCGCGAAGAGGTGATGACGTCACTGGACATCATGCGCGAAAGTGCCCTCGCGCTTCCCGAGGCCGACAAAGCTGACATGCCAGACGTGCCTTGGGCGCGCTGGGAGGCAATGCACTTTTCTCACGCCGGCTCTGCCCGGGAACGGCGCAACCAGGTGTGGTCAGTCATCCACGAACTCGTTCCCACCACGCTGCAGGGCGTTTCGCGCTATCGCGGCCTTCTATGCGACGGGCGAGACACCGAAGCGTCCCGCCCACGCACCGCTCCGGCCCGGCAAGCGTCCTAACGGACAGCCTCTGCCGGCTGCAGCAAGGATTTCTGCTTTTCCCGCAAGGCCAGTTGCGGACGAACGCCCAGCAATTCGGCCTCATCGGCAACGATACGCGCCGCCTCATCCAGCAGCACATCCTTGACGTCCTTGCGCGCCTTCTCTGCGGCGAGATCGGCTGCCAGGCTACGCTCACCCATCTGCAGGCCGTCATCCCGCAACGCGGCAGCAAGCTTGTCTTTGCCGTCGATCTTCTCTCTGGCCTTGAGCCGTGCTTCCCGAACTTCCTTTTCCTTGCGCCGTTCAGCTTCGTTCAGCGAGATTGAACGGTTCTCGCGCAGTCGTTTGAACTCGGCCACGTCGTCAAGCAGCGCCTGGAAGCTCTTGTCCTTCGCAACACGCGCCTGGTGCCGGCTTTGCAGGGCAGGAACAAGATCCTTCAGCGTACCCACCGGGCGATAGCTGGCGGCGTCGATCTGGGTCCAGGGCAGGGCGTTGTCGTAGCTGGACTCACCCTGTGAATCCGGATCCGCGATGGACGGGAAGCGGATGTCGGGCATCACGCCCTTGAGCTGCGTGGTGCCACCGTTGACCCTGAAGAACTGGGCCACGGTCATTTTCAGGTCACCAAACTTGGGCTTGTCGTTCTTGGCGATATCGTCAAGGTTGATCAGCGTCTGTACCGTGCCCTTGCCGAAGCTCTGCTCACCAAGGATGGGGGCCCGGCCATAGTCCTGCAGGGCAGCCGCAAAGATCTCGGATGCGGAAGCCGAGCCGCGGTTGATCATGACTGCCATCGGCCCGGCCCAGGCCACACCGGCGTTCTCGTCACTTTCAACGCCGATTTTTCCGTCGGGTCGGCGCTGCTGCACGACCGGCCCCTTGTCGATGAAGAGCCCGGTCAGCTCGACAGCTTCCCGCAGCGAACCACCGCCGTTGTTGCGCAGATCCACCAGCAGACCGTCAACCTTCTCCTTCTTCAATTCGTCGATCAGACGCACCACGTCACGACTGGCGCTGCGGAAATCCTTGTCACCCCGGCGGCGCCCTTCGAAGTCCTCGTAAAAGGCGGGGAGGGTGATCACACCGATCTTGCGCAGGGCAGGGCCCTCGCCAACCCGGATCACCGACTTGCGAGCCGCCTGCTCCTCAAGCTTGATCTTGTCGCGCACCAGGGTCACCTGCTTGTGCTTGCCGTCCGGGCCGCCGTCAGCGGGCAGGATATCGAGCACGACGCGGGTGTCCTTGGCGCCACGGATCAGTTTGACGACCTCATCCACCCGTGCACCGACCACATCGCCAATCGGCCCTTCGGCCTGACCGACGCCGACAATGCGGTCGCCGACGGCCAGCTTGCCCGACTTGGCCGCGGGGCCTCCAGGAACCAGCTCGCGGATGGTGATGTACTCGTCCCGCTCCTGCAGAACGGCACCGATGCCCACCAGGGACAGACGCATGGAGATATCGAAATCGTCGGAAGCACTGCGCCCCAGGTAATTGGTATGGGGCTCAATGGACATGGCGTAGGCGTTCATGAAAATCTGGAACACGTCATCGCTCTTGTTGCGAGATGAGCGGGCCAGATAATTGTCGTAACGCTTTTCGAGGGTTTCGCGGATCGCCTTGTCGTCCTTGCCGGCCAGTTTGAGGCGCAGCCAGTCGTTCTTGACGCGCTTCCGCCACAGGTCGCGGACTTCGGCGTCATCCTTCGGCCACGGAGCCTTCTCACGCAGATAGGGATAACTTTCCTTGGTATCGAACTCGAAACCCTGCTTGAGCACCTCGCGGGCATGGGTCAGTCGTTCCACGGTGCGCTGCTCGTAGCGCTGAAAGATGGCAAACGGGATGCCCAGATTGCCGCGCTGGATCGCATCGTCAAGCCGCGTGCGGGCATCCGAGAAACTGTCGATGTCCGCCTGGGTAAAGAACAGCCGCTCTGGATCAAGCGCCTTGAGATAGCGCTCGAAAATTCTCTCCGACATGGCGTCGTCGAGGGGTTGGGTCTTGTAGTGATAGCGCCCCAGCAGCTGGGAGCTCAGGTAAGCCGTCTGGGCGTGCTCGACGGTTGGCGCAAGACGGGGGGTCGCCGGAGACTCCAGCGAGGCAGCAGGTGCGGCAAACGCAGTTGCCACCAGGGCCCAGATCAACCTTTTCTTCACTCAAACACTCCACAACGTTCGTTGATAGCCTAATCGGTCTGAAACTACAGGCTTCCAGAGTCTCAGTCGACAGCTAAATGGTGTGGACGTTCGTCAAAGGTACCGGGCCAGCGGAAAATTTGTGGCGCCAACCCGGATCAGGCCGAAAAGGATCAATCAAAGGCAGGAAGACTCGGTCTGGCAACCGGCCGGCCCGTGGCTGCCCAGGCATCGAAGCCACCCGCCAGGGATTGAACGTGGACATAACCCATATCCTGCAAGGCTCTGGCCGCGAGTGCGGCCCGGCCGCCGGTCTTGCAATAGAGCACGAGCTTCAAATCCCGACTGCCCAGTTCGGGGGTCCCGGCAAGCTTGAACTCCAGCATTCCGCGGGAAATGTGGAGGGCACCAGGCAGATGACCTGCCGCGAATTCATCTGCCTCTCTTACATCCAGCAACACATCTGCGTCGCGAATAGCTTGTTCGGCATCGTCAAGAGACACTTCACGGATGAGGGCCTTGGCGGCCATGACCAGATCGTGGGCGGTTTTCATGGATATCCTCGGGTGTTGGTATGGGGTAGCCGAATGGCCACAAGCGCAGAATATTAGCAAACAATGATTCTTTCGTTCAGCTGATTGCAGTCGGAACCATTCACCAAGAGCAGGGTAGGGATGAACTGGGCAAACCGACATCTCTGCGGTCTTCAATAGCGCGCATGTAAAGCGGCGCTGTCCGCGTATATGGTACGAATTTTTAGAAATCAACTATATGTAGTACTTTTGTTGACGACACATCGGTCTCGTCTGCATACTGCAGTCGTTGTTGGTTCCCGCTGCCATGGGGATTAAAAGGGAATCCGGTGCCAGGCTCAGACCTGCAATCCGGAGCTGCCCCCGCAACTGTCATCGGTGAGTGCACCACTCCCACTTTGCCACTGGATGCCTGAATCGGTCCGGGAAGGCCGGTGGTGCACGCTGACCCGAGAGCCAGGAGACCTGCCACAACTTTCTTTGCAACAACAGGGCGGGGTGTCCCTGGCGAAAGGTGTGTGCATGTCGAGTTTTTCCGAATGCGGCGAGTCGTACCCGGGTAGGGGTGTATCTCTATCCCGACGCGGCCTCGCACTGCCCATCTGCGCTGGATTCTCCGCCCCCCGAACCGGAGAGTCCCTTTGTCCTCGAACGTCCTAGCCCTCAATGCAGGCACCGAGCCCTCGCTCGTCGCCTTCCAGGTTATCCGTCGCAACGCCGCCGTCGTCGCCTTTGATCCGGAGAAGATCTCCGTGGCGATGACCAAGGCTTTCCTCGCCGTGGAGGGGAGCCAGAGTGCCGGCTCTTCCCGCGTGCGGGAAGTGGTGGCGCGCCTTACCGACGTGGTGGTGCGCTCACTGACCCGACGCCTGCCCGACGGGGGCACCGTGCACATCGAGGACATCCAGGACCAGGTGGAACTGGCCCTGATGCGCTCCGGCGAGCACGACGTGGCCCGTGCCTACGTCCTCTACCGGGAGCGCCGTGCCGAGGAGCGGGCCGCCCGGTTCGTCGCGAGCGTTTCGGCCGTCGAGCCCTCCGTGCTGCACGTAATGGTGGACGGCGCCAGGCACCCCCTTGATCTCGCCGAGCTGCGAGCAGTGTGCGCAACCGCCTGCATCGGGCTGGAGGAGAGCGTCTCGGCAGATCTGATCCTTGAGCACGCCCTGCGCAATCTGTACGACGGGGTCGCGGTGGAGGAAGTCACCCAGGCCCTGATCCTGTCGGCCCGCAGTCTCATCGAGACGGACCCGGGTTACGACTACGCCACCGCGCGCCTGTTGCTGGCGAGGCTGGTGCAGGAGGTGCTGGATCGTCCGGTGCCCGCCGAACAGATGGGCGCCGCCTGCACGGACTATCTCCCCCGCTTCATCCGGAAAGGGATCGAAGCGGAGCTGCTCGACCCGCGCCTTGCCGAGTTCGATCTGGACCGGCTTGCCGCTGCTATCCGACCCGAGCGGGATCGACTCTTCGGCTACCTGGGCCTTCAGACCCTCTACGACCGCTACTTCCTGCACATCGACGGCCGGCGCATCGAGCTGCCGCAGATCTTCTTCATGCGTGTGGCGATGGGGCTGGCCCTCGGCGAGATCGACCGGGAGGCCCGGGCCATCGAGTTCTACGACCTGATCTCGAGCTTCGATTTCATGTGCTCCACGCCGACCTTGTTCAACAGTGGCACCCTGCATTCCCAGCTGTCCTCCTGCTACCTGACCACGGTGGCCGACGACCTGGAGGGCATCTACCAGTCCATCAAGGAGAACGCCCTGCTACAGAAGTACGCCGGCGGCCTGGGCAACGACTGGACGCCGGTACGCGCCCTGGGGAGCCGTATCAAGGGCACCAACGGACAGAGCCAGGGGGTGATTCCCTTCCTCAAGGTCGTCAATGACACCGCGGTGGCGGTCAATCAGGGCGGCAAGCGCAAGGGTGCCGTATGTGCCTACCTGGAAACCTGGCACCTGGACATCGAGGAGTTCCTGGAGCTGCGCAAGAACACCGGCGACGAGCGCCGCCGCACCCACGACATGAACACCGCCAACTGGATTCCCGACCTCTTCATGAAACGGGTCCACGAGAACGCGGAGTGGACGCTCTTCTCGCCGTCGGACGTGCCCGACCTGCACGACAAATACGGGCAGACCTTCGAAACCGCCTACCTTGCCTACGAAGCCCGAGCCGAGGCCGGCGAGATCCGCCTCTTCAAGAAGCTGCCCGCCGTGCAGCTGTGGCGCAAGATGCTGACCATGCTGTTCGAGACCGGGCATCCCTGGATCACCTTCAAGGACCCGTGCAATCTGCGTTCTCCCCAGCAGCACGTGGGCGTGGTGCACAGCTCCAACCTGTGCACCGAGATCACCCTCAACACCTCCGATGCCGAGACCGCCGTGTGCAACCTGGGCTCGGTGAATCTGCTCGCCCATCTCAAGGACGGCCAGCTCGACCAGGCCAAGCTGGCGCGGACGGTGCAGACCGCCATGCGCATGCTCGACAACGTGGTGGACATCAACTTCTACGCCACCCCCAAGGCCCGCAACGCCAACCTGCGCCATCGCCCGGTGGGGCTCGGGATCATGGGCTTTGCCGACTGCCTGTACCGGCTGGGCATTCCCTACGCCTCGCCTGCCGCGGTGGAGTTTGCCGACGCCAGCATGGAAGCCGTGTGTTTCCAGGCCTACTGGGCATCAGCCGAACTGGCGCGGGAGCGGGGGGCTTACTCCAGCTTCCGCGGCAGCCTGTGGGACAAGGGCGTGCTGCCCCATGAGTCCCTGGCCATCCTGGGCGCCGCCCGAGGTGGCTACCTGGAGACCAACCCGGACGTCCGCCTCGACTGGAGCGCCCTCAAGGCCCACATTGCCCGCCATGGCATGCGCAACTCCAACTGCGTGGCCATTGCCCCCACCGCCACCATCTCCAACATCATCGGCGTGTCGGCCAGCATCGAGCCTGCTTACCAGAACCTCTACGTCAAATCGAACCTGTCCGGCGAATTCACGGTGGTCAATGAAGCCCTGGTCCGCGACCTGAAGGCTCTCGGCCTGTGGGACCCGGTAATGGTCTCCGACCTGAAGTACTTCGACGGCTCCCTGGCCCGCATCGAGCGGGTGCCCGATGAACTCAAGGCCCGCTACGCCACCGCCTTCGAGATCGACCCCCGCTGGCTGATCGAGGCCGCCGCCCGGCGCCAGAAGTGGATCGACCAGGCCCAGTCCCTCAACCTCTACCTGGCCCTGCCGTCCGGCAAGAAGCTCGACGAGCTCTACAAGCTGGCCTGGATCCGCGGGCTCAAGACCACCTATTACCTGCGCACCCTGGGTGCCAGCCAGATGGAAAAGACGGGTGGCGCCGAAAGCGGGGGAGGGGAGGAGCCCCGCTTCTGCAGCATCGACAATCCGGACTGTGAAGCCTGCCAATGAACCCTGCGCACCACAACGGGTGCGCTCACCAGCCTGAATTCAAGACCATGAACGCCTTTCGCTTCGATGACTGGGAAACGGTTACGCCGAACCCGGCCCCTTCTGCCCCCCGGCCGGCGCCGGCCGGCTTGGGCATTGCACCTGCGGGTGCCACGTCAGCGACCCACCCTGCGCCATCCCTGGCCCCGGTGAATGCCGCCGACAAGCGCATCGTCGGTGGCAAGACCGACATCAACCAGCTGGCGCCCTTCAAGTACCCCTGGGCCTGGGAGTTCTTCCTCAAGGCCAACCGCAATCACTGGACGCCCCTGGAAATCTCCATGGCCCAGGACGTGCACGACTACCACCACAAGCTCAGCGGCGCCGAACGCCACGTCTTCGAGAACGTGCTGGCCTACCTCACCACCTCCGACATCCTGGCCATGCGCAACATCGGCCTGGCGGTGATGGAGAAGATGAGCGCCCCCGAGCTGCAGATCTACCAGGCCCGCCAGGTATACGAAGAAGCCCTGCACACCTGGACCTACCAGCACTGCATCGAGAGCATCGGCCTCGACCAGCAGGAGATCTACAACCGCTACCGGGTGGTGCCCGCCATCCACGGCAAGATCGCCCTGGCCAACCGGCGCCTGGAGCGGGTGATGCGGCCCGACTTCGACCTGACCGACCGGGACAACCTGCACGAATTCGCCCTGTCCTACTTCTTCTTCGCGGCGATCTTCGAAGGCTGCTGGTTCTACAACGGCTTCACCCCCATCTTCGCCCTGCAGCGCCGGGGCCTGATGAAGGGCGCCGCCGAGCAGCTGCAGTACATCATGCGCGACGAGGTGCTGCACTGCGCCTTCGGCATCCGGGTGGTGCGCGAACTGCTCAAGGAAGAGGACCTGAGCCTCGACCCCGCCGCCCTGAAGGCCCTGTGGGACGAAGCCGAAGCCGCCGAGTCGGCCTACGCCGCCTACATCCTGCGCGACCCCATCCTGGGCTACAACGCCGACCTGCATACCCGCCAGTTCCGCTTCATGGCCAACCGCCGGGCCCGCCAGGTCGGCCTCGCCGAACCCTTCCCCGGTGCCGAGAACGTCCTGCCCTGGCTCGACGAACAGGCCAACCTGCGCAAGGAGAAGAACTTCTTCGAGACGCGGGTCACCGAGTACCAGACGGGAGGTGCCCTGGCCTGGGAGTAGGGCGGGGCGCCCTCAGTCCTGGCGATAGGGCTCGAAGTAGCGGTGGTCTGCGTCGATGGACAGGCTTCGCCCCATGGCCGGGAAGGCCCGCTGTGAGCAATGATCCCGCTCGCACACCTTGCAGCCGGCGCCGATGGGCGTGGCGGCCTCGGGGGTGGCGAGGTCCAGCCCGCGGGAGTAGATCAGCCGGTCCGCGTGGCGCAGGTCGCAGCCCAGGCCAATGGAGAAGGTCTTCTCCGGAGAGCCATAGGCACCGGCTTCCCGGGATGTGGTGCGGGCGATCCACAGGTAACGGCGCCCGTCGGGCATGGCCGCAATCTGGGTGAAGATGCGCCCCGGTGAGGTGAAGGCCTCGTACACATTCCACAGGGGGCAGGTGCCGCCGATGCGCGAGAAGTGGAAATCGGTGGCGGATTGACGCTTGGAGATGTTGCCAGCCCGATCCACCCGGATGAAGAAGAAGGGCACACCGCGGGCAGCAGGGCGCTGAAGGGTGGACAGGCGGTGGCAGACCGTCTCGAAGCCCACGCCAAACTGCCTTTCCAGCAGGCCGATGTCGTAGCGGAGCGCCTCGGCGGCCTCCAGGAAGCGGCTGTAGGGCAGCACCAGCGCTCCGGCAAAGTAGCTGGCGAGGCCGATGCGGGCGAGGGCGCGGGACTCTTCCAGGGCAAAGCTGCTTTCGCTCGCCAGCCCGTCGATGAGGCTGCCGGCCTCGAGAAAGGCGATCTGGGTGGCGAGCTGGAAGGCCTGCTGCCCCCACTGGAGGCGCGAGGACAGGCGCAGCACCCGGGCGGCACTGTCATAGCTGCGCTGGGCACCACCGTCGTCCTTGTCGATGGCGACCCGCACGCCGTGCCCCGATTCCAGGCGCTGGGTGAGGGCGGCGACCAGATCCCTGCCGTCGCCACAGGATTCAAAGATCGACTCGGCCAGGCGGTCGAGTTCGTCGATGTGATTGTGTCGGGCGTAGAAGAAATCCCGCACCTCCTCGTAGGGCATGGGGGCCGGGCGAAACGTGCCGCTGCGATCAGCGTGCGCGCCACGGCGGGCATGTTGGCCGCCAGCTCACGGATCTCGGCGGTGGACACCGTGGTCTCGCCGGGGGCAGACAGGAAGACTTCACGCAGGTCTGCGATGAGACGGGCTTCGTCGTCCTCGGAGAACTGCTGGACATCGACGCCGAACACGGCGTTGAGCTTGAGCAGCACCGGCACGCTGAGGGGGCGCTGGTTCTGCTCGAGCTGATTGAGGTAGCTGGGGGAGAGCTCAAGGGCCCGGGCCAGGGCAACCTGGGTAAGGCCCCGCTCTTCACGAAAGCGTCGCAGACGGATTCCCATGAAGGTCTTCTTCATCTGGTGCTCCTCTCTTGAGTTTGAATGAATGGCATCTTCGCAATATTCGCAATTTCGCAGGATCGTGTTCGCAACGCTTCGCCTTTTTAGTGCTCGTCACTGCGGTCAGGGTGCGTATATTGCGAACTCCTCAAGACAAGCGCAAGCCCTAGCCGGATTGCATAGGAGACAGGAATGAACACACCACAAGAGTCCTCATTCAAGCCCAAGAAGTCGGTGGCCCTCTCGGGCATCACCGCCGGCGACACCGCCCTGTGCACCGTGGGCAAGAGCGGCAATGACCTGCACTACCGGGGTTACGACATCCTCGATATCGCCAAGCGCTGCCAGTTCGAAGAGGTGGCCCACCTGCTGGTGCATGGCAAGCTACCGACCCGGGCGGAGCTGAAGGCCTACAAGGCCAGGCTCAGGGCCCTGCGCGGACTGCCGACGAACGTCAAGGAAGCCCTGGAATGCCTGCCGGCTTCTGCCCATCCGATGGACGTGATGCGCACCGGGGTATCGGCGCTGGGCTGCGCCCTGCCGGAGAAGGACGACCATAACATCCCGGGCGCACGGGACATCGCCGATCGCCTGATGGCCTCCCTGGGGTCCATGCTGCTCTACTGGTACCACTGGTCCACCAACGGCAAGCGCATCGATGTGGAGACGGATGACGACTCCATTGGCGCGCATTTCCTGCACCTGCTGCACGGGCAGAAGCCCTCGGCCCTGTGGGAGCGTGCCATGCACACCTCCCTGATCCTCTACGCCGAGCACGAATTCAATGCCTCCACCTTCACCGGCCGGGTCATCGCCGGCACGGGGTCGGACATCTACTCGGCCATCACCGGCGCCATCGGTGCACTGCGGGGCCCCAAGCACGGGGGCGCCAACGAGGTGGCCTTCGAGATCCAGAAGCGTTACGACAGCCCGGATGAAGCCGAGGCCGACATCCGTCGCCGCGTTGAGGCCAAGGAGGTCGTGATTGGTTTCGGCCACCCGGTCTATACCGTGTCCGACCCCCGTAACGAGGTGATCAAGGGGGTCGCGGCCGAACTGTCGGTGGATGCAGGCTCCACCAAGATGTACGACATCGCAGCCCGCCTGGAAGCCGTGATGTGGGAGGTCAAGCAGATGTTCCCCAACCTGGATTGGTTCAGCGCCGTGAGCTACCACATGATGGGCGTCCCGACGGCCATGTTCACCCCGCTCTTCGTGATCGCCCGCAGCTCCGGCTGGGCGGCACACATCATCGAGCAGCGTATCGACAACAAGATCATCCGTCCGAGTGCGAACTATGTCGGGCCGGAAAACCGGGTCTTCGTGCCCATCGAGCAGCGCCAGTAAGGGCCAGGTGACCATGAACACTGCTTACCGCAAATTCCTGCCCGGCACCCGGCTGGACTACTTTGACGCCCGTGCCGCCATCGAGGCCATCCGCCCAGGCGCCTACGACGGGCTGCCCTATGTCGCCCGCGTGCTGGCGGAGCAACTGGTCCGCCGCTGCGACCCGGCCATGCTCACCGATGCGCTGGTGCAGATCATAGAGGGCCGGCGTGACATGGACTTCCCCTGGTACCCGGCCCGGGTGGTCTGCCATGACATCCTCGGCCAGACCGCGTTGGTGGACCTCGCCGGCCTGCGCGACGCCATTGCCGATCAGGGTGGCGATCCGGCCAAGGTCAATCCCGTGGTGCCGACCCAGCTCATCGTCGATCACTCCCTGGCGGTGGAATACGGCGGCTTCGATCCGGAGGCCTTCGCCAAGAACCGGGCAGTGGAAGACCGCCGCAATGAAGACCGCTTCCATTTCATCGAATGGACCAAGCGGGCCTTCGAGAATGTGGATGTGATTCCGGCGGGCAACGGGATCATGCACCAGATCAACCTGGAGAAAATGTCGCCGGTGATCCAGGTGCGGGACGGCGTCGCCTTTCCCGACACCTGCGTCGGCACCGACAGTCATACGCCCCATGTGGACGCCCTGGGTGTGATCGCCATCGGCGTGGGGGGCCTCGAAGCGGAAACCGTCATGCTGGGCCGGGCGTCGATGATGCGCCTGCCCGACATCGTCGGTGTCAGGCTGACGGGCACCCGTCAACCCGGCATCACCGCCACCGACATCGTGCTGGCGCTCACCGAGTTCCTGCGCCAGGAGCGGGTCGTCGGTGCGTGGGTGGAGTTCTTTGGCGAAGGGGCCGACAGCCTGTCCATCGGTGATCGGGCCACCATCTCCAACATGTGTCCCGAGTACGGCGCCACCGCCGCCATGTTCTACATCGATGCGCAAACCATCGACTATCTGAAGCTCACCGGCCGCACGCCGGAGCAGGTCGCGCTGGTGGAGCTGTACGCGAAGATCACCGGCCTGTGGGCGGACACACTGAAGACAGCGAAGTACGAAAGAGTGCTGGAGTTTGACCTGACGACGGTGGTGCGCAACATGGCCGGCCCGTCCAACCCCCACAAGCGCCTGCCGACCTCGGCGCTCACCCAGCGCGGTATCGCCGGCCCGGTCAAGCTGGAAATGGCTCGGGCGGAAGAATATGAGGGTCTGCTGCCCGACGGCGCGGTGATCATCGCCGCCATCACCAGCTGCACCAACACCTCCAACCCGCGCAACGTGGTGGCCGCCGGCTTGCTGGCCCGCAACGCCAACGCCCTGGGCCTTGTCCGCAAGCCCTGGGTCAAGACCTCGTTTGCGCCGGGGTCAAAGGTGGCCAGACTGTATCTGGAAGAGGCGGGGCTGCTCTCCGAACTCGAGAAGCTCGGCTTCGGCATCGTCGGGTATGCCTGCACCACCTGCAACGGCATGTCCGGCGCCCTGGATCCGGCGATCCAGCAGGAGATCATCGAGCGCGATCTCTACGCCACCGCTGTGCTCTCCGGTAACCGCAACTTCGACGGGCGCATCCACCCCTACGCCAAGCAGGCCTTCCTGGCCTCGCCGCCCCTGGTGGTGGCCTACGCCATTGCCGGCACGATGCGCTTCGACATCGAGCAGGACGTGCTCGCCGTGGTGGACGGCAGGGAGATCCGCCTGAAGGACCTGTGGCCATCCGACGAGGAGATCGACGCCATCGTCGCCCGCGCCGTGAAACCCGAGCAGTTCCGCCAGATCTACGAACCGATGTTCGCCCCCCGCCGGGATGAGGGCACCGCCATCAACCCCCTCTACGCCTGGCGCCCACGGTCCACCTACATCCGCCGTCCGCCCTACTGGGAGGGCATGCTGGCCGCCGAGCGGACCCTGCAGGGCATGCGGCCCCTGGCCATCCTGCCGGACAACATCACCACCGACCATCTGTCGCCGTCCAACGCCATCCTTCCCGATTCGGCGGCCGGCGAATACCTGGCGAAGATGGGCCTGCCGGAGGAAGACTTCAACTCCTACGCCACCCATCGGGGCGATCACATGACCGCCATGCGTGCCACCTTTGCCAACCCGACCCTCAGAAACGAGATGGTGCGCAACGCCGATGGCAGCGTCCGCGCGGGCTCGCTGGCGCGGGTCGAGCCGGAAGGGCAGGTGATGCGCATGTGGGAAGCCATCGAAACCTACATGCTGCGTCTGCAGCCCCTGATCATCGTCGCCGGGGCCGACTACGGCCAGGGCTCGTCCCGGGACTGGGCGGCCAAGGGCGTGCGCCTGGCAGGGGTGGAGGCCATCGTGGCCGAAGGCTTCGAACGTATCCACCGGACCAATCTGGTGGGCATGGGGGTGCTGCCCCTGGAGTTCAAACCCGGCACCACCCGCCTGACGCTGGGCCTGGATGGCACCGAAACCTATGATGTGATCGGCGCGCGCCAGCCGCGCACCGACCTGACCCTGGTGATCCACCGCCGGAACGGGCAGACCATTGAGCTGCCCGTCACCTGCCGGCTGGACACGGCCGAAGAAGTTTCGATCTACGAAGCCGGTGGCGTCCTGCAGCGTTTCGCCCAGGACTTCCTGGCCACTGAAAAGGAAACCGCCTGATGAGCGCTGTTCCCCAGATCCGCATTCCTGCCACCTACATGCGCGGTGGCACCAGCAAGGGAGTGTTCTTCCGGCTGGACGACCTGCCGGAATCCTGTCGCGTACCGGGCAAGGCCCGTGACCGCTTGTTCCAACGCGTGATCGGCAGCCCCGACCCCTACGCTACCCATATCGACGGCATGGGCGGGGCCACCTCGAGCACCAGCAAGTGCGTGATCCTGTCCCGCAGCACCCGGCCGGATCACGATGTGGACTACCTCTACGGGCAGGTCTCCATCGACAAGGACTTTGTGGACTGGAGCGGCAACTGCGGCAACCTGTCCACCGCTGCGGGCGCCTTCGCCCTCCACGCCGGGCTGATGGATCCGGCGCGCGTCCCCCACGACGGCGTCTGCGTGGTGAGGATCTGGCAAGCCAACATCGGCAAGACCATCATCGCCCACGTGCCGGTGAGGGCGGGGCAGGTCCAGGAAACGGGCGATTTCGAGCTCGACGGCGTGAATTTTCCGGCCGCCGAGATCATGCTGGAGTTCGTCGAACCGTCCGATGAAGGGGAGGAGCGCGGTGCCCTGTTCCCCACCGGCAAGCCTGTGGATGAGCTGGAAGTGCCGGGCGTCGGCACCTTCAAGGCAACGATGATCTCGGCCGGCATTCCGACCGTCTTCGTCAATGCCGCCGAGATCGGCTACACCGGCACCGAGCTGCGCGAAGCCATCAATGGCGACCCGGCAGCCCTGGCCCGCTTCGAGGCGATCCGCGTGGCCGGGGCCCTGCGCATGGGTCTGATCAAGACCCCCGAAGAGGCCGCCACCCGCCAGCACACCCCCAAGATCGCCTTCGTCGCGCCCCCCCATGGCTACATTTCCTCATCGGGCAGGCCCATCAGCGCCGACCAGGTGGACCTGCTGGTGCGCGCCCTGTCGATGGGCAAGCTGCACCACGCCATGATGGGCACTGCGGCGGTCGCCATCGGCACGGCGGCGGCCATCCCCGGCACCCTGGTCAATCTGGCGGCCGGCGGGGGCGAGCGTAGCGCGGTGCGCTTCGGCCACCCCTCCGGCACCCTGCGCGTGGGCGCCGAAGCCCGTCTGGTGGACGGCACATGGACAGTAACCAAAGCCATCATGAGCCGCAGTGCGCGGATTCTGATGGAAGGCTGGGTCCGCGTGCCCGGCGACGCATTCTGAGCAAGGACTCCCCATGTCTTCCCGCAAGAAACTCAAGGAACTGGTGGCCGCCAAGCGTGGCGTCATCGTCCCCGGCGCCTTCAACGCCCTCTCGGCACGCGTCATCGCCGACCTGGGCTTCGAAGCCCTCTACATCACTGGTGCCGGCGTGACCAACATGTGGTTCGGCATGCCCGACCAGGGCTTCATGGGCCTGGCCGAAATTGCCGACCACACCGCGCGTATCCGCGATGCCGTCGAGCTGCCCCTGCTGGTAGATGCCGATACCGGCTTTGGCAACGCCCTCAACGTGTATCACACGGTGCGCACCCTGGAGCGTGCCGGGGCCGACTGCATTCAGCTCGAAGACCAGGTGGCGCCCAAGCGTTGCGGGCACTTTGCCGGCAAGGACGTGATCTCCACCGAAGAGGCGGTGAGCAAGATCAAGGCGGCCGTGGATGCGCGCCGCGATCCGGATTTCCTGGTCATGGCCCGCACCGACGCCGCGGCGGTTCATGGCTTCGAGGCGGCCGTCGAGCGGGCCCAGCGGTTCGCCGAAGCCGGCGCCGACATCCTGTTCGTCGAGGCCGTCACCACGGCCGAAGAGATCCGGGCGCTCCCGCAGCGCCTCGCCACCCCGCAGCTGATGAACATGGTCATTGGCGGCAGGACACCGATCTTCAACGCCGCGGAGCTCGGTGAGCTCGGTTTCGGCATCGTCCTCTACGCCAATGCCGCGCTGCAGGGCGCGGTGATGGGCATGCAGAAAGCCCTCGGCGTGCTGCGTGACGACAAGGAGATCCTGGAGTCCGGCGGTCTGGTGACGCCCTTTGCGGAGCGCCAGCGCCTGGTGGGCAAACCGGGCTGGGACGCGCTCGAAAAACGCTACATCTGATCGCAGCGGATTGCCGGGTGATCGAGCCCGGCAATCCGCAAATCGATCCACGGTTTCGCCGCCGAACCAATTCCTTCTCTCCCGAGCGGGTCTCTCCAGGACCTGGGTTCGTGCGGCTCTTTTATTCGCCTCTTCCGAACGGGATCAGCCATTCGGAAGGGGGAGGGTGCTTGTATTGGGATTGAGCATGTCCGCGCCACAGATTGAGTCCATTCCTCGTCCAAAAGCACTCTTTGAGGCCATTGCCGATTCCCTGCGCAGCCGGATCCTGAATCACGAGCTGCCTCCGGGCGCGGCCATCGACGAGACATCGGTGGCAAGAGAGCTCGGAGTCAGCCGCACACCGGTCAGGGAGGCCATCAAGGTACTGGCCAGGGACGGCCTGGTCACGGTGGCTCATCGACGCATCAACCATTGCACGGTCACCGAGTTCAGTGCATTCGAGCTGGCCGATCTGCTCAGGATCACGGAGCATCTCGAGGCTTTTCATCATGACTGGGAGACCAATCCCTTCGTGCAGGATCTATTGCAGCGCGTGACGGACAAGATCTATCTGGCCCTCGGCCCCGGCTTTCTGACGGCCGATCTCGATGCCAGGCAGGCGCTGACGGAAAGGGAGGCCCCTCCGGATCGGGCCCGTCAGGCAGCCAGAAAGGCACTCACTGATTATTTTGTATGGCGCCGACTCGAAGTGGCCAAGCGGGTGATGAAGACGCCTTCATGATTGCCCGACATCTGAACGGCAAGGTGCCTTCGATCCACCTCCCCTCACCGTTCCGCTACAACAGGTTCATCGGCCTCGCCCTTGGCGCTTCGTCGTCGAAGCGATAGGACACCAGGGACTCCTGATCCACCCGGATGTCCAGGGTTCGTCCGGCGGGCGGGAAGGCGCGCTGGATACAGTTCTGCCGCGGGCACACCCGGCAACCTGGGCCGATGGGAATCACCCGGTGCGGAGCATCGAGATCGAGTCCATCGCCATAGACCAAATGGCGGGCCTGACTCAATTCACAGCCCAGGCCAATGGAGAAGAGTTTCCGGGGGGCACCGTAGCCGCCGCCACCGCGGCTGATGGTGCGTGCAATACCGAAGAAACGTGATCCGTCGGGCATCTCGGCCACCTGAGTGATGATCGCGCCGGGGCGGGAGAAGGCATCGTGCACATGCCAGAGCGGGCATGCGCCACCATGGCGGGCGAAATGAAAGGCGGTGGCACTTTGCCGCTTGGAGATGTTGCCCGCCTGATCCACCCTGACCAGGTAAAAGGGCACACCGCGGGCGCCGCTTCTTTGCAGCGTGGACAGCCGGTGGCAGACCGACTCGAAGCCGACGGCAAAACGCCGCTGCAAGGCTTCGATGTCATATTTCTCGCGGCGCGCCGCATCCAGAAAGTCGGCATAGGGCATGAGCAGGGCACCCGCGAAGTAGTGGGCCAGCCCTTGCCGGGCCAGGGCCTGCCCCTGGGCTTCATTGATGCCGGCCGCGGCGATCTCGGCATCAATCACCTCCTGGTGGGCAATCAGGGCGAACTGGGTTGCAATCTGGAAGGACTGCTGGGCGTCGCTCAGGCCACTGGCGATACCCAGGCGCCTTCTCCGCTCGTCGAACTGCCGCAGTATTCCGTCCTTCACTTCCTCCAGGCGGATCAGCTCTATCCGGTGCTGTTTGCGCAGTGCTTCGCGCAGGGCTGCGACGCGCTCACCGGGGCGTAGCTGCAACTCGGCGGCCAGCGCCTCGGCCAGGCGGTCGAGGCTGTCGATGTGATTGTTTCGACGATTGAAGAAATCGCGAACGATCTCGTGGGGCAGCGGAGCCAGGGTGGCAGGCTGCGTGTCGCCGTGGATGCGATCCACCATGAGCGCATATTCTTCTTGCAGCATGTGGTGCCTCTGGGCCAGGCCGATGAATGCCGATGCGAGCTCGGGTACCTGCTCCACCATTCGGGCGATGTCGACCCGATCCGCTTGTCTGCCGACCAGTGACGGATCGCGGAAGATGGTCTGCAACTCCCCAAGCAGGCGTCTGTCCTGATCCTCCGAAAGCTCCGCGATGTCGCACTGGAATTCCTCGACCAGTTTGAGGAGTACGGCCGCGCTCACCGGCCGTTGGTTGTTCTCCAGTTGGCACACATAACTCAGGGACAAGCCCAGGCGGCCGGCCATGGCCGCCTGGTTCAAGCCGGCCTGCTCTCTCAGCCTTCTCAGGCGTGGCCCGATGAACAGTTTTTGATTCAATTCGGGTCTCCTCCGGTGGATTCACTCAATTCGCAGAATCATCATTCCACGTGCGAATTTATTCGCAACATTTCTCGTTTACATCAATAGCTTATTGTTGTTTCCTGCAGCTGTAAATACGATCTCTCCGAACGTGCCGGGACAAACCGGTCCGTCATGACAAACACGTCAAGGAGACACGCATGATCGATTCCACCCCCCGTACTGTGCCTACCGTCAAGCTGCTGATTGGCGGCGAGTTCCTTGAATCCCGCACGACCCAGTGGCGTGATGTGGTGAATCCCGCGACCCAGGAAGTTCTGGCCCGCGTGCCAATGGCGACGAGCGATGAGTTGGCTGCGGCCGTCGCCGCGGCACGGAAGGCCCTCTCCACCTGGAAGTCGACACCGGTCGGCACCCGGGCACGGATATTCCTGAAGTACCAGCAGCTCATCCGCGAGAATCTCAAGGAAGTCGCTGCCATCCTGACGGCCGAGCAGGGCAAGACGTTGGCCGATGCAGAAGGCGATGTGTTCCGCGGGCTGGAAGTGGTGGAGCACGCCGCCAATATCGGCAGCCTGCAACTGGGTGAGCTGGCCAACAATGTGGCCGGCGGTGTGGACACCTACACGCTGCTTCAGCCTCTGGGGGTCTGCGCCGGCATCACCCCCTTCAACTTCCCGGCGATGATCCCCCTGTGGATGTTCCCGATGGCCATCGCCTGCGGGAATACCTTTGTGCTCAAGCCCTCCGAACAGGATCCCCTGTCCACCATGCGTCTGGTCGAGCTGGCGGTGGAGGCGGGGATTCCGCCCGGCGTGCTCAACGTGGTTCATGGCGCGGCCGAGGTGGTGGATGGCCTGTGCGACCACCCGGACATCAAGGCCATCTCCTTTGTGGGCTCGACTCGTGTCGGGACCCACGTGTACAACCGCGCCACCCAGGCCGGCAAGCGCGCCCAGTGCATGATGGGCGCCAAGAACCACGTGGTGGTGTTGCCCGATGCGCAGAAGGAGCAAACCCTCAACGCCCTCGCGGGTGCCGGCTTCGGTGCGGCAGGCCAGCGCTGCATGGCCTCTTCCGTGGTGGTCTTTGTCGGCGCGGCAGCGTCCTGGTTGCCCGAGCTGGTGGAGCGGGCGCGTGGCCTGAAGGTCAATGCCGGCCACGAGCCGGGTACCGATGTGGGGCCGGTCATCTCCACCGCCGCGCGGGCGCGCATCCTCGATCTCATCGAGGCGGGCGTGAACGAAGGCGCCAGCCTGGAGCTGGACGGCCGTCAGCCGGAGGTGGCCGGTTACCCGAAGGGCAACTTCATCGCCCCGACCTTGTTCTCCGGCGTCACGCCGGGGACGCGGATCTACGATGAGGAGGTCTTCGGCCCGGTGCTGTGCACCATGGCGGTGGACACCCTTGACGCCGCCATTGCCCTGATCAACGCCAATCCCAATGGCAACGGCACTGCCATCTTCACCCAGTCCGGCGCGGCGGCCCGCAGGTTCCAGGAGGAGATCGACGTGGGTCAGGTGGGTATCAACGTACCCATTCCGGTGCCCGTCCCGCTGTTCTCCTTCACCGGCTCGCGGGCGTCCAAGCTCGGTGATCTGGGCCCTTACGGCAAGCAGGTGGTCCTGTTCTACACCCAGACCAAGACAGTCACCGCGCGCTGGTTCGAGGACGACGTGGCGGCGCCGGTCAACACCACCATCAGCCTCAAGTAGGCACGGGCGCGGAGCCACAATCATGGACTTCGAACTGTCCGAAGATCAGCGCGCCTTCCGTGATACCGCAAGGGAGTTTGCGGCGCGGGAGTTTGCGCCCCAGGCCGCCCGCTGGGACGCGGAGGGGCATTTCCCGGTGGACGTCCTGCGACGCGCCGGTGAGCTGGGCTTCTGCGGCTTGTATGCGGCGCCCGAACATGGTGGCCTGGGGCTGCCCCGGCTCGATGCCAGCATCGTGTTTGAAGAGCTGGCCGCCGCCTGCCCGTCCACCACGGCTTACCTGACCATTCACAACATGGCGACCTGGATGGTGACCCGCTTCGCCCGGCCGGAGGTGGCCACCAAATGGGGGCCGCGCCTGGCGATGGGGGAGTTGCTGGCCTCCTATTGCCTCACGGAGCCGGGTGCCGGATCGGATGCGGCATCACTCGCCACCCGGGCCCGTCGTGATGGCGACCATTTCGTGCTGGATGGCGCCAAGGCCTTCATCTCCGGCGCCGGTGCCACCGACCTGCTGGTGGTCCTGGCGCGTACCGGTGAGGCAGGCCCTCAGGGCATCTCGGCCTTTCTGGTCGAGGCTGACAGCCCCGGCATCGGCTATGGCAAGAAGGAAGACAAGATGGGCTGGAACAGCCAGCCTACCCGCGGGATCACCTTTGATGGTGTGCGGGTGCCGGCACAGCACATGCTGGGGGCCGAAGGGGAGGGCTTTGCCATTGCCATGAAGGGCCTGGACGGAGGCCGGGTGAACATCGCCGCCTGCTCGGTCGGGGCGGCACAGGGTGCCCTGAGCGCGGCGCTGGCCTACGCCCAGGAGCGACGCCAGTTCGGCCGCACGTTGGCGGACTTCCAGAACACCCAGTTCAAGCTCGCCGACATGGCCACCGAACTAGTTGCTGCCCGGCAGATGGTGCGCCTGGCGGCAAGCCGGCTGGATGCGGGCGCCGGCAGTGCCACCCTCTACTGCGCCATGGCCAAGCGCCTTGCCACCGACCTGGGCTTCTCGATCTGCAACGAGGCACTGCAGATCCATGGCGGCTACGGCTACATCCGGGAATACCCGCTGGAGCGCTACCTGCGCGATGCGCGGGTGCACCAGATCCTCGAAGGCACCAACGAAATCATGCGCGTCATCATCGCCCGCCGCATGCTCAACGACAACTCCATGGAGACACTGCAATGAACACACGGACCTATCCCGGGCTCGAGCTCGAAAAGCGCGGCCACACCGCAATTCTGACCCTGGCCAATCCGCCGGCCAACACCTGGACCCAGGAGAGCCTGATGGCCCTCGTCGAGCTGGTCGACCATCTCAACGCCGACAGAGACATTTACAGCCTGGTGGTGACCGGCCAGGGCGACAAGTTCTTTTCGGCCGGGGCGGACCTCAAGCTCTTCGCCGATGGCGACAAGGCCGTTGCCGCCGGGATGTCCCATGCCTTTGGGCGGGCTTTCGAGGCGCTCGCCGGGTTTCGCGGTGTCTCCATCGCCGCGATCAACGGCTACGCCATGGGTGGCGGCCTTGAATGTGCGCTCGCCTGCGATCTGCGGGTGGTCGAGGAGCAGTCGGTGCTCGCCTTGCCGGAGGCTGCGGTAGGCCTGTTGCCCTGCGCGGGCGGCACCCAGTGGCTGTCGTGGCTGGTTGGTGAGGGCTGGGCCAAGCGCCTGATCCTGTGCGGCGAGCGTCTGGATGCGTCCACGGCGCTGCGCATCGGCCTGGTGGAAGAGGTTACCGGCCGGGGCGAAGCACTTGCTCGCGCCCTTGAACTGGCCCGGTCCGTCGAGCGCCAGAGCCCCACCAGCGTGACGGCCTGCAAGCGCCTTATCCAGGCAGCCCGCAGCATGTCTCCGGTTGAGGCGCTGCCCGTGGAGCGGGCCGAGTTCGTCAAGCTCTTCGATACGGCGGACCAGCGTGAAGGTGTCGCTGCCTTCCTGGAGAAGCGCAAACCGCAATGGCTCAACGCATGAAGGAGCGAACGATGGACAATGAATGCGTGATCCTGCGTCAGATCCCCACGGCCTGCGGCCGGCGCTTCGGGCACGCCACCCTCAATGCACCGAAGAGCCTCAACGCCCTGTCCCTGGAAATGATCGACCGACTGGCGCCGCAGCTGGATGCCTGGGCCGCGGATCCCCACATTGTCGGGGTGCTGCTTGACGGTAGTGGCGAAAAGGCGTTTTGCGCCGGCGGCGACGTGGCGGCCCTGTACCGGGCGATCAAGGCCGTGCCGGCCGGCGAAGTCGCGCCCGCGGCAGCGGCTTTCTTCGAGCGCGAATACCGCCTCGACTATCGCATTCACACCTATCCCAAGCCGGTGCTGTGCTGGGGGCAGGGCATTGTGATGGGGGGAGGGATCGGGCTGATGGCAGGGGCCTCCCACCGGGTGGCAACGCCTTCCACCCGCATGGCGATGCCGGAGATCTCCATCGGGCTGTACCCGGACGTGGGCGGGAGCTGGTTCCTGCGCCGCATGCCCGGCCATGTGGGGCTGTTCCTGGCGCTCACCGGCGCGCCCCTCGGCGCCGCCGATGCGCGCTTTGCCGGCCTGGCGGATTTCATCGTCGATGAGTCTGAGCGAGCCCGTGTTGCGGGACTGCTGGGCGACACGCGCTGGGAGGCGCCAGAGGTCGCTGGCGGCAACGAGGCCAACCACGCCCGCCTGGGCGCATTGCTTGATCGCCTGTCAACGCCGCGTGACAACCTGGCGGGCCCTTTGCGGGCCCACTTCGACCGGATCGAGGCGCTGATCGGCCACGATGGGCTGGACGGCATCGCCGAACGCCTGACGGCCCTGGCCGACGATGCCGATCCCTGGCTCGCAACGGCCGGCAAGGCCTTCACGCGCGGCGCGCCGAGTTCGGCACACCTCTCCTGGGCCCTGTGGCAGCGGGTACAGCATCTGTCGCTGGCCGACGTGTTCCGGCTGGAGTACGCGGTCTCGGTGGGGTGCACGGTGCAAGGTGATTTCGCCGAAGGCGTGCGGGCGTTGCTCATCGACAAGGACCGCAACCCGCGCTGGCGCCACGCCAGTCTGCGGGACGTCGGGCCGGACGAGATTGGCGCGCATTTCCGTCTTCGCGCTGCGGGCTCACACCCCCTGGCCGATCTCGGCTGACAACATCAAGGAGACACACATGAACGACCACACCATCGCCTTCATCGGTCTGGGCAACATGGGCGGGCCGATGGCCGCCAACCTTGCCAAAGGAGGCTTGTCCGTGCGGGGCTTCGATCTCGATCCCGCCTCTCGGGACCGTCTTGCCGAACACGGCGCGTACATCGCCGAGTCAGCCCGGGCCGCCGTTGCCGGGGCCGACGTCGTCATCAGCATGCTGCCGGCCAGCCACCACGTGGAAGGGCTGTTCCTCGGCGACGGCGAGACCCCCGGCCTTTTGGCTGACCTGCCTGCCGGAACCCTGCTCATCGACTGCAGCACCATCGCCCCGGCCAGTTCGCAGAAGCTGGCCCAGGCGGGGCGGGCTGCCGGCATCGCGGTGCTGGACGCGCCCGTCTCGGGTGGCACCGCCGGCGCTGCGGCTGGCACCCTGACCTTCATGGTGGGTGGGTGCAAGGACGACCTGGCGCGGGCCGAGCCACTGCTGCGCAAGATGGGGCAGAACATCGCCCATGCGGGCGATGCCGGGGCCGGCCAGGCCGCCAAGCTGTGCAACAACATGCTCCTGGGCATCCTAATGATTGGCACAAGCGAGGCCCTGTCCCTGGGCGAGTCCCTCGGCCTGGATCCGGCGGTGCTTGCCGGCATCATGAGGACGAGCTCCGGCGGCAACTGGGTGCTCGAGAAGTACAACCCGGTACCGGGCGTGATGGACAATGTACCGGCTTCCCGCGGCTATTCTGGCGGCTTCGGCAGCGACCTGATGCTCAAGGACCTGGGCCTCGCCCTGGAGGCGGCCATCGCCCGGCGCGCGCCGGTACCCCTGGGAAGCCTGGCCGAATCCCTGTATGCCGCCCACAGCCGGGCCGGCCATGGCGGGCTGGACTTCTCCAGCATCATCAGTCTGCTGAAGGGCGTCAGGGCATAACGGCGGCTGCCATCGGCTGGCGGGCCAGTTCGATGAAGGCCTGGAGGTAGTCGATGGCGCTGTCGGTTTCCCGCACGCCCAGGAAGATCTGCTTGGAGATACCGTCGGGCCCAAGACGGACGGGGACCACATCGACCTTGCTGGCGTACTCCAGGACCAGCCAGCGGGGCAGGGCGGCCACACCCCGTCGGCTGGCAACCATCTGCAGCATGATATCGGTGGTCTCGATGGTCTTGTGGCGCCTGGGGGCGATGCCCGCCGGCTGAAGGAAGCGGGTATAGATGTCGAGCCGGTCGGGCGCAACCGGATAGGTAATCAGGATCTCCTGCGCGATCTGCCCGGGCGTGACATGGGGCGCCTGCGCCAAGGGGTGATCCCGGGCGACTACCAACACCTGCTCGTAGTCGAGCACCGGCTCGAAAATGAGCCCCGGCTTGAACAGCGGATCAGGCGTCACCAGCAGGTCGATCTCGTAGCCAAAAAGGGCGCCAATGCCGCCGAACTGGAATTTCTGCTTCACATCCACATCCACGTCGGGCCAGGCTGCCAGATAAGGAGAGACCACCTTGAGCAGCCACTGGTAACAGGGGTGACATTCCATGCCGATGCGCAGCGTGCCGCGTTCGCCCTGGGCAAACTGGCGCAGGCGCTCCTCTGCCTGGGAGAACTGCGGCAGCACCCGGTTGGCGACCGCAAGCAGGTACTCACCGGCCTGGGTAAGACGCAAGCTGCGTCCTTCGCGCCGCCAGATGTCGGTGCGAAGCTGCTGTTCCAGCTTCTTCATGCTGTGGCTGAGGGCGGACTGGGTAACGCACAGGGTGTCGGCAGCGGCCGTCAGGGAACCCCGGTTTTCTACTTCGAGAATGACGGCTAGGTGAATTCGCTCAAGCATTTGAGTGAGAAAAATTCATAGATTGTTGAGATAAGACCATTTTACTTCATTGACTCTGCTCCCTACCATTCGATGCTTCATCGCATCCCGGAGCAACACATGACCACCACCCACACTCTTGGCTTTCCCCGCATCGGCGCTAGGCGCGAGTTGAAATTCGCGCTGGAGTCCTACTGGAAGGGGGATTCTTCCCGCGATGCCCTGGAGGCTCTCGGCGCACAATTGCGCCAGCGCCACTGGGCTGATCAGACCGGTATTGATTTGGTGCCCGTGGGCGACTTCTCCTACTACGATCAGGTTCTGGACATGAGCTTCACCCTCGGCAACCTGCCCGAGCGGGTGCGCGGCTTTCACGGGGATGTGCTCGACAATACCTTCCGCGTGGCCCGAGGCCGTTCAGCCCAGGCCGCGGAGGTCCATACCGGCTGCTGCGGTGGCGTGACCGCCGGTGAGATGACCAAGTGGTTCGACACCAACTACCACTACATCGTCCCTGAATTCACCGCAGAAACCGACTTCCAGCTCGATGCCTCGCGCCTGCTCGCACAACTCGCCGAAGCCAAGGCCCAGGGCGTGAAGGCCAAGCCGGTCATCATCGGCCCGGTGACTTACCTGGCCATTGGCAAGGCCAAGGATGATTCCGACAAGCTGGCGCTGCTGCCACGCCTGCTCCCGGTCTATGCCCAACTGCTGGATACTCTGGCGGAGCAGGGCGTGGAATGGGTGCAGATCGACGAACCGCTGCTGGTCACCGAACTTGATGCGGACTGGCGGCACGCCTTCAACACTGCCTATCACGAACTCAAGAGCAGCCGAACTAAGCTGCTGTTGGCGACCTATTTCGGTCAGCTTCAGGAGAACCAGTACCTGGCCGCCAATCTGCCGGTGGCGGGGCTGCATGTGGATGCGATCAATGGTCGTGAAGACGTGGGCCCCATCCTCAACCTGCTTCCTTCCAGCAAGGTGCTGTCCCTGGGCGTGATCAACGGCCGCAACATCTGGAAGACTGACCTCACGGCAGTGCTCGACTGGCTGGAGCCAATTGCCCAGCGCCTGGGGGAGCGCCTGTGGATTGCCCCTTCGTGCTCCTTGCTGCATGTGCCGGTGGATCTGGCCAGCGAGGAGAAGCTGGATGCGGAAGTGAAGTCCTGGCTGGCTTTCGCCCTGCAGAAACTCGACGAATTGAAGCTGCTGGGCGCCGCATTGCGGGATGGCCGCGACGCCGTCCGCGACGCACTTGCCGCCAATCAGGCTGCGCTCGCCGCCCGGCGCACGTCATCGCGGGTGACCCATCCCGCCGTCCAGGCCGCCGTCGCGTGCATCGATACCCACCTGGGCATGCGCGAAAGCCGCTACAACAAGCGGGCCCCCAAGCAGGCCGAATGGCTGAAGCTGCCCATATTTCCCACCACCACCATCGGTTCTTTTCCGCAAACGGCGGAGATCCGCCAGGCACGCAGCGAGTTCAAGGCGGGCCATCTGGATATGGCCGGCTACAAGTCAGCGATGCGCCGGGAGATCGAACGCAGCGTACGCGAGCAGGAGGCCCTGGGCCTGGATGTGCTGGTGCATGGGGAGGCGGAGCGCAACGACATGGTCGAGTACTTCGGCGAGCAGCTCGAAGGCTACGTCTTCAGTCAGTTCGGCTGGGTCCAGTCCTACGGTTCCCGCTGCGTGAAGCCACCCATCCTGTTCGGCGACATCAGCCGTCCCCGCCCGATGACTATTGAATGGATCACCTACGCCCAGTCCCTCACCAGCAAACCGATGAAGGGGATGCTCACCGGCCCGGTGACGATCCTCAACTGGTCTTTCGTGCGCGACGACCAGCCGCGTTCGGCGTCGTGCAGGCAACTTGCGCTGGCCATCCGCCAGGAAGTGCTGGACCTGGAGAAGGCCGGCATCCGCGTGATCCAGATCGACGAAGCCGCGTTGCGCGAAGGCCTGCCGCTGCGCAAGGCCCAGTGGCAAGACTACCTGGACTGGGCAGTGGAGAGCTTCCGCATCACCGCCAACGGCGTCCGCGACGAGACCCAGATCCACACCCATATGTGCTATTCGGAGTTCAACGACATCATCGCCTCCATTGCGGACATGGACGCCGACGTGATCACCATCGAAACCGCCCGCTCCGACATGGAGCTCCTCGATGCCTTCGACGACTTCAAGTACCCCAACGAGATCGGCCCCGGTGTGTATGACATCCACTCGCCCAACATCCCGACCCAGGAGCACATTGTTGCGCTGATGCAGAAGGCGGCCGAGCGCATCCCCGCCGAACGCCTGTGGGTCAATCCGGATTGCGGCCTGAAGACGCGCCAGTGGGCAGAGGTGACGCCCGCGCTGACCAACATGGTCGCCGCGGCGAGAACCTTGCGCACCCGTGCTGCCTGAGAAAGGCGTCTCCAGCATCCATCGTCCCGGCCTGGTGCCGGGACTCATTCTTCAAGGATCTCCCATGTTCGAGCGCGCGCTTTAAGAGCCAGCGCGGCCCACGGGGTGGCGTTGTCATTACCAACCAAGAAGGCATCGCCAAAAAGATCAATACGGCACGCGGCCTATGCATCGCCTCGTGTCGTACCGAAAGCCACCTCCTGCGACGCTCAATCAACGGTGCAAGAGTGGTTCAGCCTCATTCCCAAGATGGTTTGCAACATTCGCAATCGCGCATGCTCACGTTCGCAAAACTCGGCTCATTCAGGGGTGGATCCATTTTTTTGGCTGCGTATATTGCGAGATAGCCGTGGCGTTCACCTGGCACAGGCACTCAGGGCTGCCGGGATGAAATGATCACTGGAATCGAAGCCGAAAACCTTTTGTTGGAGTTGTCATGAACCAGGAAACAAGAAGCATGCTTGCCCGACCCCGCCCCGTGTTCGAAGTCCTTTCCGACGTAAGCGTCCAGCCAAGTCATCTTCTCAGTCGCTCGTAATCCCCTGACGATCATGTCCTCCAACACCATCTTCTGGAGGACACATGGACGCTTCAACAGTCAATCTTCCCACCGCCGGTCGGCGTC
>NZ_JBIJDC010000074.1:0-23026 GCF_044344315.1 Zoogloea sp. | reverse complement strand
TCTTCCGGCCCACTTCATGCACTCCGAAGGCAACTTCCAGTTCTACGACCCGGTGTCCAAGATCCTGTTCTCCGGTGACATGGGCGCATCACTGGTCGACCATGATCAGGCAGCCAAGCCGGTAACCGACTTCGACGACCATGTGATCACCATGGCCGGCTTCCACCGTCGCTACATGATCTCCAACAAGATCTGTCGCTTCTGGGTGAACATGGTCCGCCAACTGGATGTGGAAATGATCGTGCCCCAGCACGGCTGCCGCTTCGAGGGCAAGGTGATGGTCAATCGCTTCCTCGACTGGATCGAAAACCTCCAGTGCGGTGTGGACATCATGACCCAGGAAAACTACCGGGTGCCCTGAGTCTAATGCTTGCGTGACAGGTGGCTGATGGCCCGGGTGAGGCCATCCAGGGTCAGGGGAAACATCTTTTCCCCCAGGATCTGCCGGATGATGCCGATGGACTGGCGATAGTCCCAGGTGCGTTCCGCCTCGGGATTGAGCCAGGCCATGGACGGGTAGGCGTCAGCCAGGCGGCGTAGCCACACGGCACCGGCTTCGGTGTTGCTGTACTCGATGGAGCCGTTGGGCTGGAGGATCTCGTAGGGGCTCATGGTGGCATCCCCCACGAAGATCAGCTTGTACTCCGGCCCGTACTTGTGGATCACGTCGAGCGTCGACGTGCGCTCCGAGTGGCGCCGGGCACTGTCCCGCCACACGTGGTCGTACACACAATTGTGGAAGTAGAAGTACTCCATGTGCTTGAACTCGGTGCGGCAGGCTGAGAACAGCTCCTCGCAGACCTTCACGTGGTCGTCCATGGAGCCGCCCACGTCAAAGAAGATCAATACCTTCACAGCGTTGTGGCGTTCCGGCCGCATCTGCAGATCCAGGTAGCCGGCATTGCGGGCCGTGGCGGTGATGGTGCCGTCCAGATCCAGCTCATCCGGCGCGCCCTGGCGGGCGAAGCGGCGCAGACGACGCAGGGCCACCTTGATGTTGCGCGTGCCGAGCTCTACCGAATCGTCCAGGTTGCGATATTCCCGCTGGTCCCAGACCTTCACTGCGGTCCGGTTGCCGGCTGATTCTCCGCCGACGCGGATGCCTTCCGGGTGATAGCCGCTGTTGCCGAAGGGCGAGGTGCCGCCGCTACCCACCCATTTGGAGCCACCCTGGTGACGGCCCTTTTGCTCCTTGAGGCGGTTCTTGAACTCCTCCATCAGCTTGTCCCAGCCGAGCTTCTCCAGCTTCGCCTTCTCCTCCGGCGTCAGGTGCTTCTGCATCATGGCCTTCAGCCATTCCTCGGGCAGATCCACTTCCAGGCCGGGAATGCTCTCGATGCCCTTGAAGTACTCCCCGAAGGCCTGGTCGAAGCGGTCGAAATGGGATTCGTCCTTGACCAGGCTGCTGCGTGCCAGGAAGTAGAAGTCCTCCATGCTATGACCCGCGAGGCCGGCCTGGATGGCTTCCAGCAAGGTCAGGAACTCCTTGGTGGACACCGGCAGCTTGCGTGCCTTGAGGTGCAGAAAAAAGTCGATCAGCATGACTCTGTCCGGGAGGAAGGATGTAGGGGCGAATTCATTCGCCCGCGGGCGTCGACCAGGGCATCTCAGCGGTTGCGCTGGGCCATGAACACCAGGCGCTCGAAGAGATGCATGTCCTGCTCGTTCTTCAGCAGGGCGCCGTGCAGGGGCGGGATGCTGGCCTTCTGGTCCGGCGAGCGCAGCGCTTCGACAGGGATCTCTTCGGCCACCAGCAGCTTGAGCCAGTCGATCAGCTCGGAGGTGGAGGGCTTCTTTTTCAGGCCGGGGACTTCGCGCAGGCCGAAGAAAACTTCCAGTGCCTCCTTGAGCAGGGCCTGCTTGATGCCGGGAAAGTGCACATCGACGATGCGCTGCATGGTGTCCCGATCGGGGAACTTGATGTAGTGGAAGAAGCAGCGGCGCAGGAAGGCGTCGGGCAGCTCCTTCTCGTTGTTGGAGGTGATGAAGACGATGGGGCGGTGGCGGGCCTTGACCGTCTCGCGCGTCTCGTAAACGTGGAACTCCATGCGGTCGAGCTCGCGCAGCAGGTCGTTGGGAAACTCGATGTCCGCCTTGTCGATCTCGTCGATCAGCACCACGGTGGGCACGTCGGCCTCGAAGGCCTGCCACAGGGTGCCCTTGACGATGTAGTTGGAGATGTCCTTGACCTTGTCGTTACCCAGCTGGGAATCGCGCAGGCGCGACACGGCATCGTATTCATACAGCCCCTGCTGGGCCTTGGTGGTGGACTTGATGTGCCACTGCAGCAGCGGCATGCCCAGGGCGGCGGCCACCTCTTCGGCCAGCATGGTCTTGCCGGTGCCGGGCTCGCCCTTGATCAGGAGCGGGCGCTGCAGGCAGATGGCGGCATTGACGGCGAGCATCAGATCCGGGGTGGTGACGTAATTGTCGGAGCCTTCGAAGCGCATCGGGGAATCCTTGTAGGGGTTTTGTCCTGATTATAGCGAGGCAGATTGACGCGCACGGAAGTGGCGTGCAGCCGCGCATACCGTATTGGTGTGGATTTCCACGGTGTCGTCGATGTTGCGGGCGTAGCCGCCGGCCATGGCGATGGCGATGGGCAGGCCGCGCTGGCGGACCTTGTCGAAGACCAGCTGGTCCCGTTCGGCCAGACCGGCCTTGGTGAGCTTGAGCCGGCCCAGGCGATCGTCCTCGTAGGGGTCGGCGCCCGCCAGGTAGATCACCATGTCGGGCTTTCCCCGGGCAAACACCGGCCCGAGGGCAGCCTGCAGGGCGGTGAGGTAGGTGTCGTCAGTGGTGCCGTCGGGCAGTTCCACGTCCAGGTCGCTGCACTCCTTGTCGAAGGGGTAGTTGCGGGCACCATGGATGCTGAAGGTAAAGCACTCCGGCCGGTTGGCCAGAATGGCGGCGGTGCCGTTGCCCTGATGCACGTCGCAGTCGATGATCGCCACCCGCTCGACCCGGCCCTCGGCGCGCATGGCCAGGGCGGCGATGGCAGCGTCGTTGAAGACACAGAAGCCTTCGCCCCGGTCGCGGAAGGCGTGGTGGGTGCCGCCGGCCAGGTTGGCGGCGCAACCGTCCTCCAGCGCCGCCCTGCAGGCCGCCAGCGTGGCGCCGGCAGAGCGCCGGGAGCGCTCCACCATGGCCTCCGACCAGGGAAAGCCGATGCGCCGGATGTCGTTCTTGTCCAGGGTGCCGCGGACAACCCGCTGCACGTAGCCGGCATCGTGGGCGCGGAGCAGCTCGGAATCACTGGCGGCCTCGGGAACATGGAAGTCATCGGCCCCGAACAGACCGGAGCCCATCAGGCGCTCCCGCAGGCGGGCGTATTTTTCCATCGGAAAGCGATGCCCCTCGGGGAGGGGCAACACGAAGTGGTCGGCGTAGAAAAGTTTCATTCGGTTGAGCCTGCTTCTTGCGGTGGAGCGGGGGCGTGCCCCGCTGCTATCATTTCTCCATAACGGCCGCCGGGGCCGCCTATCGTCGGGACGCATCATGCACCTTCTAGAAAAACTGCGGGCCGATCACGCCGAAATCACCGCCATCCGCCGGGATATCCACGCCCATCCGGAGCTGGCCTTCGAGGAGCACCGCACCGCTGCCATTGTGGCTGAGCGCCTGCGTGCCCTGGGCATCGAAACCCACACCGGGGTGGGCAAGACCGGCGTCGTCGGCGTGCTCAGGGCCGGCACCAGTGGCCGCGCCATCGGCCTGCGGGCCGACATGGATGCGCTGCCCATCCAGGAGAAGAACGACTTCAACCACCACTCCCGCCACCCCGGGCGGATGCACGCCTGCGGCCACGACGGCCACACGGCCATGCTGCTGGGGGCGGCGGCGCATCTGGCCAAGAACCCGGATTTCGACGGCACCGTGGTGTTTTTGTTCCAGCCCGCCGAAGAAGGGGAGGGCGGTGCGCCGGCGATGATCGCCGATGGCCTCTTCGAGCGTTTTCCCATGGAAGCCGTGTTCGGCCTGCACAATTGGCCCGGCCTGCCCCTCGGCGAGATCGCCGTGCATCGCGGCCCCGTAATGGCCTGCGCCGACCGTTTCGACATCGAGATCAAGGGCCATGGTGCCCATGCCGCCATGCCCCACCAGGGTATCGACCCGGTACTGGCTGGCGCCGCGCTGGTGCAGGCCCTGCAGTCCGTGGTCAGCCGCAACCGGGACCCCCAGGACGCAGCCGTGCTATCGGTCACCCAGTTCCATGCCGGGGACGCCTACAACGTGATCCCCGACATCGCCCGCATCAGTGGCACCGTGCGGGCCTTCCGGCCGGAGGTTGAGGCCATGGTCGAAGACACCATGCAGCGCGTCTGCGCCGGGGTGGGCGCGGCCTTCGGTGCCAATGTGAACTTCGACTACCGGCGCGGCTACCCCCCGACCATCAATACCGTGCCCGAGGCCGAGTTCTGCGCCCGGGTGGCAGCCGAAGTGTGCGGCGAGGGCAAGGTGAGTATTGATCCGAAGCCCAGCATGGGCGCCGAGGATTTTGCCTACTTCCTGCAGGAGAAGCCCGGCTGCTACATCTGGCTGGGCAACGGGCCGGGGGAGGGGGGCTGCACCCTGCACAATCCCCACTACGACTTCAACGACTCGGCGATTCCCTTCGGTGTGGCCTACTGGGTTCGGCTGGTGCAGCGCTGGCTTGCGCTTGCAGCCTGAGCCGGTGGCAGCAGATTCCGGCCTCGGCCGGAATCTTTTTGCGGTGGCGCTGCCTGAGACCCCATGAAGCAATTCCTGCCTGCCCTTTCCCAGTCCTTCCGCATGCTGCGCCGCGACCTGCGGGCCGGCGAACTCGGCCTGCTCGTGGTCGCCCTGGTCATTGCCGTCGCCAGCCTGACCAGTGTCGGCTTCTTCACCGATCGGGTCGCCCAGGCCCTCGGGCGTGAAGCCAATCAGCTTCTCGGTGGCGACCTGGTGCTGGTTTCCGACCATGCCCTTGACCCGGCCTACCGGGCCGAAGCCAGCCGGCTCGGCCTGAAATCCGTGGTGTCCAGCACCTTCACCAGCATGGCGAGCACCGCCGAAGGTGCGCAGCTGGCCGGCGTGAAGGTGGTGGAGGACGGCCATCCCCTGCGCGGCACGATCCGCATCGCCCCCGGGCTCAACCAGCCCGATGCCCCGGCGACGGGCATTCCGGCCCCCGGCGAGCTGTGGCTGGACGAGCGTCTGGCCAGCGCCCTGGGGGCGCGTCCTGGCGACATGGTGGGGCTGGGTGCCTCGCGTCTGCGCATGGCCGCGGTGCTGTCCTTCGAATCCGACCGGGGCGCCAACTTCTTCAGCCTGCTGCCGCGGCTGGTGATCAACGCAGCCGATCTGCCTGCCACCGCGCTCATCCAGCCCGGCAGCCGCGCCTTCCATCGGCTGCATCTCGCAGGTGATGCCCGGGACATCGCCGCCTTTGAAACCTGGGCCAAGGCTCGCCTGAAGCGGGGCGAGACTCTCGAGACGGTGGACAACGCCCGTCCCGAAGTGCGCTCCATCCTTGATCGTACCGAGCGCTTCCTGCGCTTTGCGGCAATGCTGGCCGTGGTGCTGGCGGCGGTGGCGGTGGGGCTGGCCACTCGGCGCTTCGTGGAGCGTCACCTGGATGGATGCGCCGTGATGCGTTGCATGGGCGCCGGGCAAGCGCAGCTCATGGCGATGTTCATCGGCGAGTTTGCCCTGCTCGGCCTGGCGGCCGGGGTGGCGGGGTGTGCGTTGGGTTTCGCCGTGCAATTCGTGCTCAACGGCCTGCTGGGCGAGCTGGTGGGCTTCCCCTTGCCGCCGCCGGGGTTCTGGCCCGTGCTGCACGGGCTTGCGGTGTCCATGCTCCTGTTGCTTGGCTTTGCCCTGCCGCCGCTGATCCGCCTCGGCCGGGTGCCCACCTTGCGGGTGCTGCGCCGCGAATGGGACGGCATGGCTGCCCGGGAAGGCGTGGCCTGGGCCATCGGCGCGCTGTTGCTTGCCGGTCTGCTGGTGGGGATTGCCCGGGATTGGCTGCTGGGTGCCTGGGTGGTGGGCGGTTTTGCCCTGGCCTTCGCTCTTTATGCCGCCGTGGGCGGGCTGGTACTGGCGGCCCTGGGCCGGGTGCGTGGCGTGGCCAGCAGTGGCTGGCGCTATGGCATCGCCTCCCTGCGCCGCCGGCCAGTGGCCAGCCTGGTGCAGGTGCTGGCCCTGGGCATGGGCCTGACCGCCCTGTTGTTGCTGACCCTGGTGCGGGGCGATCTGCTGACCAACTGGCAGCAGGCCACCCCCGCAGATGCGCCCAACCGTTTCGTCATCAACATCCAGCCGGATCAGGTGGAGGGCGTGCGTCAGTTCTTCAAGGATGCAGGTCGGCGGGAGCCCGCACTGCAGCCCATGATCCGTGGTCGCCTGGTGGCGGTGAATGGCCGCCCGGTGGGGCCCGACGATTACACTGAGGATCGGGCCCGGCGCCTGGTGGACCGGGACTTCAATCTCTCCTTCGACACCCGCCTGCCCGATGGCAACAGTGTCGCTGCCGGGCGCTGGCATGGGTCCGACACCACGCCCCAGTTCTCGGTGGAGCAGGGCCTGGCCCAGACCCTCGGGCTGGTCATGGGCGACCTGCTGACCTTCGAGATTGCCGGCACCCGTAGCGAGGCGCGCATCACCAGCCTGCGCAAGCTCGACTGGGACTCCATGCGGGTGAACTTCTTCGTTATCGCCGGGCAGGGCATGCTCGAATCCTTCCCTGCGAGCTACATCACCAGCTTCTATCTGCCTCCATCGGAGCTGGAGTTTGCCAACCGCATCGTCGCCGCCTTCCCCAATTTCACGGTCATCGACGTGGCGGCGGTGGTCGGCCAGGTGCGCGGCATGGTGGAGAAACTCATCGCTGCGGTGCAGTTCGTGTTCGGCTTTGCGGTGGTGGCCGGCGTCGTCGTGCTCTTCGGGGCATTACAGGCGACCCACGACGAGCGTGAAAAGGAACTCGCCATCCTGCGTACCCTGGGGGCACGCAACGCCCAGCTCAGGTCGGCCCTGCTGGCCGAGTTTGCGGTGCTTGGCCTCGTGGCCGGTGTGTTGGCCGGGGCTGGGGCCACGGGTATCGGCTGGGCCCTGGGGCATTTCGTGTTCAAACTGCCCTACGTGCCCAGTGTGCTGCCGCTGGGTGTCGGTGCGCTGGCCGGCGTGCTGGTGGTGACCCTGGCCGGTTGGGTGGGCACCCGCCACCTGCTGGCCCAGCCGCCCCTTGTCAGCCTGCGGGCGCTGAACTAATTTACAGGTGAGGGCGGTATACTTCGGCGATGAATTCCGAGTCCGCCCCTGTTCTGTCTGCCCTTATCCCCTGGCTGTTTGCCGCCCTTGTCCTGGTCTTCGCCGGCCTGGTCTACCTGATCCTCAGGCTGCGCCGGCTGGAGCACGGGCGCGAGACGCTGGCCGAGGAGCTCGGCGCCCGCCTCGAGAGCCTCTTCGGGCACCAGCAGCTGCATTTCGTGCGTGAGCTGCAGGCTGCCTCCACCACGGCCAGCGATCGGGTGATGGACATGGTGGCGAGCGAGACCGATCGCCTGCGTGAGCGCCTTGAAGGCGGCGAGGCGGCCTCCCGGAACGCCCTCCAGCAACTCCACCTGGCCTTCGTCGGGCAGCTCGGCAAGCACCAGGAGGGCACCGCCCTGCGCCTGGCCGAGCTGGCCGGCGCCATCGCCGCGGGGCAAGAAAAGCTGCGCAGCGAGATGATGGCTGAAACGCTCAAGACCCTCTCTGAACACGCCCGTGCCGACCGGGAGCTGCTGCAGGGCGGGCTCAAGGCCGCCTCGGAGCAACTCACCCACAGCATCGAAGCCATGAACCGCACTGTCGGCGAGCGGCTCGAGGCCATCACCGGGCACGTTAACCAGCGGCTCGACGAAGGCTTCCGCAAGACCAACGAGACCTTTACCAGCGTGATGGCCCGCCTCGCCACCATCGACGAGGCCCAGAAGAAGATCGGTGATCTGACCACCAACGTGGTCAGCCTGCAGGAGCTGCTCGGCGACAAGCGCGCCCGGGGTGCTTTCGGCGAGGTTCAGCTGGAAGCCCTGGTGCGCAACGCCCTGCCGCCCGAGGCCTTCGACTTCCAGTATTCCCTGCCCAACGGCACCCGCGCCGACTGTGTGCTGCGCCTGCCCGAGCCCACCGGCATGGTGGTGGTGGACTCCAAGTTTCCCCTCGAGAACTACCACCGCATGTTCGAGGGCGAGGTGGGCGACCTGGAGCGCCGCGCCGCCCAGACGGCCTTTCGCAATGACGTGAAGAAGCACGTGGATGCCATTGCCGGCAAGTACATCCTCCCGGAAGTGACCTCCGACGGCGCGGTGATGTTCATCCCGGCCGAGGCGGTTTTTGCCGAGATCCACGCCTACCACCCGGAAGTGGTGGCCTATGCCATGACCCGCCGGGTATGGATCGTGTCGCCCACCACCCTGATGGCGGTGCTCAACACGGCCCGGGCAGTGCTCAAGGACGTGGAAACGCGCAAGCAGATCCATGTCATCAAGGATGCCCTCGGCAAGCTGGCCAAGGATTTCAACCGTTTCGACGAACGCATGCAAAAGCTCGCCACCCACATCCGCCAGGCGGGTGAGGACGTGGCCGAGGTGCAGACCTCGTCGCGCAAGATCAGCGCCCATTTCCAGCGTATCGAGGCCGCGCAGCTGGATGAACTTCCCGCGGCACTGCCCGGTGCAGGAGAAGCACGATGAGAACGCTGTTCACCCCCTTCGGCCTGGCCTGCCTGCTGGCCGGCTTGAGTGTGCCGGCCCTCGCCGGTGCCGCCCAGCGCATTGATTGCCATGTCACCTATGGCGGCGAGACCCGGGTCCATAGCGCAACGCATGTGGATAGCCCTTACGGCGTTGAGGCTGTCGCAGTGGGGAGCTACTTTCTTTTCAGGCTGGTGTTCCAGGCCCGGCCAGCGGATATCGCGGGTGTCAGGATCTACACCTACGTGGACAGGGAGCATGGCCCGGTGCCCATTCATCAGGCCAGTTATGCCCTGCCCAAGCCGGGTCTCCGGGGCGAGCATGGTTTCACCGGCCTGCAGCGGGTCTATGAGCCGGTGCGTGACAGCGAGCTCGAGTTCTGGTGCGAGCAGCGTGGGGAGGTGCAGCGATGAAGGCCGTCAATACACTGCTCGTGGCACTGCTGACAGCCACGGCGACGCTCGCGTCGGCCGCCGATCTGGAGCTGCTCTTTGCCGGCGACATCATGCTCGACGATGGGCCGGGCAGGGCGCTGGCTGCAGGGCGTGACCCGCTGGCTGCCTTTGCACCGATTCTGGATCGGGCCGACTACCGCATTGGCAACCTGGAATGCCCGGTGGCCACCACCGGCGCGCCACTGGCCAACAAGATCTACAGTTTCCGTGCCAACCCCAGGGTGCTCGCTGCGGTCAAGGGCCGCTTCGAGGCCCTGGCGCTGTCCAACAACCACTCGGGCGATTACGGGCAGGAGGGGTTTGTCGAAACCATGCGTCACCTGGAGACCGCGGGCATCCGCTACTTCGGTGGCGGGCGCAACCTGGCCGAAGCCCATGAACCCCTGTGGGTCGAGCGCAAGGGCCTGCGTATCGCGGTGCTGGGCTACAACGAGTTCAAACCTCGCTCCTTCGAGGCTGGAGCCAGCCGCCCGGGCATTGCCTGGAGTGAGGACAGCCAGGTGCTGTCCGACATCCGCGCCGCACGCAAGGCCGGTGCCGACCTGGTGATCCCCTTCATGCACTGGGGGTGGGAGCGGGAGCCCGCGCCCTCGGCGCGGCAACGCCAGCTGGCCCGGCGCATGATTGATGCGGGGGCCGCGGCGGTCGTCGGTGGTCACCCCCACGTAACCCAGGGGGCCGAGATCTACAAGGGGCGGCCGATCATCTACAGCCTGGGGAATTTCGTCTTCGACGGCTTCGAGCTGCCCGCTGCCCGGGTAGGCTGGCTGCTCAGCCTGAGACTCGACCGGCGTGGCGTGAGCGCCTGGCACACGGTGGAGGCCCGCATCGACGAGGAGGGTTTGCCATCACCGGCAGGGCAGGCGGAGACCCCCTGCGGCAAGCGTGGTGACAAGCAGCCACGTCTCTGCCGTGCAGGCGTGCCGGTGGGCGATCTGCCGCCTCAGACCAGCCCGTCGAACAACTGAACGTCCACGGTGTCGCCCGGGGCCACGTCGCCCTGGCTTTCCCTCAGTACGATGAAGCAGTTGGCCTCTGACATGGAGCGCAGGATGCCGGAGCCCTGGGCGGCTGCCGGGCGCACCTTCCAGGTGCCGTCCTCACAGAGCAGGTGCCCGCGCAGGTATTCCTGGCGGCCAGCCGACTTGCGGATGGCGGTGGCGCACACCATCGGGATCAGCGGGCGCTCGGGCAGGGGCGAGACGCCGGCAATCTTCAGCAGCGCGTCCATCACGAACTGATAGTAGGTCACCATCACGGCCACCGGGTTGCCGGGCAGGCCGAACATCCAGGTGTTGCCGATACGGCCGAAGGCCATGGGCCGGCCGGGCTTGATATCGATCTTCCAGAAGTTCACCTCGCCGAGCCTGTCCATCAACGTACGGATAAAGTCGGCATCCCCGACCGACACGCCGCCACTGCTCAGGATCACGTCGGACGACGCAGCGGCCGAGCGGAAGGCGGCTTCGATGGCCTCAGGGCGGTCGGGAATCACGCCCATATCCACGAGGTCGCAACCCAGGCGGGTCAGCACGCCGTGGAGGGTGTAGCGGTTGGAGTCGTAGACCTGGCCGGGTGCCGCGGGGCTGCCGATACTGGCAAGTTCGTCGCCGGTGGAAAAGAAGGCCACGCGCAGACGGCGGGCGACACACAGCTCGGCCAGGCCCAGGGAGGCCACGAGGCCAAGATCGGCGGGGCCGATCCGCTTGCCCCGGGGAATCGCCACGCTGCCTTCAGACAGGTCTTCGCCTGCGCGGCGGACGTTTTGCCCGTGCTGAACCCCGGCGGAGATGAGAATGTGCTCTCCGTCCGTCCTGACCTTCTCCTGCATCACCACACTGTCTGCGCCCGCGGGCATGACGCCGCCCGTCATGATGCGGACGGCCTGCCCCGTGCCGACGATGCCGGAGAAGCTTCGCCCCGCAAATGCGCTGCCGATCACACGGAAGGACCGCTCACCGATGCCATCGGGCAGGTCTTCCGCACGCAGGGCATAGCCGTCCATGGCGGAGTTGTCGTGGGCCGGCACATTGAAGGGGGCGATCACATCTTCCCGCAGGACGCGCCCAAGCGCGTCGCGGATGGCGACCCGTTCCCAGCCATCGATGGGGCTGACCGCATTCAGGATGCGGTGGCGGGCGTCCTCGACTGAAAGCGATGTGCGCGGGGCGGTGGTCGCGCCAGTCTCCAAACTCATGTCATGACTCCGGGGCGGGGTAAAGGACCTTAATAACACAGCCTTATCCCGCTTCGCATTGATACAGAATTGCCGGGCTGCAGGCGTGTATGACAGGGCTGGCTCAAGCCTCGCGCGGCTGGGTCAGGATGGCCCCATCTTGATCCAGGCGCTCCACCTGGGCCAGGGTGGATACGGGGACCTGCAGCGCCTCGATGTGTTCACGTCCCTGTTTGAAGCGCTTCTCCACCACAAAGCCGGCTCCCAGCACTTCGGCGCCGGCTTCCCGGGCCATTTCGATCAAGGCGATGGCGGTACGGCCGTTGGCGAGGAAGTCGTCCACCAGCACGATGCGCTGGCCCGGTTTGATATAGCGGGTGGACAGCACCAGACGGGTTTCTCCGCCCTTGGTGGGCGACGGGATGATGCGCGAGATGGAGGGCGCTTCCACCTGGGGCGAGTACTTCTTGGCATACACCAGGGGCACATTGAGGGTCTTGGCGACGACCAGGGCGGGCGCGATACCGCTGGCTTCGGCGGTGAGGATGATGTTGGGCTGGAAGATGGACAGACGCCGGGCCAGCTCGTGGGCCAGCTCGAAGATGAAACCGGGCTCAATGCGGTGATTGAGGAAGTGGTCAATGCGCAGGATTTCGCCGCGCTCGACAGTGGCTTCGGTTTCGATGCGGCGGACCAGGGGGGCGTAGGGGGCGGTGAGGTCGAGGTGCGGGCTCATGGGGGCTCAGGATTGTTTGGGGGCCGGATCGGGTCGGAACGGGGCCCGAGGCGGGATTGTAATGATTGGACGTTCAGGCGCCAGTGGCAGTTTCCGTGAGGGCGCGCAAGCGACTTCGCACCAGGGCGATGTGTTCGCGCAGGGTATACAGCTCATTGCTGAAGGCCAGGGGCAGCTTGCGGTGGGTGGCGTGTTCCTCGATGCGGTCGAGGCGGGCAAGAAAGCGGGCCACATTGTCGGCGGTCGGGGGCGTCGGATCGCGGTCGATCTCGGCCTCGAGAAACTTCAGTTCGCCGTACCAGCGATACACCCGGGAGCGCATGCGCCAGTTGTAGAGGGCCGGCAGCACCCGGGAGAGCGGGATCACCACCGCAATGAGCGGCAGCAGCATCACGAACAGGCGGTCGATCAGCACGGCCAGCCAGAAGGGCAGGTAGCGCTGCAGGAAAGGCGGGCCGCTCTCGTAGAAGCGCTGGGCCGAGGGGTGCAGGGGCAGGGCGTGGTCCAGGGGCTTGGGAAAGGCGTTGGCGGCCTGGAGCAGCCCGGGGGCACTGTGGATCTCGCGGGCGTGCTTGAGCAGCAGGGTGACGATGGCGGGGTGGATGTCGGCCTTCACCACCAGGTTGGCGGTGGCGGCCACCAGCTGGATGTCGCGGGGAGGCTGATCGGTTCGGATGTCGATGGCGCCGCGGGGCAGGGTGACCTTGTCCAGGTGGGGGAAATGGCGTCCGTAGCCGTCGGCCTGGGCGAAGTTGAGCAGCTTGATGCCTTCGGTGTGGAGCAGGGCGCTCACCACTGGCGCCTGGGGTGCGCCCACCACGAAGAAGGCATCTACCTCGCCGCGCTTGAGGGCCTCCACCGCGTCCATGCCGCTGATGGGGCGCAGGTTCGGATCGTTGGTGACGAAGCCGTTGGCCGCCAGCAACTGCAGCGCGAACAGTTGCGCGCCGCTGCCCGACAGGCCCACGGCGATGCGCCGCCCCCGGAGCTGGGCGACCCGGTCCAGGTCGGCCGGGCCGCGGTGGAACACCCACACCGGCTCCAGGTACATGCTGCCCAGGGTGGCCAGATCCTCCGATTCCGGTTCGTTGGCGATGCCGCCCTGGATGAAACCCACGTCCACGCTGTCGTCGGTCTTGAGGCGGCGCAGGTTCTCCACCGCGCCGGAGGACGGGCGCAGCTCCACCTCGATGCCATCCTGGGCCAGCTTCTCCCGGTAGCGCTCGCCAAAGTAGTGATAGGCCCCGCCCGCGGCGCCGGTACTCATCACGATCCGCTTGGGAGCAGCCGGGCGCACGAATTGCCAGGCCAGGGCGAAGGCGGCAATGATCAGGATCAGCGCCGGCAGGGCCAGGATCAGCAGATCGCGGCGGCTTGGGGCGTCGCTGGAAGAGCGGGTCAGACGGCGCATGGCGCGGGAGTCTCCGGCGAATTCGGGGTGGCTTGGGCGCCTTGGGGGTGGCAGATCGCAGATATTACCGCCCTGCATCCCGGTACGGCGCAAAGTCCTTTGTTGCAGCGCCATACTGCGTTACATTGCGCGCCCGGCCAGGCCTTGAATGGAAAAGGTTTTTCCCCACATGACGCGCCTCATCCTCGCTCCGATGGAAGGCCTTGCGGACGACGTGCTCCGCGAGGTGCTGACCCGCGTCGAGGCCTACGACCATGCGGTGACGGAGTTTGTGCGGGTCTCCGGCACGGTGCTGCCCCTGCGGGCCTTCACCCGCCTCTCACCCGAGTTGCGCAACGGTAGCGCCACCTCCAGCGGCACCAGGGTGCGGGTACAGCTGCTGGGGTCGGATCCGGCCTGTATGGCTGACAACGCGGCCCAGCTGGTGCGCCTGGCGCCGGCCGGGGTGGATCTGAATTTCGGCTGCCCGGCGCCCACAGTCAATCGCCACCGGGGTGGGGCGGCCCTGCTCGACGAGCCGGAACTGCTGCATGCCATTGCCTGCGCCGTACGCAAGGCGGTGCCGTCACACATCCCCTTCACGGCCAAGATGCGTCTGGGTGTCACCGACACCGGCCGGGCCCTCGACTGCGGGCGCGCCCTGGCTGAAGGCGGGGTGGATGGCCTAGTGGTGCATGCCCGTACCAAGACCGACGGTTACCGCCCGCCGGCCCACTGGGAATGGGTGGGGCGGATCGCCGACGTGGTAGCGGTGCCAGTGGTGGCCAACGGAGAAGTGTGGAACGAGGACGACTGGCGGCGTTGCCGCGCAGTGAGCGGCGCAAGCGACGTGATGCTCGGCCGCGGCGCGGTAGCCGACCCCTTCCTGGCGCGGCGCATCCGTGCCGGTGCCGTCGAGGCCCCGCAGCGGGATGCGGAATGGGCCGAGTTGCAGCCCCTCATCGGCGAGTTCTGGCGACGTGTGCTGATCAAGGTGGAGGCGCGCCATGCGCCGGGCCGCCTGAAGCAATGGCTTAATCTGCTGCGGCGCAACTTCATCGCGGCGGAGCAGCTCTATCTGGCGGTGCGGCCCGAGCGGGATGTCGAACGGGTCAGCCAGGTGCTGGGCGCCCACGGCATACCGGTGCTCCGGGCGGCTGCGTAGAATTGCCGGATGTACGCCAACTCCAAGATTCCCGAGAGCGCCCAGCCGGGTGTTCATGAACAGCTCGCGGCGCAGGTGGCAAAGCACGCCAGCTGCACGTTCCGCAAACCCTGTCTCGATTACAACAAGGCCGCCTTCGAGGCCAGCCTGGCCGGATGGGATGGTCACGCGCCCCTCATCCTCGATGCCGGCTGCGGTGTGGGGCACAGCACGATCCAGCTGGCACGGGCCTTTCCCGACCACTGGGTGATCGGCGTCGATCAGTCGGAAGACCGCCTGAGCCGCAAGAAGCCCTATCCCGATGCCCTGATGCCGCGCAACATGGTCTTCGTGCGCGCCGACCTGGTGGATTACTGGCGCCTGATGGCCGAGGCCGGCATCCGCCTGGCCCGTCATTACATCCTCTATCCCAACCCCTGGCCGAAGATTGGCCACCTGGGGCGACGCTGGCACGCGCATCCGGTGTTCCCCTATGTTCCACGCCTGGGCGGTCGGTTGGAATGCCGCAGCAACTGGAACATTTACGTGGAAGAATTCGCCCTTGCCCTGGGGCTGCTCACCGGACGCCAGGTGGAGACAAGTGCCTTCGAGGCGCCGTCGCCCCTCACCCCTTTCGAACGCAAGTACCGGGATTCCGGCCAGACCCTATACCGGTGTGTGGTGGAGTTCGATCCTCAACCGACCCTGAAGGAAGTGCCCTGATGAACGCCCCCCAATACGTCCCCCTCTCCGACGAGGAGCTGGAGCAACTCGAAGAGCTGCTGGTCTCCGACGATGTGCCCGCCGATTGCATGAACCTGGAGATGCTCGACGGCTATCTGGCCGCCATCGTCACCTCGCCGCTGCCGATCCCGATGGAAAGCTGGCTGCCCGCGGTATGGACTGCCGACGAGGGCGAGGTGGGCTTCGGTTCCGGCGCGACTCTGCAGAAGGCCATCGAGCTGGTGCTGCGCTATTACAACGAGCTGGTCCTCACCATCGGTGATGAGGAAGGCGACGAAGAGGGCGAAGCCGAAGGCTGGCAGCCCTTCTGCTATGCCCAGGGCGGTGATGACGATCCGGCCATCGGTGAAGAATGGGGTACCGGCTTCGAGCAGGGCTTCGAGATGTGGCCGTCCGAGTGGCCGGACAAGGTGGGTGACACCACCATCGCCGAGGCCCTGCTGGAGACCATTCTCGGCCCCGAGGAAGAAGTCGCCGTGCCCGCCGACGTCGAGACCCAGCTCGCCGCCCTGGAGGAGAAGGGCATTGCCGTGCAGCATCTGTTCCAGGCTTGGCGTGCCCTTGGCCTGCCGGCCCCCGAGCCCCTCGCGGTGGGCGCCGCTACCGCTGCGACGGGCGGGCCGGGGCGCAACGAGGCCTGCCCCTGTGGCAGCGGCAAGAAGTACAAGAAGTGTTGCGGGGCCAACTGATCCGTGGCTGATCCCTGCCTGAGTTGCGGCGCCTGCTGTGCCAGCTTCCGGGTGGATTTCCATGTCGCAGACCTGGAAACCACGCCCGGTGGCTGCGTACCGGTGGCCCTGACCGTGCCCGTCACCGCCACCCTGGTACGCATGCGCGGCACCGATGAGGGGCCGCCGCGCTGCATCGCCCTTGTCGGGGAGGTTGGGCGGCAGGCGAGCTGCACGATCTACGAAAATCGTCCCGGCCCGTGCCGGGACTTCGCGCCCTTCGCCGCGCTGGGGATCGGTGATGAAGGCTGTGCCCGCGCACGCCGTCGCCACGGCCTGACACCCCTGGGCGAGTGACATAGTTCCGGCGGGCCTTCATTCGAGACAGTTAGACACAAAATCTTGATGCCATTGTCAGTGCGAGGGGCTAGGCTGTACGTCCCCGAACCAACACAAGGAGCACTTCATGGGTTTGCTGAGTTTTGTGCGTGAAGCAGGTGAGAAGCTTTTCGGCCGCAAGGATGTGGAGCAGGCCAAGGCCGACAATGCCCAGGACAAGCTCGCCGAGTTGAACCAGAAGGCCGCTGCGTCCATCACCGCCTACATTGCCGCCCAGGGTTTTGATACCAGCGGCCTGACGGTGGCCTTTGATGGCACGAGCAGCACGGTGTCGGTGGGCGGCGTGGTGGCCGATCAGGCGACCCGCGAGAAGGTGCTTCTGTGCTGCGGCAACGTGGATGGCGTGGAGCATGTCAATGACAGCCTCAGCGTCACCAATCCCGAGCCTGAAGCCCAGTTCCACACCGTTGCGCGCGGTGACACCCTGTCGGCGATTGCCAAGACCTACTATGGCAACGCCAATTCCTACATGAAGATCTTCGAGGCCAACAAGCCCATGCTGGGCCACCCGGACAAGATCTATCCGGGCCAGAAGTTGCGCATTCCTTCCTGAAGGGTGTAGGCGCTTTCCGGATTGGCGGATCGTGTCAGCTCTGACACAATCCGCCCTTCCTGCAGTATTACTGCATCATTCCGGAGCCCGTCACCATGACCATCCGCTTCCCCGTCGAAGGCGAATTCATCCAGCTCGATCAGCTCCTCAAGGCCGTGGGCCTGTGCGGATCTGGAGGCGAAGCCAAGCAGCGTGTGGCTGACGGAGATGTGCAGGTGGATGGGGAAATCGAAAACCGCAAGCGGGCCAAACTGCGCCCGGGCCAGCGGGTCGATTTTGCCGGGGAAACCATCGAGCTTGTGACCGAAGGCTGACCCGGCGGCGTTCAGCGCTTCAGGCCTTCGGCTTCCAGTGCGGCCTGCACGCTGGGGCGGGCGCCAACCCGCTCCTGGTAGGCACCCAGGCTGGGCCACGGGGACAGATCGACACCTACCAGCCCGGTCCACGTCAGTACGGTAAACAGATAGGCGTCTGCCACCGAGAAGGTCTCGCCCGTCAGGTAGGGCCGGTTCTCCAGCGCCTGGGCGGCGATCGGCAGGCGACGGGCGAGGTTGGCCCGCGCCGCTTCCTTGGCATCGGCGCTCGCGGCGGGGTTGAACAGGGGGCTGAAGTTCTTGTGCAGCTCGGTGCCGATGAAGGTCAGCCATTCCTGCACGCGGGCCCGCTCCAGGGTACCGCAGGGCGGCGCCAGGCGGCTTTCAGGGGCTTGGTCAGCCAGATACTGGACGATGGCCGGGCCTTCCGTCAGTAGTTCGCCATTGCCCAGGTCCAGGGCCGGGACATAGCCTTTCGGGTTGATGGTCGTGTAGTCCACCCCCGACGCTGTCTGGCGATTGCGCAGGTTTACCTTTTCGAGGGTGAACTCAAAGCCGGCTTCCCGCAGCACGATGTGCGGGGACAGGGAACATGCGCCGGGCGAGAAATAGAGTTTCATTCTTATGCTTCCTCCTGATGGGTTACTTCGGGTGGATGTCGCCATCCGTATAGAGCCAGTGTCCGTCCTCGAGAACGAAACGGCTCGTTTCATGCAGCCGGTAAGCCCGTCCGCCGATCTTGTAGCGTGCCACGAACTCGACCGTGGCATGACTTGCATCGATGGAACGGCAGGCCCTGATTTCCAGGCCCAGCCACTTTGTCGTCGCATCCTCCGCAAGGTTCAGTGAAGCCGGTCGATGCGCCGGGTGCCAGGTGGCATTGAGATAGTCCTCACGGCCCTTCGTGTAGGCGGTGTAGCGCGAGCGCATCAAGGCCTCGGCGGTCGGGGCCGGCTGCCCTTCGTCCACGTAGGAGGCGCAGCAGCGCGTGTAGTCGGCGGAGCCGCCGCAGGGGCAGGGTGAGGGCATCGGACAACCAGGGCAGGATAAGGCGCCCATTTTCGGTCTTCCGCATCGATTCGATCAAGCTGCTGGCGGCCCCCCTTGAGAATCCAAGGCATTGGCCGATAAGTGTCGGGCAATGCCCCGGTTATTCACTGGCGGACGCGCATCGAATCATTCAATTTTCGGTTCCGTGCCCGGGAGGGGCGGACCGGCCAAGGACGGAGCCATGGGACTCAAGCACTGGATGGGCGGCATTCGCGGCAAGCTGATCGGAATTTTCGTGGTGATCAAGGTGGTGCCCTTGCTCCTGCTGGCAATGCTGGCCTGGAGCATGGCCCAGAAGCTCGGCGAAACCGTGAGCGGCCAGGCCGGGACAATGGCAGAGTCCATGCTTGCAACCATCAAGGAAGTGGATGACGAAGCCACCGGCGACGCCATCAAGGCACTGGATGACCGCGCCCGGGAGGGGATCGAGCGCCTGACCACCGATACGGCCCGGGCGGTTGCCTCCTTTCTTTACGATCGCGATTCGGATGTGCTCCAGGCCGCCCAGGTGGAGCCGGCAGAGGCGGCCTACCGGGCCTTTCTGCTGAATCGCACCCGCATGCTCTACCGTCACGGCCCCTGGAAGCTGTCGGAGGACCAGAAGCGCTGGGAGCCTGCTGCGCCGGAAACCTGGGACGAGGCGCTGGCCGCCGATCCCGCGCAGGCCCAGGCCGACAACGCCAAGGCCTTCAGCGCCCGCCCGCCCGAGTATGTCGGCTATGGTGAAAAGCGGCCGCTCTTTGTCGAGATGAGTTTTGTGAATCTGCAGGGGCGCGAGAAGGTGAAGGTCACCCAGGGCGATCTGACCTCCCGCGAGCTGCGGGACGTGAGCCGCCACTCGGAGACCTTCCTCAAGGCCGAGCGCTATTGGCCGGAACTGCGCAAGCTGAAGCCCGGCGAGATCTACGTGTCGGAGGTCATCGGCGCCTATGTGGGCAGCCGGGTGATCGGCCCCTACCTGCCGGCCAGCGCCGAGAAGGCCGGGGTTGAATTCAAGCCGGAAGAGTCGGCGTACGCAGGCACCGAGAACCCAGTCGGCAAGCCCTTCCGAGCCATCGTGCGCTGGGCCACGCCGGTGGTGCGCGGCGGGGCCGTGGTGGGCTACGTGACCCTGGCCCTGGATCATGACCACATCCGCCAGTTCACCGACCGCATCAGCCCCACTGACGCGCGCTACACCCCGATCAACGACGCCATCGTTGGCAACTATGCCTTCATGTGGGATCACCGTAGCCGGGCAATCTCCCATCCGCGTGACTACTTCATCCCCGGCTACGACCCGGCCACCGGCGACCCGGTGACACCGTGGCTGGACCAGTCCCTTTACGATGCGTGGCAGGCATCGGGAAAGTCGTCGCGGGATTTTTTGGAGACAGTGCCGGCCTTTGACAACCAGTCCCTCAAAAAGAAGCCTGCCGGTGCCTTGGTCAAGGCCGGTACCGTGGCCCTCGATTGCCGCTATCTCAACTTCTCGCCCCAGTGTGCGGGCTGGAACCAGCTGACCGAGAAGGGCGGCTCCGGCTCCTTCGTCATCTTCTTCTCCGGCTTGTGGAAGCTGACCACGGCTGCGGCAATTCCCTATTACACGGGGCAATACGGCGAATCCCGAAGGGGCTTCGGCTTTGTGACGATCGGCGCCAACGTGGATGATTTCCACCGGGCCGCCACCGAATCCGCCAAGCGCATCGGCCTGACCATCGCCGAGCGGGACAAGACCTTCCAGGAGCAGCGTGCCGGTTTGCTGGATGCCATCGAACACAACCTGGCCCAGACCGCCGCGGCCCTGAGTCTGTCCACCCTCCTGATGGTCGCGCTGGTGATTGTTGTGGCCATCTGGATGGCTCAGTTCATCACCCGTCGCATCACCAACATGATCCATGGCCTCGGCCGCTTCCAGGAAGGGGATCTGTCCCACCGCCTGGAGGTCAAATCGGATGATGAAATGGGGCAGCTCGCGCGCTCGTTCAACAGCATGGCCGACGAGGTTCAGGTCTCGTTCAAGCGTTCAGAGGAGGCGCGGGCCCGCGCCGAGGAAGCCAACAAGCTCAAGTCGGACTTTCTGGCCAATATGTCCCATGAGCTGCGCACACCGCTCAACGGCATTCTGGGCTATTCGGAGCTTCTCCAGCTCGATCTGGCCGATCCGGAGCAGCAAGAGTTCGCCGCGACGATTCATAGCTCAGGCCAGCATCTGCTGGATATCGTGAATGACCTGCTGGATCTGGCCAAGATCGAAGCGGGCCGGATCGAGCTCAAATGGCAGTCTCAGGATGTGGTCAGCCTGGCGACCGAGATCGCCAATACCCACCGCGCCCATGCCCAGGCCAAGGGGCTCACCCTGGAGCTGACGGTGGAGGAGGGCATTCCTCGATGTATCGACATGGATGTGCAGCGGGTACGTCAGATTCTCAACAACCTCTTGAACAACGCGATCAAGTTCACTGACAATGGGCGCATTGGTGTAAACGTCCGGCAGGAAGGCAAGCGTCTGGCGTTTGCCGTGTCGGACACCGGACGGGGCATCCCCCCCGAAGCGCACGAGCACATTTTCGAGAAGTTCCGTCAATTGGACCAATTCGTGACCCGAGAGCAGGGTGGTACCGGCCTTGGCCTGGCCCTGGCAAGGGAGCTCGCGCACCTGCTGTCGGGCGATCTGGTCGTAGAGTCCCGCGTGGGCGAAGGTTCAACCTTCACCCTTTTACTCCCGGTCGATGGGCAACCTAGCTAAAACACCTGAATTCCATTCCATGAGCGATTCCTCCGCAGAGAAAAAACGGGTGCTTGTCGTTGACGACAATGCCATCAATCGTCGCTTGGCCGTTGCCTTCGTGACGCGACTGGGCATGAGCTCCGAAGAGGCCGAGGATGGCCCGGCTGCCCTGGCCCGGCTTTCTGCCGAGCGTTTCGACATCGTCCTGCTCGACATCAGCATGCCCGGGATGTCCGGCGAGGAGGTTCTCGCTCGCCTGCGGGCCGACGTCAAGTTCAATGGCTTGCGCATCATCGCCTATACTGCGCATGCACTTCCCGAGGAAAAGCAGAGCCTCGTTGAGGCCGGCTTTGACGACCTCCTGATCAAGCCGATCAATCTGAAGGCGGTCGAAAGTGTGCTGGCCGACTATCTCAAGTCCTGAAGGACAGGGGACGTCGAGTTTGCGGGATTTATGGATTGTGCAGGCGCACAATCCATACAGAAATAAAATATAATATATATAAGACTTGGCACCGCCACATCAGAACAAGGTGCCAGTCCATTCGGGAGAGGCGCTCCGGGCCCGAAACGGCCGGTCGCGCACGTCAGCTAACCTGTCATGTAACCACCGTCTAGGAAGGACCTACCCATGCTTGAAGCCTACCGCCAGCATGTTGCCGAGCGCGCTGCCCTCGGTATCCCGCCGCTGCCCCTGTCGAAGCAGCAAACCCAAGCCCTGGTCGAACTGCTGCAGAACCCGCCGGCCGGCGAAGAAGCCTTCCTGGTTGAGCTGCTGACCTACCGCGTTCCTGCCGGTGTCGATGACGCTGCCAAGGTGAAGGCCGAGTTCCTGGCCAAGGTTGCCAAGGGTGAAGTGGCCTGCGGGCTGGTTTCCAAGGTCAAGGCGACCGAACTGCTGGGCACCATGCTGGGCGGCTACAACGTCAAGCCGCTGATCGACCTGCTGGCCAATGATGAAACCGGCGCTGCCTCTGCCGAAGGCCTCAAGAAGACCCTGCTGGTGTTCGACTTCTTCCACGACGTCAAGGAACTCGCCGACAAGGGCAACGCCAACGCCAAGTCCGTACTGCAGTCCTGGGCCGACGGCGAGTGGTTCACCACCCGTCCCGCCGTTCCCGCCAGCCAGAAGCTGACCGTCTTCAAGGTCACCGGCGAAACCAACACCGACGACCTGTCGCCCGCGCCGGACGCCTGGTCCCGCCCCGACATCCCGCTGCACGCCCTGGCCATGCTGAAGAACCCGCGTCCGGGCATCGAGCCTGACGAGGCAGGCGCCCGCGGCCCCCTGAAGCAACTGGAAGGCCTGGCTGCCAAGGGCAACCTGATCGCCTACGTCGGCGATGTGGTCGGTACCGGCTCCTCCCGCAAGTCCGCCACCAACTCCGTGCTGTGGTTCACCGGCGAAGACATTCCCTTCGTTCCGAACAAGCGCTTTGGCGGCGTGTGCCTGGGCTCCAAGATTGCCCCGATCTTCTTCAACACCATGGAAGATGCGGGCGCGCTGCCCATCGAGATCGATGCCGGCCAGATGGACATGGGCGACGAGATCGAACTGCAGGTGGACGAAGCCTCCGGCAAGGTCACCGCCCTCAAGAACGGCACCGTGATCGCCGAATCCCAGCTCAAGACCCTCGTCATCCTCGACGAAGTCCGTGCTGGTGGCCGTATTCCCCTGATCATCGGTCGTGGCCTGACCACCAAGGCACGTGAAGCCCTGGGTCTGCCCCCGTCCACCCTGTTCCGCCTGCCGCAGAACCCGGCCGATGCTGGCACCGGTTACTCCCTGGCCCAGAAGATGGTCGGCCGTGCCTGTGGCCTGCCCGAAGGCAAGGGCGTGCTGCCCGGCACCTACTGCGAGCCCAAGATGACCACCGTCGGCTCCCAGGACACCACCGGCCCGATGACCCGCGACGAGCTGAAGGACCTGGCTTGCCTCGGCTTCTCCGCCGATCTGGTGATGCAGTCCTTCTGCCACACCGCCGCCT
>NZ_JBIJDC010000081.1:0-20617 GCF_044344315.1 Zoogloea sp. | reverse complement strand
CGACGGCGTGATCCACTCCTGGCTGAACCGTCTGCTGCTGCCCGACACCGTCGGCACTGGTGGCGACTCCCACACCCGCTTCCCGATCGGCATCTCCTTCCCGGCCGGCTCCGGCCTGGTCGCCTTTGCCGCTGCCACCGGCGTGATGCCGCTGGACATGCCGGAATCCGTGCTGGTGCGCTTCAAGGGCCAGATGCAACCGGGCATCACCCTGCGTGACCTGGTCAATGCCATCCCCCTGTACGCCATCAAGGCCGGCCTGCTGACCGTCGAGAAGAAGGGCAAGAAGAACGTCTTCTCCGGCCGCATCCTCGAAATCGAAGGTCTGCCCGATCTGAAGGTCGAGCAAGCCTTCGAGCTCTCCGACGCTGCTGCCGAGCGCTCCGCCGCCGCCTGCGCGATCGCCCTGAACAAGGATCCGATCGTCGAGTACATGCGTTCCAACATCACCCTGATGAAGTGGATGATCGCCGAAGGCTACGAGGATGCCCGCACCCTCAAGCGCCGCATCAGGGCCATGGAAGAGTGGATCGCCAACGGCACCCTGCTGCAGGGTGATGCCAATGCCCAGTACGCCGCCGTGATCGAGATCGACCTGGCCGAAGTCACCGAGCCGATCCTGGCCTGCCCGAACGACCCGGATGATGTGAAGATCCTGTCCGAAGTCGCTGGCGACAAGATCGACGAAGTGTTCATCGGTTCCTGCATGACCAACATCGGCCACTTCCGTGCTGCCGGCAAGGTGCTGGAAGGCAAGTCCGACATCCCGACTCGTCTGTGGATTGCCCCGCCGACCAAGATGGATGCCCTGATCCTGACCGAAGAAGGCTACTACGGCGTTCTCGGCAAGTCCGGCGCCCGCATGGAAATGCCCGGCTGCTCCCTGTGTATGGGCAACCAGGCCCAGATCCGCAAGGGTTCCACCGCCATCTCCACCTCCACCCGCAACTTCCCGAACCGCCTGGGCATCGACACCCGTGTCTACCTGGGCTCCGCCGAACTGGCCGCCATGTGCGCCCTGGCCGGCCGGATCGTGACCAAGGAAGAGTACATGGAGCAGATCAAGGTGGTGAATGCCAAGGCTGCCGAGATCTACCGCTACATGAACTTCGACCAGATTCCGGCCTTCACTGAAGTGGCGGATACCGTCGAGATGTAACACCTCAATGCACCTCGGCCGGATGTGAGTCCGGCCCGATGCAGCAGAAAGCCCCTGACCGGGAGACCGGTCAGGGGCTTTTTTTGTGCTGCGTTCCGGAGTGAAGGGCTTGATGGACCGAATAATAATATTAAAAACGATAAAAACGATTATGTTTTTATCGAGCCGCGAGCGCTTGTGAGATGTTTGCGGATGGCGCATGGAATCCGGAATTGATCGCCGATAGAGAATTTAAAGTTATTAAAAACAAGGTTTTGTGCTGTATTTTTTGAGCTCCCGGATGATCGGGAAAAGTCGGGTCATGCGCATGGCGTGTAAGGAGATGACTTACAAAACAGGATAAAAACATTAAATACAAAAAATACGGCGTAAAACATCATTAATGATAATATCGCCAAAACACTCACCGAACGCCATGACTGATTCCAAGACATCCCGGACCTGCTCTACCCGAGAAGCTGCGCTGCAGCTGGGAGTGAGCGTGCGTACGGCCCAGCTGTGGGTCGAGGAGGGGCGCCTGAACGCCTGGAAGACACCCGGCGGGCACCGCCGGATCCTGGTCGAGTCGGTTGCGCGGCTCTTGGGTGAGCAACGGCGTGCCGGCGGCGCGGGTATCGAGCCCTTCCAGATCCTGGTCGTCCGCGAAAGCGAGCCGGATCGGAAGGCGCTGCAGGCGGTGCTTACGCCCTTGCTACCCGACTGCCGGGTATCCGTTGCCGAGGATGGTTTTGAAGGGCTGCTGCGCATCGGCGAGCGGGCGCCCGAAGTGTTGATCATCGATCTCGTCGTGACCGGCCTGGATCTTGTCCGGCTGGTACGAACCCTCACAGCGGCAGGGCGAGACCGGGCGATGCTCATCGTGGTGCTGGTGGCCTCCGATGCAGACCGGCTGGGGCTCAGAAGCGACCTGCCTGATGAGGTGGTAATTGTCGGCACACCGGTGGATGGCTCCGAGCTGGCAGCGCTGGTGAGGGTCTTTCTGCGCAACTGGCGCAGGCATGAGGAGATGGGCAGTGACAGACAGGAGGAAACAAGATGAACCAGGGCATGACTGCACGGGCCACCCCGTCCGTGGATGATCTGGCCGGCCGGGGTGCGCCCTGGGCCTGGATCGTCCTAGGTGGTGCAACGGCGGGGCTGCTGTTTGCTGTAGGAGGTATCCAGCCCCTTGTCGCCGGTCTCGCGCTGCTTCAGTGGGGGATGATCGCCGGTCTGGGCCTGGCCTTTGAGCGTGGTCATCGGAGGGCGCTCAAGGACCAACGCCAGCAACTGACCGACGAGGCGCATGCAGCCCGCCAAGGGAGCCTGCATGTGCGTGGGCTGGACAATCTGTGCGAACAGGTGCTGCCGGTCTGGGTCGGGCAGATCCATGTGGCCCGTGCTCAGACCGAGGACGCCATTACCGCGCTGTCATCCCGCTTCGGCCAGATATCCCAGCGCATCGGACTGGCCCTCGACGCATCCCGGGCGACTGCCGGTGACGATCTTGCGAGCCTCCTCAATGCCACCGAGAAGGAACTCGAGGAAATTGTCGACGCACTGCGCGCGGCCTTGTCTCACAAGGAGGTGCTCCTGACCCACGTGGCCGAACTCGGGCACATCACCTCCACCCTGGAAGACATGGCCGGGCAGGTGGGTGATGTGGCCAAACAGACCAATCTGCTTGCCCTCAACGCAGCCATCGAGGCGGCCCGCGCCGGTGAGGCCGGGCGGGGCTTCGCTGTGGTTGCCGACGAGGTACGGAAGTTGTCCACCGCGTCCGGGGAAATGGGCAAGCGCATTGGCGACACCGTCAGGTCGGTAACCGGGGCGATCGGAGAAACCCTGGAGATCTCCCAGCGCTACGCCCGCGACGACCAGACCCTGGTGTCTGCGTCAAGCCAGCGGATCGGCGAGGTGGTCCAGCGCTTGCGCTGCGCTGCAGGCGGGTTGGTGGATACCTCCCGCTCAATCACCGACGAGGGCCAGGCCCTGGCCGGGGAGATCGCCGAGGTGCTGATCTCGCTGCAGTTCCAGGATCGGGTCAGCCAGGTGCTGAGCCATGTGGCGGACGACATGGGGCGGCTTGAATCGCGGCTTGAGTCGGCTCTGGGGGAGGTTCGGGTGGGGGTCGAGCCGGAAGCGCTGGTCGCCTCAAGCTGGATGGCCGAGATGAGCAAGGCCTACACCACCCCCGAACAACATTCACTGCACCGCGGAGACGGCGGCAGCGCCCCGGACTCCGCAGGCATCACATTTTTCTGAGGAAACAGACATGGGAAAGACCATCCTGATCGTGGATGACTCCACCTCCTTGCGGCAGGTTGTCGGCATTGCCCTCAAGGGCGCCGGCTACGAAGTGATCGAGGGGTGCGATGGCAAGGACGCACTGACCAAGCTCGACGGCCGCAAGATCCACCTGATCATCAGCGACGTGAACATGCCGAACATGGACGGCATCAGCTTCGTGAAGGCCCTCAAGCAGATCCCGGCCTACAAGTTCACGCCGGTGATCATGCTGACCACCGAGTCCGGCGATGACAAGAAACGGGAAGGCCAGGCCGCCGGTGCCAAGGCGTGGGTGGTCAAGCCCTTCCAGCCGCCGCAGATGCTGACGGCAGTCGCCAAGCTGATCCTGCCGTGATCGTGCCCGCGCGCCCAACGAGGAGACAACAATGAATGCATCCGATCAATGCAAGCTCGGCACGAGCCGTGTGGTGATTGCTGGTGAAATGACGATCTACACCGTCAGGGACTGGCGCGACCGGCTGTTGGTGGCCATGAGCGCCCCTGGTGATGTGGAGCTGGATCTGTCGGGTGTCAGCGACATCGACGCGGCGGGTATCCAGTTGCTGGTTTCCCTGCGTATGGAGGCGGCCGCGGCCGATCGCGCCCTGCGCCTGCTCAGCGTCAGCGCGCGGGTCACCGAGGCGCTGACCTTCTGCCGCCTGACCGAATTTTTCAGCGATGCGCTTCCGGCGCAGGCCTGAACGCAGGAGACCGTCACGATGAGTGCCCAAATGGACGATGCCCTGCAGACCCTGGTCGTCGAAAGCCGGGAACTGCTCCAGAACATGGAGGAGGCCCTTCTGCTGCTTGAACAGACCCCCGACGATGCGGAAGCCGTCAACGCCATCTTCCGCGCCGCCCACACCATCAAGGGTTCCGCGGGCCTGTTCTCCCTTGACCACGTCGTGGCTTTCACCCACGTGGCCGAGAGCGTGTTGGACCGGGTCCGCGACCATCGCCTCGGAATGAGCCCGGCCCTGGGAGGCCTGCTGCTGGAGGTCTGTGACCAGCTTGGGCGGCTCATCGATGGGGTCGCGGCGAGGCAGGCCCCTGACGATGCCCTCTCGGCGCGCAGCGATGCCATCGCCGCCCGGCTTCAGACCTACCTGGACGCACCTTCTGCCGCGCCGGCGGAGCCGGACTTCAGCGACGTGGACTGGCCAGACGGCAACGACCTTGCGCCGCCCTCAGCAGTGCCGGTGCGCGGAAACGACAGCGTCACCAGCGGCATGTGGCACATCTCCCTGCGCTCCGGGCCCAACCTGCTGCGGGATGGCATGGACCCGCTGTCGATCCTGCATTACCTCGGCACCTTCGGCCAGATCGTCAGCCTTGAGCTGATTCTCGGCGACATTCCACCCCTGTCGGTGATTGATCCGGAGAGCTGCTACATCGGCTACGAGCTCAGCTTTGCCAGCGAAACCGATCAGGCCAGCATCGATGGGGCCTTCGATTTTGTCCGCGAGGACAGTGTCGTCCGCCTGATTCCGCCCTATGGCCCGCTTGCGGACTACCGTGCGCTGTTTGCCGACATGCCCGAGGGCCGTCTGTTGCTCGGCCGGATGCTGGTTCGCTGCGGCTCCCTCACCGAGGACGAACTCGCTCAGGCCCTGGAAACCCAGGGGCGAATGGGGCCGGACAGCGTCGGGAGCAGCCCCGCGCCCCTGTTGGGCGAGGTTCTCGTGGCCCAGCAGCTGGTGGACAAGCCCACGGTGGACGCGGCGCTTGAGCGTCAGCAACAGGTCAAGGCGACGGCGGCGGGGGAGGCCACACTAATCCGTGTTGATGCCGCCAAGCTCGACCAGCTCATCAACCTGGTGGGCGAACTGATCATCGCCGGCGCGGGCGCCCAACTGGTGGCGCGGCGGCTCAAAGTGCCCGATCTGGTGGAAAGAACCAGTGTCCTGGCGCGGCTGGTGGAGGATGTGCGCGACTCTGCGCTTACGCTCCGGATGGTGCAGATTGGCGCCACCTTCAGCCGCTTTCGCCGGGTGGTCCGGGACGTAGCCGCCGAGCTGGGCAAGGAGATCCAGCTCGACATCCGCGGTGGCGAAACCGAACTGGACAAGACCGTCGTGGAGAAGATCGGCGATCCGCTCACCCACATCGTGCGCAATGCCCTGGATCACGGCATCGAGCCGGCTGACGTGCGCCTTGCCCGGGGCAAGCCGCGGCAGGGCCGGCTCAGCCTGAACGCCTATCACGAGTCGGGCAGCATCGTCATCGAGGTGAGCGATGACGGCGGCGGGCTGCGCAAGGAGCGCATCCTGCAGAAGGCGGTCGAGCGCGGGCTGGTGAGTGAAGGCCAGGCGCTGTCGGACAAGGAGATCTTCGGCCTCGTCTTCGAGCCCGGCTTCTCCACCGCGACGCAGGTCAGCAATCTGTCCGGGCGCGGCGTGGGGATGGATGTGGTCAAGCGCAACATTCTGGCGCTGCGCGGCACCGTCGATCTGGACAGCGTGGAAGGGCAGGGCACCACGGTGCGTCTGCGTCTGCCGCTGACGCTGGCCATCATCGACGGCTTTCTCATCGGGGCCGGCAACGCGTCTTACGTGGTGCCGCTGGAGCAGGTGCTGGAGTGCATCGAGCTGCCTGAGGCGGACAAGCCCGAGCAGGGCGCGAGCTATCTCAACCTGCGCGGTGAGGTGCTGCCCTTTGTGCGCCTGCGCGACCTCTTCGATATCCCGGGCGAGGCACCCCGCCGTGAGAACGTGGTGGTGGTGCAGTACGCCGGGGAGCGCGCCGGGCTGGTGGTGGATCAGCTCTTCGGCGAGTTCCAGACCGTAATCAAGCCCCTCGGCAAGGTCTTCAGTCATATCCGCTGCATCGGCGGTTCCACCATTCTGGGCAGCGGAGATGTTGCCCTGATCCTTGATGTTCCCGGGCTGGTTCGGCAGGTGACCGAGCGCCAACCCGTTTCCCGTCAACTGCCTTCCACTCTGTCGCCGGTTTGATCCGTCGGCCATCCTTTGGAGAATCGTCATGACCGTCAGCAAGAAAATGCTGTCCCTGATCCTGTCCGCTGCTTTCGGGATCATCCTCCTGGCCATCGTGGGCCTGACCCAGATGGGCCGGGTCTATGAAACCACCAACTACGCCAATGAAAACGTGGTGCCCAGCGTTCTCACACTGGACGCGGCCTTCGCACCGATGGCTGCAGCCCGCACCCAGCTGTGGCAACACATCGCCGCGTCCGATCCGGCCGTGATGGCCGGGATTGAAGAGAAGATCACCGCGAACCATCGCAAGATCGATGAGGCGCTGAAGAAGTATGAAGGTCTGCTCAGCGACGAGAAGGACAAGAGTCTGCTGGCCGCCGACCGGGCTGCGCTGGCCGAGTTTGACCAGCTTCGCGATCGGGTCTACGTGCTCTCGCGGGTGAACAAGATGGAAGAGGCGCGGGACCTGCTCATGACCAACCAGGCCATCATGGCCCGCGTGTGGGACGCCTTCGAGGATCATCGCCTGTACAACGCCGAGTTGGGCCGCAAGGCTGCCGAGGATGCGGCCGAGAGTGTTGTCAATGCGCGCTGGGTGGCCATGGGGATCGGTGCCGTCACGCTGGTTGCGGTGTCGCTCATCGGGATCTTCATCACCCGCAGCCTGATGCAGCAGCTGGGCGGCGAGCCGGCTTACGCGGCCGACGTGGTGTCGAAGATTGCCGAGGGTGACATGACGCTGACCGTCGACACCAAGGCCGGCGACACGTCCAGCCTGCTCTACGGCCTGAAGACCATGAACGAACGGCTGACGTCCATCATCACCGAGGTGCGCAGCTCGGCCGATTCGCTCTCCAGCGCGTCGGAAGAGGTGAGTGCCACTGCCCAGAGCCTGTCCCAGTCTTCCAGCGAGCAAGCCGCGAGCGTTGAGGAAACCTCGGCGTCGATGGAGCAGATGTCGGCGTCCGTCACCCAGAACAGCGAGAACGCCACCCTCACCGACAGCATGGCGGCCAAGGCGGCCAAGGAGGCGATTGAAGGTGGCGAGGCCGTGCGCTCGACCGTGGAGGCGATGAAGAGCATCGCCGACAAGATCGGCATCGTCGACGACATCGCCTACCAGACCAACCTGCTGGCTCTGAACGCGGCCATCGAGGCGGCGCGGGCTGGTGAGCACGGCAAGGGCTTTGCAGTGGTGGCGGCCGAGGTGCGCAAACTGGCCGAGCGCAGCCAGGTGGCGGCCCAGGAGATCTCCGAGACCGCCAGGAGCAGCGTGGCCCTGGCCGAGCGGGCCGGGACGCTGTTCGAGGGCATCATCCCGAGCATCACCAAGACTTCCGATCTGGTCCAGGAGATCGCCTCCGCGTCGGACGAGCAGAGCTCCGGCGTCGGCCAGATCAACGCCGCGATGGCCCAGCTCTCCCAGACCACCCAGCAAAACGCCTCAGCCTCCGAAGAGCTCGCGGCCACCGCCGAGGAGATGAGCGCCCAGGCCGAGCAACTGAGCAAGGCGATGGCCTACTTCAAGCTCGCCAGCGGCCATCGGGCACGGCCCGCCCGCGCCGAGGTCGCCAGCCGCGCGGAGAGCCGTCGCCAGTCGGGCCGGGCGCCGATCTTTCAGACCGAGTACGTCCAGTTCGAGGGCTGAGAGATGGCTACACTTGCCAGGAAAGACGCGCTGGCGGTCGCCGCCGAGCCCCGCCAGTACCTGACCTTCACCCTGGGCGGCGAGATGTACGCCGTCGAGACCCTCAGCGTGAAGGAGATCATCGAATACGGTCAGGTGACCACCGTGCCCATGATGCCGCCGAGCATCCGCGGGGTCATCAACCTGCGTGGCGCGGTGGTGCCGGTGATCGATCTGAAGGCGCGCTTCGGCGGCAAGCCCACCGAGATCACCCGACGTACCTGCATCGTCATCATCGAGATGGGCGGCAGCGATGAGTGCCAGGTGCTGGGCATTCTGGTGGATACGGTGAGCGAGGTGCTGGAGATCCCGCCCGGCGAGGTTGAGGCGCCGCCGGCCTTCGGCGCGCGCATCCGGGCGGATTTCATCCTAGGCATGGGCAAGGTGGCGGGCGGCTTCGTGATCCTGCTCAATGTGGAGGCGGTGCTGTCTACGGATGAACTGTCGGTGCTCGACGAGCTGTCCCGGCAGGGGACGCCGATGGACGCGGGCACCTTGCCGCGCCTCGGCAGCAGCGTGGCGGGCTGAGACCATGACCACGACTGCCGTCCAGCGCCACGTCACGGGGCTGCAGGGCCAGCTCACCGATCGGGAGTTTGGCCAGTTCCGCGCGATGATGTACTCCCTGGCCGGGATCAGCCTGTCCGACGCCAAGAAGCAGCTGGTGGCCGGGCGGCTGGCCCGCCGGCTGCGCCAGCTGGATCTGGACGGCTACGGCAGCTACCTCCAGCGGGTGCAGGCCGACGCCGGGGAACGCCAGATTGCGGTGGACCTGCTGACCACCAACGAGACCTACTTCTTCCGTGAGCCCAAGCATTTCGACTTCCTGCGCAGCCACGCCCTGCCCGAACTCAAGGGGCAAAGCACGGTGCGGGTGTGGAGCGGCGCCTGCTCCAGCGGCGAGGAGCCCTACACCATCGCCATGGTGATGGCCGAGGTGCTGGGAGGGCGCCCGTGGGAGATCGTCGCGTCGGATCTGTCCACCCGCGTGCTGACCCACGCGCGGGAGGGGCGTTACCCGATGGACGATGCGGCGGGCATTCCCCGGCCGCTGCTGGCGAAGTACTGCCTGAAGGGCATCGGCAGCCAGGACGGCACCTTCATGATGAAGCCCGAGCTGCGCGGAAGAATCAATTTCCGCCAGATCAACCTGAACGCCACCCTGCCGGACATCGGCCAGTTCGACGTGATCTTCCTGCGCAACGTGATGATCTATTTCGACCTGGAAACCAAACGTCAGGTGATCCGGCGCATCCTGCCGCTGCTGCGGCCGGGGGGCTATTTCATGCTCAGCCATTCGGAAAACCTCAACGGCGTCTCCGATGCGCTGAAGACCGTCCGCCCATCGATCTACCGCAAGCCGGCGGCCTGAACCCATGCGCATGCCCGACGGGGTCGTCGAGATATTCCTGCAGCCGGGCGAGTGGTATTTCGGCGACCGCCACACACGTATCCGCACCGTGCTTGGCTCCTGCGTGTCCGCGGTGTTCTGGCATCCCGACAGGCTGATCGGCGGGATGTGCCACTTCGTGCTGCCCAGCCGCGGACGCACCCCTTCCCGCGGGCTGGACGGACGCTACGGGGATGAGGCCATCGACCTGATGCTCAGGGAGATCCGGGCCGCCCGGACGCGGCCCGAAGACTACCGGGTCCGCCTTTTTGGCGGTGGCAACATGTTTCCCGATCTGGCCGGCGGGCGCGGCACCCCCTTGATCGGGCAGAAGAACGTGGTGCTTGCCCATGAGCTGGTGCGCACCCATCGCCTGAGCTGCGTGGGCGCCCATGTCGAAGGCAACGGTCATCGCCACCTGCTCTTCGACATCTGGAGCGGGCGTGTCACCATGAGGCACGCGGCAGGCAGGCCCGGCTGACGTCACTTAAACAATTACAGAAAAACAGGAAAGCCATGCCCCCCATCAAGGTCATGATCGTCGACGACTCGGCGGTGGTCCGCCAGGTCTTGTCGGCAACACTGGGCGAGGATCACGCCATTGAAATTATCGGCACGGCGGTTGATCCGGTATTTGCCCTGGAGCGGATGAAGACCTGCTGGCCGGACGTCATCGTCCTCGACGTGGAGATGCCGCGCATGGACGGAATCACCTTCCTGCGCAAGATCATGGCCGAGCGCCCCACGCCGGTGGTGATCTGCTCGACCCTGACCGAGAAGGGGTCGGAAACAGCGCTGCAGGCCCTTTCCGCAGGTGCGGTCTGCGTCGTGACCAAGCCCAGGATGGGTCTGAAGCAATTCCTGATGGATAGCTCGGATGATCTCGTCAGCGCGGTCAAGGTTGCAGCCCGCGCCAACGTGCGACGCCTTTTGGCGGCGAGCCAGGCGGCCCCCATGCCGCCGGCGCCGAAGCTGTCGGCCGATGCCATCCTGCCGCCGGGCACCGCGATGGCCCAGACCACCGAGACGGTGGTGGCGATCGGCACATCGACGGGCGGCACCCAGGCGCTGGAGGCCGTGTTGCGCGCCCTGCCGCGGGTATGCCCGGGTATTGTGGTCGTCCAGCATATGCCAGAGAAGTTCACCGGCGCCTTTGCCCAGCGTCTCGACACCCTGTGCGAGGTCGAGGTGCGCGAAGCGCGTCACGGCGACCGGGTGGTGCCAGGTCGGGTGCTGATCGCACCGGGAGGTCGCCACATGCTTCTCAAGCGCAGTGGCGCCCAGTATGTGGTGGATGTGGTCGACGGTCCGCCGGTGAGTCGCCACCGACCTTCGGTGGACGTCCTGTTCCGGTCTGTTGCCCGCTTTGCGGGCAGGAACGCGGTGGGCATCATCATGACCGGGATGGGTGATGACGGCGCCCGCGGCTTGAAGGAAATGCACGATGCCGGCGCCTGGACCGTTGCCCAGGACGAGGCCAGCTGTGTGGTCTATGGCATGCCCAAGGAGGCCGTGAAGCTCGGCGCGGTCGACCGCATCCTGCCGCTCCGGGACATTCCGTCCGCCATCCTTGGGCGGATCAGCCGCAAGGGGTGATGCGGACCGGCAAGTCTGCCGGCATGGGGATTCGTTCCATCGCGCATGGACATTCGGAGAGTCGCGCCGTATAAAGGAAATGAGGCTTCCGGTCGCGGGGTGAAGAGTTCCATGACGCATCGCTTGGTGTTGCTAGGGCTATTGGCGGCCGCTTGTTTGCCGGCAGCGGACGCATTGGCTTTCTGCACGACCCGCGAGCGCATCCAGTTGCGTAACGAGGGGGTGCCGCAGATGGAGATTGATCGCCTGTGCGGCGGTACGACCCAGCAGCGCGTGCCGTCGATGCCTCCACAGCAGCAGCAAATGCCGCGCCCGCGGTTCGCCACCCTGTGCATGACCAACGCCGGGCCCTGCCCGATGGCAGTAGCCATGCCGGTCGGCTCGGCCTGTGCCTGCTACACCCCCTGGGGTGCAGTACCGGGCATTGCCCAATAGGCATCGCCATGGCCGACATTTTCCTCAGTTACGGACACACCGACAGGGCCCGGGCAGAAGTCCTCGCTGCGGCCCTGGCAGCCCGCTTCTCGGTGTGGTGGGATAAGGATCTGGACGCCGCCTGCACCTGGCGCAAGGAGCTCGAGGAGCAGATCGACGACGCGCGCTGCGTGGTGGTGCTGTGGAGCGAGACCTCCCGGGAAAAGGACTTCGTGCGCTCCGAAGCCAGCCGTGCAGCCCAACGCCGGACGCTGCTGCAGGTCTGCCTCGACGGTGAGGACGTACCCCTCGGGTTCACCGAGTCCCAGTGGATAGACCTGCGGGCCTGGAACGGGGAGGCGGACGATCCACTGCTGGCCGAGGTTTTGATCACACCCCTGGAGAAACGCGTGCGTGGCAGCCGTTCGGCCCTGCTGGTGGGTGTCGATGCCTACGCCCACGGCGCCGGTTTCCAGGCTCCCGGCTGCGCCTCAAGCAGTGTGGACGCCCTTCGCAAGCTGTTGGCCGATCGGGACGACACTCACTTCCAGGTAGAGACCCTGATCAACCCGGAAAAAACGGCGCTGATGAAGAGCCTGCAGAAGGTCTTCAAGGATGCCCTGCCCAACGACACGGTGCTGCTCTATTACTGCGGCCACGCCAAGCTGTCGGCCCGGGGCGATCTCTACCTGTGCCCCAACGACTCCGAGCTCGATTATCTGGATGCGACGGCGATCTCCATGGAGTGGATTGCCAAGCGGGCGCTGAACGAGAGCAGCGCTTCCCAGCTGGTCATCCTGCTTGACTGCATCTACAGCCTGACTGCAGATGCGGTCGGGCAGGTGGATATCCCGTCCATTCTCGTCTCCAACCTGGGGCAGGGGCAGGGCAAGTACGTGCTGGCGGGGAGCACGGTGCTGGATCGGGATGTGGCAGAGCGGGGGGGCTCCGTCTCCCGGCTGGTGCGCTGGTTCGTGCATGGAGTGGAGACCTTCGAGGCGGATGACGGTGACTGCATCCTCACCGCCGATGAAATTTGCCGCTACGTGCAGGCCCGCATTGAAGCCGAGGCCCCCGAGAACCAGCCCCTGAGCAAGGGCTTCAACACCAACTCCAGCCGCGGGGAGGTTGCCCGGCGCACCACCGCAGCGCCGACGGCCACCGCCCTTCGCGGCAATCGCGAGTTCTTCCTGGCCATCCGCGGAGCCCTGGACGAAGGGCGGCTGGTGCCCCTGGTGGGTGACGGGGTTTTCGGCAGTGGTCCCCTCAGTGCCTTCCGGCTGGTCAGTGCCCTGATTGAGACCGCCGGCCTGGAAGCCGGCATGCGCCTTGACGAACGCTACCCGCTGGCTACCGCAGCGGAATATCTGCTGCTGGTTTTTGGTGGCGAGCGGGGTGCCTTTCTCAGGCGTCTCACCACCGTACTGCGCGAGCAGAGCCAGTCCGTCGTTCAGGCCCAGACCCAGACCCACCGCTTCCTGGCGGCCATGCAGACCCCCTGGATCATCGTCTCGGCCAGTTACGACTGGGTCTTCGAGAGCCTGCTGGAGCAGGCCGGGCTGCCCTTCACGGTGGTCACCCACATCCTGACGGCCGAGGATGATGAGCTGGATGGGCGCCTGCTGGTGATCCGCAGGGGAGGGCAGACGCCCTCGGTGGAGGTCAAGCTGGCCGATAACTGGCTGATTTCGGACCTGGGGGAGCATGGAGATCGGATCATCTACAAGATCGTTGGCTCCCCCTTCGCCAACGAGCTGGCTGATCGCCATTCAGGCATCGACACGGTGGTCATCACCGAGAGCGATCACATGACCTTTCTCGGTCGCCTGGAGAACGAGCACACCAAGCCGCCCAGCGCCTTCTCGCGGCGTCTGCAGAAGAGTGCCCTGCTGTTTCTCGGCTACAACCTGGATGTGTGGCATTACCGTTTGGTCGGGCACATCTTCAGCAACGAGGGGCAGGTGCGGCCGCGGCGGCGCTACGCCGTACGCACGGCGGTGTCGCCCATAGAGGAGCGCTTCTGGGCCCAGCTGGTGGCGGCGGAGGATCGCCTCCAGTCCGACTGTGAAGCCTTCGTGCAGACCCTCGGGCAATTCAAGTAGGGCTACCCATGTCCGACGCTCCCCATTCCCTGCTGCCCGCCGATGTCCATGAGCCCTATATCGGCCTCAAACCCTATACCGAGGCCGAGCGCGACCGTTTTTTCGGCCGGGAGCGGGATGCCCAGTTGCTCATCAACAAGCTCTTCTCCCATCCGCTGACCCTGCTCTATGCCCCGTCCGGGGTAGGCAAGACCTCGCTGCTTCGGGCTTTGGTGATTCCGGAGCTGCGGGCCGAAGAAGCGCAGGTGGTGTACTTCGACAAGTGGAACACGCCCGACCCCTGTGACGCTGTGGCTCAGGCCATTGCCGGCAGCCCGCAGGCGCCCGGGTCAGGTCAGCTGGTGGATGCGGCTCGCGTAGCGTTGTCCCGGGACGACAGCACCCTGGTGCTGGTGCTGGACCAGTTTGAGGAGTACCTGCAGCGCTACGCCGGCGATTTGGGGCATCTGCCCGTTGCCCTGGGTGCCCTGCTGCGCACGCCCCTTGATCTGCGGGTGGTGCTGTCCTTCCGCGAGGAATTCCTGGCCAGCGTCGATGCGTGTCTGCGTGGGCATGTGCTGTCCCTGTTTGCGTCCACCTATCACCTGGAGCATCTGGACCGGGATCGCGCCCGGGAGGCCATCGCCGCGCCTGCCCGGCGCTTTGGCGGGGTGTGTGACGAGGAGCTGGTAGATCGCCTGCTGGATGACCTGGCTCCCGGTGATCCTGAAAAGTCCGCCGGCCGCCTGTTCCGGGGCGGCATCGAACTGCCTTTCCTGCAGCTTATCTGCCGCTGCCTGTGGGACAAGGCCCTGGCAGGGGGCGCGCCCGGCCTGCGCATGGCCGACTACCTGGCTCTGGGCGAGCGTCGCGGCATCATTGCCGCCTACCTGCATGACGTGACCCGCCATTTCGGCCTGTTCCAGTCCCTCGACGCCGCCCAGGTCCTGAAGGCACTGGCCCCCCGTAACGGTGTCAAGATCGCCTATCCGCTCGAAGCGCTGGCTGCCCAGGCGGGGACCTCCGAACAGCGCACCGAGCGGGTCCTGGATGTGCTCCGGGAGCATCGCATCGTGCGCACCCGGGATGCTGCGGGGGGCGTGAGCTACGAATTGCAGCACGATGCCTTCATCGAGATCGTGCGGCCCTGGGCGGACCAGCGTTTCCGCCGTCGCAACCAGTGTCTGGGCGGGCTGGCAGGCCTCGCGCTGCTGGCTGCCGTGGGCCTCAATCTGTACACCTTGCACCAGGACAGGCAAGAGGCCGACGCCCGCCGCATCGCTGCGGAAGTGACCGACCGCATTGAGGTGGACACCCGCAGGGCCCTGGAGGAGGCCCTTGGCCTGGCTGCCGGTTCGGACGACCGCAACGTCCGCAACACCTTGCGCCTGGCGATTTCCGGATTCCTGCACAACCCGGCGCTGGCACCCCACAAGGGCGCTGCCAATGCGGTGGCCTTTAGCCGCGATGGGGCGTGGATTGTCAGTGCCGGTGATGACGGTGAGGCGCGCCTGCTCAACAGCCAGAGCCTGGCCGTGCAGGCGCGCGTCATCCACGGCGGCCCGGTGGTGGCGATTGCCGCGTCGGAGAATGGCTCGCGTATTGTCTCGGCCGGCCGGGATGGTCTGTTGCGGGTCTGGGATCGGAGCGGAAAGCTGCTGACCGAATGTGGCCACGTCGGCGGCCCACCCTGGCTGGATGCGGATATCAGCCGCGACGGCAAGCGGGTGGTGGCGATCCGCGAATCGGAGGACGGCACCACGCCGGATCTGCTGCTCACCGGAGCCGGTGGGGCTTGTGCGCTGGCCCGACTGTCGGGGCATTTCGGCAATGTAGGCTCGGCCAGTTTCGACGACAGCGGCAAGTGGGTGCTGTCCTACGGCAACAACGACAACACTGCTCGCATCTGGGACGTGGTCGATGGCAGCGTGGTCACCCTGACCCATCCCGATGAGGTCTTTGGGGCCAGCTTCTCCCCCGATGGCACGGAAGTGGCGGTGGCCGTGGCCGATGGCACGCTCTACCGCTGGACAGCCCGCGGCCGCCTCATCGGGCATCCCCTTGAGCTTCCGGTCCAGGCGGATCAGCCCCCGGTGTCCGCCACGTCGGTGCGCTACGCCCCCGATGGCCGACGTCTGGTGGCCACCGGTTCCGACGGGGGCGTCTACGTCTGGAGTGTGTTGCCCGACGTTCAGCCCCAGGGCATGGCGCCCCATGTCTTGCCCGGCGTGCATGCGGGGGGCGCCCTGGCGGCCTACTTCAGTCCGGACGGTCGACGCATCCTGTCCTATGGCAGGGACGACACCGTGCGAGTGTGGGACGAGCCCTTCGCTTTCCGCGCCCGAGAGTTCCGCGGCCATGGTCAGGAGGTCAGGGCCGCGCTGTTTGCGCCTGACAGTGCGCGGGTGGTGAGCGCTGGTGCCGACGGCACGGTCAAGCTGTGGCGTCTCCAGCCGGCCGATTTTCTGCCGCCCATGGGCAATGGGCTGATCCTCAGCGCCAACGGCAAGTACAGTTTCCGCATCGCCACCGGTGAGCTTTTTGAAAGCGGTGGCAGCGCTGCTGGTCGCGTCTTGCTCAACAAGGGCGAGGTAGTGCGTACGGCGGTGTTCAGTAGCGACGCTACGCAGATTGCCCTCGGCCTGACCAGCGGGCATCTGCGGGTGCTGCCCGTGACGGGAGGGGCGGTGGTTTTCGAGGCGGACGACCTGGATAGCCCCATCTACGCGCTGGCCTTTGACCGACGCGGGCGTCGCCTCGCCAGCGGCGGATCCGACGGTCACCTGCGGCTCTACGATCTGGACGCGCCCCGGCAGGACCACAGCGGTATTGCCGCCCATGCCGGGCCGGTGATCAGCCTGGATATCCATCCGGATGGGGAGCGCATCGTCTCCACCGGTGCAGATGGTAGCGCACGGGTGTGGAGCTGGGATCGGCAGGCCCTCAGCACCCTGGAGGGGGAGGCCGACCGGGTGCGTGACGCGCGCTTCAGTGCCGACGGGAAGCGCATCCTGCGCCGCAACGGCGACCGCATCACCACCTTTGACGGTGAAGCCTGGGCAAGGGCAGATGATGAACTGACCGACTTCGCCCGCTCCCTTCTCGATACACGTCGCCCCTAGCAGCCCTCCTTCCGGCGCCATCCCCCCCAGTCCGACCCAGCTGAAGCAAAGGCGCGTGTGCGCTTTCCGGCACTGACCGGCAGGGGTGTTTGCCGCCTCCTGCGGGTGGATCATCTCGCCGAAAACATCTTATTTGATAAAAACAACAACCCTGTCTTTGGATGTCGGTCATTGTTTGCTCTTCTTGTTCTACCCGCCAACAAAAAGTGTGGCGTTGAGGGTTAGAAAAAAGTTAATTAACTCAGTAATAAAGAGATTTATTTGTGTCTTGTTTGATGTGTTTAAGGCAGGTTTGCGATAAGTGTGAGAAGTTTCCGCGCCAACGCAAACATTAAATACAACAATAAAACACATAAACAATAAAAATGATAATATCGCAAAAATTTTGGAGGGGCCATGACTCCGCAACCCGACACCACCCGCATCTGCTCGACCCGCGAGGCATCCCGTTTGCTCGGGATCAGTGTGCGCACGACGCAGCTGTGGGTCGAGGAGGGCCATCTTCAGGCGTGGAGAACTCCCGGCGGGCATAGCCGCATCCTGCTCGATTCGGTAGAGAGCCTGATGCGCCAGCACCGGTGTGCTGCAACGGCGCCACCTGACCCTTTCGGGGTACTGGTGCTGCGCGAGGAGCGGGAAGGCGGTGAGGCCCTGCGGGCAATCCTCGAGGACGTCCTGCCCGACTGTCGGGTTGAGACAGCCAACAGCGGGTTCGAGGCGCTGATCCGTATCGGTGAGACCCGGCCCAAGGTGCTGATCACTGATCTTGGCATTGCTGGCCTGGATTTTTTCGCCATGGTCCACGCCCTTGTGGCTCATGCCAGGGAGCGCCTGATACTGGTGGTGGTCCTGGTGGCCTCGGAGGCGGACAGGGCCGGTGTGCGCGAGCGTCTGCCCGATGAGGTCGTGGTGATGGCGCCGCCGGTGGAGGGGCAGGAGATCGCCGCCCTGGTGCGGGCCTTCCGGTGCAAGCGGCAGCGCGCCGAGGCCGTGCGCTGAGTCAAGGATATGTGATGAGCCTTCAATCGACAATAAATGCCATCCGCCGGTGCTGCCTTCGGCTTAGCCCTCCTACTCTGTTGGCGACGCCCCGAAGCGGTCTTTCGGCGCGTGCCTTCCCTTCGCAGAAGAGAACCTCATGAGCGCGTCAGAACAGACCCACGTGGGTCACAGCCGGGTACGGATCGCCGGCCCGATGACCATCTACACGGCAGCCAGGTGGCGCGACGCCTTGCTCGCCGCAATGAATGCGGCGGGCAGCGTGGAACTGGATCTTTCCGGTGTCAGCGACATCGACGCAGCGGGTATTCAGCTGTTGGTGTCCCTGCGCATGGAAGCACAGGCCTGTGAGCGCGCCCTGCGCCTGGTCGCCACCAGCGAGCGGATAAGAGAGGCGCTTGCCTTCTGCCATTTGACTGAATTCTTCAAGGACGCGCCGCAGGCGCAATCCTGATTGTCAGGAGCAAACCCGTGTCCTCAATCAAGGTCATGATCGTCGATGATTCTCCCCTGTTGCACCAGGTGCTGACTGAGCAGCCTTCTGCCGAGGGCATCGAGATCACCGGCGTCGCAGCCGACCCGCGGCATGTCCGCGAAGCCCTGGATAGCCGATGGCCGGACGTGATCGTCCTCCAGTTGGGCCTCCCGGACCTGGATGGCCTGACCCTGCTCAGACAGATTCTGAACGAACGCCCCATCCCGGTTGTGGTTTCCGCACCCGCGACCGAAAAGGGTGCCGAACTGGCACTCGACGCTCTGAGCGCAGGCGCCGTGTGCGCTGTCACCCGGCCCACCAAACTCTCCCTGCACGCGCCGGCGGATCTTTCGGACGATCTGCTGCATGCAGTCCGAGCGGCATCCGAAGCCCGCGTGGGGCTGGTGAGTGAGGGGTACGTGCCCAAGCCGGCGACGCCTCACGACTCGGATAGGTGCCTGCCCCCTGGCGTCGGGCCGGTGGTGGTGATGGGTGCGTCTGCCGGCGGTGCCCGCGCTCTGGAAACCGTGCTGCGTGCCTTGCCAAAGAACACCCCGGGCATTGTTGTCGTTGTACATATGCCCGAGAGGTTCACTGGCGCATTTGCCAGGCTGCTCGATCCGCTCTGTGAGGTCGACGTAAGGGAGGCGCGTCACGGAGACAGGGTGCTGCCCGGCAAGGTGCTGATTGCTCCCGGGGGCTCTCACATTCAGCTCAAACGCAGCGGAGTTCAGTACGTGGTGGATATCATCGACGGCCCCCCGGTCAGCCGACGCCGGCCTTCGGTCGATGTATTGTTCCTTTCGGCGGCACGCTTTGCCGGCAAGGACGCCATGGGCATCATCATGACCGGTATGGGCAATGACGGCGTGCGCGGGCTGAAGGAAATGCACGATGCCGGCGCCTGCACCATCGCCCAGGATGAGGCGAGCTGCGTGGGCTACGGCATGCCTGGCGAGGCCGTGAGGATGGGCGCAGTGTCCCGCATCCTGCCCCTGCAGGCGATTGCCGATGCCATCATGGGGCGGTTCGATCCGGCCCCCCGGGCGGGCCCGGAGCAATAAAAAGCCCGCCCCTTGCGGGGGCGGGCAGGTGACTCCGTGGCTTGCAGCTTTTATCAGCCGCAGGTGCCCACGGCGCCGCAGGCGGTGCAGAAGTCGCAACCATCCTTGCGGATCACCGAGTGGTTGCCGCATTCATTGCACAGGGCGCCTTGCATCAGCTTGGGCTCGTTGTTGTCGCGGGGGGATTCGAGGATGCCCATCTCGCGGGTCGGGTAGCCGGCTTCGTCCAGCACGCCGAGCATGGCGTAGCGGTGGATGATCAGTGCAGCCAGGTAGGCCACGGTGGACGGCCAGTTCTGCTGGCGGCGGGTGCCGGGCACGAAGGCCATGAAGTCACCCAGGGGTTCCGGGTAGTCGATCAGCTTGCGCAGCTTCATGCCGATCCAGGCCGGGTCCATCACACGCATGTCCAGGGACAGGATGCGCGACAGGCCGTCCAGGGCGCGCGGGTAGTTGCCCGAAAGCCACATGGAGTAGGGGCGGGTGACGCCGTCCGGCAGGGTGATTTCCTTCAGGCCGAGCACGAAGTCTTCGCCGGTGGCCGGGTTCTGGATGTCCACCGTCCAGGACAGGGTGCCGTCGGTGCCGGTCTTGGGCTCCTGCAGGCTGAACACGCTGTCGAGCACCGGGGTCGGCAGGTCGCCGTCGAGGGCGTTGAGCCGTTCGCAGCGGTAGCGCACCACCTGGGCGAAGGCGGACACCACGCCCGGCATCAGCTTCTGTTCGCCGTGCGGGGGGAAGCGCAGCTCGAAGGGCTTTTCACCGACGGTCTTGGACAGGGTCTCGAGCTTGAGCTTGAGCCAGCCGCGATCGTTGGCGCGCATGTCCATGGACAGGGTCTTGGCCACCGCCCCCAGGCCGCGGGGCTGGTCAGCACCATTCACCCACACCTCGAACGGGAAGGAACCCTTGGCGGGGCTGTCTTCGACCGGATCCATGTGGCCCACGAAGAGGGCGAAGTTGCCCTGCGGCGTGTTGAGCATGTAGGTCCAGGCGGCGTTGCCGTCCGGCAGGTCCGGGCGGCCGGGCCAGCGCAGGGACGACAGCACCGGGGCGGGCAGGCTCTTGATGGACAGGCGACGGTTGGTGTCGTCGGACATCTCCACGTCCTGGGGCTGCTTCTGCTCGCTGCTTGGGGTAACCGACAGCACCGAGCCCAGCACGCTGTTGGGACGATAGGTGGCCAGGCCCTTCAGGCCGGACTTCCAGGCGTCGAGGTAGAGGTTCTCGAACTCGGCGTAGGGATAGTCGGCGGGCACGTTCACCGTCTTGGAGATGGAGGTGTCCACGTAGGGGGCGACCGCGGCAACCATGTCCTTATGGGCCTTGGCAGAGATCTCCAGGGCGGTCACGAAGTACTCGGGCAGCTTGGCGACATCGCCGCCCAGGTGCTTGTAGAGACGCCAGGCGTAGTCCTCGACGG
>NZ_JBIJDC010000120.1:0-14071 GCF_044344315.1 Zoogloea sp. | reverse complement strand
CAAAACAGCACTTGCCAGCACCCCGAAAAACAACCAACCTTGAACCCCCGAAGACGTTCGTCAGAGCCTATTCAAACTGGCTCCTATATGCCGATCATCGGTGGCTCTATTGTGCCGGTCAGTGACACCGGTGGCAGCTGGGGCAATGGTGGCTGGAACGGCGGCTGGGCCGGCTCGCGTCCGTCCTACAACGACAACGCCAACCGGGATCGTGACCGTGACCCGGACGGGCTGAAGATCCTGCGCGCCGAGTACGGCACCAACAACAACCGCATCGACATCACCCATCGCCTCAGCCAGCGGGTCATCATGAACCGCCTGACCGCCCGGGTGAATAACGACCTGGCCGGCAACGACCCGGCCCGTGACCAGCAGAAGCGCCTGTGGGTGACCTACAGCGTCGAAGGCCGCGAGATGCGCCGTGACGTGAAGGAAGGGCAGGTGCTGATCCTGCCGTGATCGGCGTGTGAGGCAGGGTGGGGCGCTGTGGCGAGCTCACGCCAATGACACAGGACGGGCTCCGTAACAGGAGCCCGTTTTGCGTCTTCGGCCGACTTGGCGCCGTTTAGAACCTCATCCGCAGCGACAGCTCGTAAGTCCGCGGATTGGCGATCAACACCTGGGTGTTGCCGTAGGCCGATTCCGCATACAGCTCGTCGGTGGCATTGCGGATGCGGAAGCCGACATCGGTGGTCTTGCTGTATTTGTAGTCGGCCGACAGGTCCAGGGTGGTGTAGGACGGCAACTGCAGGGTGCTGGCGTCGTTGTAGTCGAGCTTCTCGGCAACATCCTCGCCGATGCGCTTCAACTGGCAGCCGCAGGCACAGGTAGTGCTGTCCGGCTTGTGGCGAACCTCGGTGCGCGGAAGCTCGGGCGGGAGCGGCTTGCGCTTGGCCTGGCCTTTGGGCAGGGCGGGTTTGCCGGAGAGCTGCGCGAGCTCCTCGGTCATCGCCGCCAGGTCCGCTTCGACCGTTTCCTCGAACAGTTGGGCCTGCTCTGCCGGCAGGCGAGTCAGATCCCCTGGCCGTCATGGATCAGTACCTTCATCCGGGTGCCACGCCGGTTGGCGAAGAGGTTGGCGTGATGGGGCCGTACTTCGCCGAAGACTCGTACCACTTGGGCGAGGAGCGTGTCCATGCCGGCGCGCATGTCCAGCGGGGCCACTGACAGCCACAGGGCGTCGCCCCGGATCACCCTAGCCACTCGCTTAGCCAGGCACCGCAGGCGGTGGCCGAAGATGCGGGCCAGTCTACCGTGACCACTGCGGCACCTTTGCGCCGTTCCAGCCGGATGGGCACATGGGTGCTCTGGGTAAGTTGCACCGGGACGAAACCGCCGATGGCCTCGGACGTCGCTGGGCGTAAAGGCTGGCAGAACAACTCGGGCGGCTCGATGCCTCGCTCGCGCATCCAGCGCCGAAGCTGGTTGGCGTTGATCCCGTTGGCCAGCGCAACACCCGCGACCGAGACACCGGGCTCGCTGCAGGCTTCGATCAGGGACTGCTTGAACGCTTCGGAGTGGGGGCTACGGGTACGGCGGGGGCTGTTCATGGAAGTGTCCACTTCTATGCGTAGTGGACACTATGGTTAGCGAGCTAGGGGGGAGGGGCGGGGTTTCGGCCTTTATCGTTCGCGAACGGCAGCTTTTCTATCACAAAGCTGTCGGTCCCCTTCTAGACCCTAACCGAATTTGCAACTAAGGACTCCAAGGGTTCGGGGCGATGGATCAGATACCCTTGAGCCATATTGATCCCGATACCGTGAAGCGCTTCAAGCACGTCCTGGCGCTCAACAAACTCGGCAATTGTTGTCACCCCGGCGACTCGTGCTACCTCATTGAAACAACGAACAGCCGCTTCATCCAGCTTGTCTTCAAGCATGTCTGTAATGAACTGTCCGTCGATCTTCAGGAAGTCAACAATCAGGTTTTTCAAATAGCCAAATGACGAAGCCCCAGCACCAAAATCGTCCAGCGCCACCTTGGCTCCTAATCTCCGGACCTCATCGACAAATTGCCGTGCGTCCACCAGGTTTGTAATTGCAGCTGTTTCGGTAATCTCAAAGCAGACCTTTCTCAGATCGAACCGCGCATGCCTGATCATTTCAAAAAGGTGTTGGTGAAACGCCCGATCCCCTATCGACTGTCCCGACAAGTTGATGGCCACGAGCTCGATTTTTACTTCGCGCTCTACTGCTTGGGCCAGCCATTCAAACGTGTGGCGCACGACCCATCGATCAATTCGGGTCGCCATGTGAAAGCGTTCCGCGGCAGGAAGGAAGATGCCTGGAGGTACTAACGTTCCGTCGGACTCTCGCAGGCGAAGCAGAACCTCAAAATGCAGGGGCGTGCTGGCTCGCCCAATAGGTACGATGCGTTGCCCGTAAAGTTCAAAACGGTCTTCGTCGAGTGCCTGCTCCAGCCGTGTAACCCATTTCATCTCGCCTTGGCGTGTTTTCATCGCCCTGTCGGTGTCGAACCAGGTATGGACGCGATTGCGCCCGGCTTCCTTTGCGGCGTAACACGCCGCATCCGCAGCTTGTAAAGTCAACGCCGTGTTCGCCCAACGCTCATCAACAGAAACCAGTCCAATACTGGTGCCGACGCGATAGCGCCGTCCGTCATGCAAAAACCGAAAATCCTCCATTTGTTCGCAGATTTTTGCGGCAATGCGTTCCGCCGCTTCAGGCGAACAATGTTCGAGAAGAATGCCAAATTCGTCCCCACCCAAACGGGCCACGGTATCGCGCCCGCGCACAGAGGACTGCATCAAGGCGCTTACCTGTCGCAACAACTGATCACCAACGGCGTGACCACACGCGTCGTTTACGAGCTTGAACTGGTCAAGGTCGATGTACATCAAAGCGCCCGACCCATGACCTTCCTTTGCGGCGGCCAGCATTCGAACCAGCCGACTTTCGAACTCGAGGCGATTCAGAAGTCCGGTGAGCGTGTCATGCCTGGCGCGATGACTCATTTCTTCGGTCAGGCGCCGCTGCTCCGATACGTCATGGAATACCAATACGGCCCCGTGCACACTCCCTCTCGCATCACGTATCGGCGAAGCAGAATCTTCAATCCCGTATTCCGATCCATTGCGAGCGATCAGCACCGTATCGTTGGCTAGCCCAGTGACCTCGCCAAGTTGCAGGCAAAGTGACACGGGGCTCTGTGCAGGTAGCCGGGAATCCTTGTTCAAAATGACAAAAATTTCGGCAAGAGGCCGCCTATATGCATCCTCCTTGGACCATCCGGTCAGGCGTTCGGCCACAGGATTGAGCCATTGAATACAGCTATTGACGTCCGTTGTGATTACAGCATCGCCGATCGAATCGAGCGTCACTTGCAGCAGCTCGCGCCCCTCCACGAGGCGACGCTCCATCTCTTTGCGTTCGCTGATGTCCTGCATGACGCCGACAAATAGCGGTTGGCCCAGTTGGTCGCAGCGGGACACAGCGAGTTCCATCGGAAATGAGGCTCCATTCTTCCTCCGACCATTTAACTCCCGCCCCGTGCCGATGACCTTGCTAACCCCAGTGACGTGGTGACTTCGAAGGTGATCATCATGATCTTTCGCATCACTTTCGGGCATTAACATTTTGACGTTCTGTCCGATGGCTTCATCCTCGGTGTAACCAAAAATGCGGGCCGCCTCCGGATTCATTGAGTGAATAATGCCGGACGCATCAATGGTGATGATGCCATCCAAGACATTTTCGAGAATGGATCGGGTAAATTTTGCATGCTCGACGAGCGACGCTTCAGCGCGCTTTTTCTCGGTGATGTTTGTGATCACGGCCAACGATTGCAAAGGGTTACCGCTTGCATCCCGCTCCAACACAGCCGACAGCAAAACATCCATCACACTGCCGTCCTTGCGTACTATCTGGTAGCCGATCTCATCACACCGACCAGTCTTAAAAAAATTCGGTAGGACGTCTCTAGTGGCGTAGACCTGTGATTCCGGGGTTAAGAACTCCGATGAGTAGCGACCGATGACCTCGTCACGGCGGTAGCCCAATTCGGAAAGCCAGTGATCACTGACTGCGGTCAAGCGGCCTTGTGCATCAATCGAGTGGAGCATGCCGGGGGTTGCCGAATAGAGTCGCTCAAGTCGAGCTTCGCTGGCGGCCAGCGTTTCGACCGCTCGCATTGCCTGCTCGCGAAACTCCAACCCTTGTACGACTGCGCAGGCGAGTGAAGCCAATGTGGCACGTTGATGTTCAGTCAGTCTATGCGGTTGTCGGTCAATGACACACAAGGTGCCGAGCCGCGTGCCGTCCGAGAGCTTGAGGGGGGCGCCAGCATAGAAGCGGATGCGCGGCTCGTCGGTTACCAGGGGGTTATTCACAAAGCGCCAATCGTTTAATGCGTCGTGAACCTCCATAACCTCGTCCCCAAGGATTGTATGGGAACAAAATGCCACATCACGAGGTGTCTCACTGGCTTCCGATAAGCCCACATTCGCCTTGAACCACTGTCGATCTGAATCAACCAGGCTTACGAGTGAAATCGGAACACCGCAGACATTCGCCGCAACTTGTACCAAGACGTCAAACATCGCTTCAGGCGGCGTATCCAGAATGGCAAGCGCTCTAAGCCTTGCAATCCGGTTTCTTTCGTCAGCGGGGTAGGGGGCGGGATGGGTCATAGGTTATCTCAAGGCAGTTAGGCTACAACGCAATCGCCACCGTCAGAAAAGGTCGGCCGCTTGTCTTAACGACATACCGAAGCATTCATTGAGGCTCTTCCGCTACCCGACTGGCTGGGCGTGAGACCGAGCCACGCGGCAAACTGGCGGCCATTCCGGAACATTGATGCGTCACCTACGCTGGCGGTGACGGTCGGCGGTGATGAGTCCAACACCGGGCAGATCCCGTGTTTGCTTCGCCAGCGGAGCGTTCGCCTGCTGGGCGGTGATCTGCTGGTCGCACTCCCCGATCCGGGCGTCTAGCGCATCAAGCTGGTCGTGTACGCTCTGGATTAATCAACGCAGGGCTGGCGCCAACGCGGTGCCGAACTGGCGAATGCAACAAACCTGACGCTCTACGGTCGTGCCTCTCAATCACAGGAACGGGCCGGTAGCCCAGCCCTCGTCCCCTACTAACGTAACCACCAGCCTCACCCGCTCCCACTTCCCCCAAACCCATCATTTCAACAATTCTTGAAATCTTGTATAGTCCCCCCATGGAAACCAAGTCAGCCACCACGATCTTCGAATCCCTCTCTTCCGGCTGGAGGCTGGAGGCCTTTCGTTTGCTGGTACGGCAGGGGCCGGAGGGGATGGTGGCGGGGGATATCGCCACGGCCCTGGATCTGGCGCCGTCCAGCCTGTCCTTTCACCTCAAGGCCCTCAATCATGCGGGGCTGGTGACGGTGGAGCAGGAGGGGCGCTTCCAGCGTTATCGGGCCAACATCCCGCTGATGCTCGACCTGATCGCCTATCTCACCGAGGAGTGCTGCGCCGGGCATCCGGAGCAGTGCCTTGACATGCGTGCCGCCTCGTCCTGCAGCGAAGCCGTGCTGCCTCCGCTGGCCGGCTCGGCCGGGAAGCCCTGAACATGAACGTCCTCTTTTTGTGCACTGGCAATTCCTGCCGCTCCATCCTCGCCGAGGCGACCTTCAATCATCTGGCGCCGGCGGGCTGGCGTGGCATGAGCGCGGGCAGCAGGCCGGCGGGCTACGTCCATCCGCGCTCCCTGGCCTTGTTGGCCCGGGAGGGGATCAGCATCGAGGGCTATGTCAGCAAGTCCTGGGATGCGTTGCCGGTGACGCCGGATGTGGTGGTCACCGTGTGCGCCAGCGCCGCGGGTGAGACCTGCCCGGTGTATCTGGGCCCGGTGCTGCGCACCCACTGGGGCGTGGACGACCCGGCCCATGCCACGGGCAGCGATGCGGAGATCGACGCAGCCTTCATGCTTGCCTACCGCATTCTGCGCGCCCGTATCGAAGCCTTCCTTGCCCTGCCGTTGGCCGAGCTGCAGCACGACCAGGCACGCCTGAAAGCCGAGCTCGACCGCATCGGCAACCTGCAGCCCTGAGTTACCCATCCTTTTTTCGGAGACCCCCATGAAAGCCATCCAGATCTTTGACCCGGCCCTGTGTTGCAGTACCGGCGTGTGTGGTGTCGAGGTGGACCAGACCCTCGTGCAGCTCTCGGCCGACGTGGACTGGGCCCGCCAGAAGGGGGCCCGTATCGAGCGCTTCAACCTGGCCCAGCAGCCCATGGACTTTGCCGGCAATGCGGTGGTGCGCGGCTACCTGGAGCGTTCCGGCCCGGAGGCGCTGCCGCTGGTGCTGCTCGACGGCGAGGTGGCCCTGGCCGGCCGCTACCCGACCCGGGCCGAACTCTCCCGCTGGCTGGGCATTTCGGTGCTGCCGGTGCAGCCGGCTTCCGGTGGGTGTTGCAGCGGCAGTACCTGCTGCTGATTTCCTCAGGGTGAGCGCCATGAACTTTCTCGATCAGCCGCCGCGTTACCTGTTTTTCACCGGCAAGGGTGGTGTCGGCAAGACCTCCATCGCCTGCGCCACGGCCCTGGTGCTGGCCGCCCAGGGGCGGCGGGTGCTGCTGGTTAGCACCGATCCGGCCTCCAATGTGGGGCAGGTTTTCGGGATCGAGATCGGCAACCACATCACCGCCATTCCCGCGGTGAGTGGCCTTGCCGCGCTGGAGATCGACCCCCAGGCGGCGGCCCAGGTCTATCGGGAGCGCATCGTCGGCCCGGTGCGTGGTCTGCTGCCCGACGCGGTGGTGCGCGGCATCGAGGAGCAGCTCTCCGGCGCCTGTACCACCGAGATCGCGGCCTTCGACGAGTTCACCGCCCTGCTCGTGGATGCGCAGCTCACCACCGACTTCGACCACATCATTTTCGACACCGCGCCCACTGGCCACACCATCCGCCTGCTGCAGCTGCCCGGCGCCTGGAGCGGCTTTCTCGAGGAGGGCAAGGGCGACGCCTCCTGCCTCGGCCCCCTGGCCGGTCTGGAAAAGCAGCGCAGCCAGTACAAGGCCGCCGTGGACGCCCTGGCCGACCCGGCGCGTACCCGGCTGGTGCTGGTGGCCCGGGCCCAGCAGGCCACCCTGCGCGAAGTGGCCCGCACCCACGAGGAGCTGGCCGCCATCGGCCTGACGCGGCAATACCTGGTGATCAACGGGGTGCTGCCCGCCGCCGAGGCCGCCCTCGACCCCCTGGCCGCGGCCCTGCATGCCCGGGAGCAGGCCGCCCTGGCGGCGATGCCCGAGGTGCTCGCCGCGCTGCCCCGCGACGACCTTCCCCTCAAGCCCTTCAACCTGGTCGGGCTGGACGCCCTGCGCCAGCTGTTCACCGATATGCCACCGGACGCAGCTGCCGAGACCGGACAGCCGGTGCCCGTGGTGCATGGCGCCAGCCTGGCATCGCTGGTGGACGGCATCGCCGCCGACGGCCACGGCCTGGTGATGCTGATGGGCAAGGGCGGGGTCGGCAAGACCACCCTGGCCGCGGCGGTGGCCGTGGAGCTGGCCCGGCGCGGCCTGCCGGTGCACCTCACCACCTCCGACCCGGCCGCCCACCTGGCCGACACCCTGGACGGCGCGCTGCCCCATCTCAAGCTCAGCCGCATCGACCCCCACGCCGAAACCGAGCGCTACCGTGCCCACATCCTGCAGACCCGTGGCGCCCAGCTCGACGCCCAGGGCCGCGCCCTGCTGGAGGAAGACCTGCGCTCCCCCTGCACCGAAGAGATCGCCGTGTTCCAGGCCTTCTCCCGGATCATCCGCGAGGCCGGGCGGAGCTTCGTGGTCATGGACACCGCACCCACCGGCCACACCCTGCTGCTGCTCGACGCCACCGGGGCCTACCACCGGGAGATCGCCCGGCAGATGGGCGACAAGGGCATGCACTTCACCACGCCGATGATGCAGCTGCAGGACCCGCAGCAGACCAAGGTGCTCATCGTCACCCTGGCCGAAACCACCCCGGTCCTCGAAGCTGCCAACCTGCAGGCCGACCTGCGCCGGGCCGGCATCGAGCCCTGGGCCTGGGTCATCAACAACAGCGTCGCCGCCGCCGGCGCCCGCTCGCCACTGCTGCTGCGCCGGGCCCGCAACGAAGGCGCCGAGATCGACGCCGTCGCCCACCGCCACGCTACCCGCTATGCCGTGGTGCCCATGCTGCAGGATGAACCGGTGGGGGTGGAGCGGCTGCTGGCGCTGGCATCCGGGCCGGTGGTCGCCCGCTGAGCGTGCTGTTGCAGAGCTGAGGGCAGGGGCCGCCTGCCGTGCGCCGTCTTGCCCTATGCCGTTACAATCCGGCGCATGACAAACAAACCTTACGCGGTGGTGCATGGCGGAACGCGCTGACGCACCCCGTGCCCGGTGTCTGTGCCTTGATATCGAAACCGCCCGCCAGGACAAGACCGCCCTGCGCGAGCTGGGTGTGTTTCGCCCCGATCTGGATGCCCGCCTGCGGATCCCCGGCAAGGCGCCCGATCTGGTCAGCCGCCTCGATGCCCTGACGGAAGATGCGGCCTTCGTCCTTGGCCACAATATCGTGGCCTTTGACCAGCCGGCACTGGCGCAGCTCTACCCCGATCTGGCCCTGCATCGCCTGCCCCTGGTGGATACCCTCGAGCTGTCGCCGGTGGCCTTTCCGCAGAACCCCTATCACCGCCTGGTGAAGGACTACAAGCTGTGCACCACCACCCGCAACGACCCGGTACGGGATGCGGAGCTGGCCTACGCATTGTTCCTGGATCAGAGCGCCGCCCTGCTGGCGCGGGTGGCGGAGCATCCGGACGAAGTCCTGTGCCTGCACTTCCTGCTCTCGCCCGAGCCGGGCAAGGGCGTGGCCAATTTTTTTGTCAACCTGCGCCGGGCGCTGCGCCCGTCCCGGGAAGACGTGGTGGCGGCCTGGCAGCGGGCGACCGACGGCAAGGTGTGCATCTCCGCGCAGCGCACGCTGCTGGCTGATTGGCTGCCCGACCCCACGTGGCACAAGCCCCTGGCCTACACCCTGGCCTGGTTGCGGGTGGCCGGTGGCAATTCGGTGCTGCCGCCCTGGGTGGGGGCGAGTTTTCCGCGCACCCGTGAGGCTATTGCCGCCCTGCGCGACCGGCCCTGCAGCGATCCGGCCTGCACTTGGTGCCGCGAGCAGCACGATGTGGAGGCCCTGCTGCCGCGCTTCTTCCCGGGCATCACGCGCTTTCGCAGCACGCCCACCACGCCGGATGGGCGCTCCCTGCAGCAGGCCATCGTCGACAACGGCTTTGCGGGCATCTCCACGCTGGCCATCCTGCCCACGGGCGGCGGCAAGTCATTGTGCTTCCAGCTCCCCGCCCTGGCCCGCTATTACCGCAAGGGCAGCCTCACGGTGGTCATCTCCCCGCTGCAGTCGCTGATGAAGGACCAGGTGGATAACCTGGAGGCGCGCGGCGTCACCTGTGCCGGCTATCTCAACAGCCTGCTCAACCCCCTTGAGCGGCGGGCCATGCTGGACAAGCTGCGCCTGGGGGATCTGGGGCTGATCTTCGTTGCACCGGAGCAGTTTCGCAGCACGGCGTTCGCCACGGCCCTGATGCACCGGGAGGTTGGCGCGTGGGTGTTCGACGAGGCCCACTGCCTGTCCAAGTGGGGGCACGATTTTCGGCCCGACTACTTGTATGTGTCGCGCTTCATCCGGCGGCGTCAGGGTGAGGCACCCTCGCCGGTGTTCTGCTTCACGGCCACGGCCAAGCCCGACGTGGTGGATGACATCTGCGAGCACTTCGACAAGCGCCTGGGCCTGCGGCTGGCCCGGCTGGAAGGTGGCGTCGGCCGCGACAACCTGAGCTACGAGGTGCGGCAGGTCCAGGTCCAGGCCAAATACGCGGATGTGCTTCGCCTGCTTCAGGAAGCCCTGCAGGAGGAGGGCGGGGCCATCGTCTTCTGCGCGCGCCAGAAGACCGTGGAGGAGTTGGCCCGCTTTCTGAAGGACGGCGGCCTGGATTGTGGGTATTTCCATGGAGGCATGCTGCCGGCAGACAAGCGCCGGGTGCAGGAGGCCTTTCTGGCGGGCAGCCTGCGGGTGATCGCCGCCACCAACGCTTTCGGCATGGGTGTGGACAAACCCGATGTGCGCCTGGTGATCCACCTGGATACGCCCGGCTCACTGGAGAACTACCTGCAGGAGGCCGGGCGGGCGGGGCGTGACCAGGCGCCGGCGCGCTGCATCCTTCTCTACGATGATGCCGACCTGGACGTGCAGTTCCGCCTGCTCAAGAACTCGCGCCTGAGCCAGCACGACATCCTCTCCATCCTCAAGGCCCTGCGCTCCATCGAGCGCAAGGACCGTAGCGAGGGTGAGGTGGTGGTGACCAGTGGGGAGATCCTGCTGGAGATGCCGGAATCCCACAGCCTCGACCCGGACGCCAACGACGCCGATACCAAGGTGCGCATCGCCGTGGCCTGGCTGGAGGAGGCCCGTCTGCTCGAACGCCACGAGAACCACACCCGGGTCTTCCCGGGCAGCCTCATGGTGGCCAGCATGGACGAGGCCATCACGCGCTTGCGGCACAAGCTGGGTGCCGATGCCGACATCGCGCCCTACCAGCAGATCCTGTCCATCCTGATGCAGGCCGCCGATGATGAGGGCCTGTCCACCGACGAGCTGATGCTGGCCACCGGCAGCGACTCCCGTCGCGTGCAGGCCATGCTGCGTGAGCTCGACAAGTGGAAGCTGCTCTCCAATGACACCGAGATCGGCATCACCCTCTACCGGGACCCGGACAGCACCCAGCGCATCGACGAACTCGCGCGCATTGAGGGCGCGCTGCTGGCGATCCTGCAGGAGCTGGCCCCCGATGCTGCCGACGATGGCTGGCAGATCCTCGAAATGCGTCGCCTGTGCGATACCCTGCGGCGCGACACCCGGGTGGACTTCAACCCGGAGAGGCTGACCCGCCTGCTCAAATCCTTCGCCGAGCCGTTTGGTGACGGCGATGGGCAGCGCGGCTTCTTTGCCCTGCGTCCGGCCGGCATGGACAGCCGCCACATCAAACTGCTGCGCAGCTGGCAGGAGATCGACACGATCCGCCGCCGCCGCATGGCCCTGGCCCAGGTGCTGCTCAACCTGTTCCTGTCCCGCCGGCAGGGCAACACCCTGCTCGTCACCTGCAAACAGGGTGAGCTGGAGGCCGCCCTGCAGGCCGACCTGACCCTCGCCGAGTTGGGCATCAAGGACTGGAGCCTGGCCTTGTCCTCGGCCTTGCTCTATCTGGATACCAACGAGGTGTTGCACCTGGCCCGGGGCAAGGCGGTGTTCCGGGCGGCCATGAACATCGAGTTGAATCCCGAGGCGCGGCGGCGCCAGTTTCGCAAGTCGGACTACGCCGAGCTGGCCCTGCACTACAAGGACAAGGTCGTGCAGGTGCACGTGATGGCCGAGTACGCCAAGCTGGCTGTCCAGAAGGTGCAGGCGGCGATGGCCTTCATCGTCGATTACTTCAGCCTCGACCGGGCCGCTTTTGTCAGGCGCTATTTTGCCGGCCGCAAGGACGTACTCGAGATGGCCACCACCGAGGCCGCCCACCGCAAGATCCTCACCGACCTGGCCAACCCGGATCAGCAAGCCATCGTCGCGGCCCATCAGGAGGGCAATTACCTGGTGCTTGCCGGCCCCGGCGCCGGCAAGACGCGGGTCATCGTGCATCGGGTGGCCTGGCTGCTGCGTGAGTGCATGGTGCTGCCCGAGGAGATCATGGTGCTGACCTACAACCGCTCTGCCGCGATGGAGATACGTCGCCGCCTGTGGGCGCTGGTCGGGGCCGACGCGGCGGGTGTGGCGGTGCAGACCCTGCACGGCCTGGCCATGCGCCTCACCGGCACCAGCTACGCCGTGGCGGTGGAGCGGGGCGAAAAGGTGGACTTCGGCCTGGTGATCCGCCAGGCCACCGAACGCCTCCAGACCGCCGAGCAGGGGGATGGCGTGGGGCCGTCCATCGTCCGTGACCGGCTCCTGGCCGGGCTGCGTTTTTTGCTGGTGGATGAGTACCAGGACATCAATGGCGATCACTACGCCCTGATCAGCGCGTTGGCCGGGCGCACGATCCAGACCGAGGAGGACCGCCTGTCCCTGATGGTGGTGGGGGACGACGACCAGAACATCTACGCCTTCGATGGCGCCAACGTGCGCTACATCCGCCAGTTCGAGGCGGACTACCAGGCCCGGCGTTTCTCCCTGGTGGAGAACTACCGCTCCACCGCCCACATCATCCACTGCGCCAACCGGGTCATCGCCCCGGCCCGGGAACGCATGAAGGCCGGGCAGGAGATCCGCGTCGATCACGCCCGCCGGGGCCAGCCTGAGGGCGGTGCCCAGGCCGCCCTCGACCCACTCGCGGCGGGGCGGGTGCAGGTGCTCGAAGTGCCACGGGATCTCCACCGGGAGGTGCGCATCGCCCTGGCCGAACTCAAGCGCCTGCACACCCTCGACCGCGCCCGGGGCACGGCCTCGTGGGGCGGCTTCGCCGTCATTGCCCGGCGCTGGGAAGACCTGGAGCCCATGGCCGCCCTGTGCCGCCAGCATCACATTCCGGTGCAGCTCCTGCGGGATGGCAGCGCCCTGAACCTGCACCTCACCCGGGAAGGCCACGCGCTGCTCGAATTGCTGCGCGGTGCCCGGCGCAGGGTGGCACGGCGGCGCGTGGTGCTTCGTGCCGGCACCCTCGGGCGCTGGTTCCGGCGTCGCCATGGCCTGGCGCTGGACGGCGCAATCGCCCACCCCTTCAAGGCGGCCCTGGCCCAGTTCATTCTCGATACCGAGTCCGCCGCGCCGGGGTGCGAGCGGGTGGTGGGCGACCTCATCGACGCCCTTTACGAGTTTGGAGCCGGCGGGCGTGCCCCCGCCGGGATGCGCCCGAACGCGCCCCTGGTGTTGATGACCGCCCACCGGGCCAAGGGCCTGGAGTTCGAGCATGTGCTGGTGCTGGATGGCGGCGGCTGGCAGGGGCGCAGCGACGACGAGCGGCGGCTCTTTTACGTGGCCATGACCCGCGCCCGCCGCAGCCTGTGCCTGTGCGAGGCCATCGGCGGTGCGCATCCGTTCACCCGCCATGCGGATGGGCTGAGCCTGCGTGTCCGCCCCGAATGCCCTCCGGACGCAGCGGCGCTGGACTCCCGTGTCTGGCTTGCCGACCCCGGGCACGTGGTGTTGTCGTGGCCGGGGCGCTTTGCGTCTTCGGCGCCGATACACCGGGCGCTCGCCGCGCTGGATGTGGGCAGCCCCCTGCGCCTGCTTCCCCGTGCCGACGGCAAGCCGGGCTGGGTGCTGGCCGATGAGCATGGCGTGGTGCTGACCCGCATGTCGGCGCGCTTCAGCGTGCCGGTGGGCGACATCCTCGCCGTGCGCGTCGCCGCCATCCTGGTGCGCCATGCCCGGGAAGGGGAGGCCGGGCTGCGTTGTGAGCAGTGGGAGCTGGTCTTGCCCGAGATCGAATACCGGGCGGGCGAAGGCTAGGTTGTGTTGTCAGTCAATTCTTGGTTGGTCGGGCAACGGCGTGTGGCAGCGCGTGTTCGGGCATCTGGTTTTCGATGCCGACCTCAAGGAGGTGCTCATCAACAGCATCATCGTGAGTGCGTATCTTCATGTGGCCAGTTAAAAAATGCGATCAAGCGCTTGGCCAGCCCCGTGATGGATGGAGTGCCACGATTCACGGCCTTGTCGGAGGACTCGACTCGTCGGCCCGACTCGTTCAGTGCCGACAAGGCATCGGACACCGATGCCTGCCTTAACCGTTTGGTAGTCCACTAGATCGAAACGGTGATCCCTTTGCGCGCTCATCGCCACCTGCTAGGACAAGCTCGCCCAACGCTTTGCTTCGCTCATCGCATTCTGAATCTACGTCATGTGGCTGGCCAAATTGTCAATAGACTCTAGTCCGGCAGGCTGCTGGGGAAAGGCATTTTGCGGCTGACGCAGATATGCGCAGGTTAGGGCACCTCGAATAACCCGAGGTTTTCAATGAATTCCGCCGCGCAACGATGATCGCGACCAAATTCGGTTCAATTTCGCTGAGCAAACACCGCCTTTCCCTGCGGTGTCGCCCCGTTTTTTCCTCG
>NZ_JBIJDC010000029.1:0-44436 GCF_044344315.1 Zoogloea sp. | reverse complement strand
TGATTTCCGCCAGGGAGCAATCGGTTTCCATGTACGTGGCATACAGCTTCTTGAGGGTGTCCACAGCCTGGGCGGTGGAGCCTTCGGGAACGCCGATACCGTTGGAGAGATACAGGGCTTGTTCGTCAGTCAGGCCGACGGCCGGATCAACGAAGACCTTGAGGATCTTCTCGGGGGTGGAGTGAGCGACTTCCTCGATGTCCATACCGCCTTCGCTGGAGGCCATCATGGCGACCTTCTGCGTGGCGCGGTCGGTCAGCGCGGCAACGTAGTATTCCTTCTTGATGTCGGCGCCTTCCTCGATAAGCAGGCGACGCACCTTCTGGCCTTCGGGGCCGGTCTGGTGGGTGACCAGTTGCATGCCGAGGATCTGCCCGGCGTACTGGCGCACTTCGTCCAGGGACTTGGCGACCTTGACGCCACCGCCCTTGCCACGGCCGCCGGCGTGAATCTGGGCCTTGACGACCCAGACCTTGCCGCCCAGCGTTTCCGCTGCCTTGACTGCCTCATCGACTGAGAAGCACGGCACGCCGCGCGGCGTCGTGACGCCAAATTTTCTCAGGATTTCCTTGCCCTGATATTCGTGAATTTTCATGGTTGCCCTTCGATCGAAGTCTTGGCCTTTTAAAGGCCGCTCACGCTTGGTTGATGGGACTCTTCGGAGCACACCCGTGCTCCGCGATGCAGTACGCCGTTCTCCCTCGTCCAGCGCACACACCGCTCCGTTCTTCATGCATCTGGCCACCATTGACCAGAGGCAGGAAAAGACGATCCTGACACCGCAGCAGCCCGGACATGCCGAAGTACTCCGGTTTTCGGATCAAATGATTATATACGAAAGAGAACGCGCGACCGGATTCACGCTGCAGTGCACATTTGCATGCCCCCGCTCATTCCTCAGCGGGGCCCCGATACCATTTCGGGTAGTGACGCATGACCGTCTCCGAGGTCGTCTCAAGGGCATGACAGCGATCCAGCTGGAACGGCTTTTCACCGTTGTCCTCGTTGTCCCGTCGAAAGGTGGCAAAGGTCTGGATGGCCGCCGTGGGCAAGGACAGCAGCAACTCGGTCAGGTGGGAGCAGCCCCGCACGTCGGCGAACATCTCTCCGACCGTCCGCCGAAACCCCCGGACGAGATTCAGGCCGATCAACTGACGATACGCCGGCCCAATGGTGTCGCACCCCCCGGGATACGGCACCCAGTCGGACACCGCCTCCACATCAACAATGAAAAAGTTCGGATCGATGGTCACCCGCACCAGCAAATCGTGCACGGGGTCGCCCACCCGGCGTATGCCGGAAGCGATAGGGTAATCGACGTCCTTGAGGTCCGTGATGCGGGCATCCAGGTCGAGCAGACCATCGTCACGCATGAACCCCTGGATCTCGATCTTGCGGGTATGAATGCGGGTGCGCCGGGGCGCGGGCTCGGAAAGAGGCATGACAGTAGGGAGAAAAGGGTCGATCAGGCAAAATAAGGTAAAAAGGGGCGTGCATGGCACCACCTGAAACACTCCGCGCCATCAACAGCCGACAAGTCGGCGCGGCGGGCTGCAAACTTCTTTAGAATACTGTAGCTTCGGCCGTGGCGCGAAGGTTCCGCCACAGCCCAACATACCCACAAGGCCACCTTAGCCGGATGTCCAACGTCCCCTTGATGAATAGCGCGCGCAAAACACTTCCCCTTCTGATCGCGACGCTTGCCCCTCTCTGCGGAGCCGCCGCCCACGCTGCCGGCCTTGGCGAGCTCACCGCCCATTCATCCCTGGGAGAACCCCTGCGGGCCGAAGTGAGGCTGATGCGGGCACAGGGAGAGGACATCGACGCCAGCTGCGTCAAAGGGGTGACCGGCAGCAGTGACGACATTCCATGGATTCGCAATCCGCAGATCAGGCTTACAGGCGATCGCCTGTTGGTCACCACCCGCGAACCTGTCAATCACCCCATCGCAATGCTGGGTCTGCGGGTCGCTTGCGGTTTTGAACTGCGCCGGGAATTCACCCTGCTGCTGTCGCCACCGACAATACACAACGCTGTGGCACCGGTCGACGCCCCCGTCAGCACGGCCATCACGGCCCCAGGCAAAGCCCTGCCCGACGCGCCGACGTCAACGCCGGCAGTAAGCCGTCGTACAGCAATGCCCTCGGCCGCAGCCCAGCACAGCCCCCGGACACCTGCGCCAGCCAAGGCGCGGCCGGCCCAGTCTTCGGCCAGACCTGTTCCTTTGGCGCGCCTTGCCGAGCCCCCCCCGACAGGAAGCCCCACCGCGGCTCGCGCTGCGGCTCCGCGCACCTCTGAACCGGTCCGTCAGGACCGCCTGCTCATCGGCGCAGGCGATGAAGCCAGCCTTGTCCCGCTACGCATGTCGCCGCTGCTGGCCAACCCGCCGAAGGCTGAAGACAGCGGCACCCAGCCCCCTCCGCGTAGCCAGGAGCAGCGCACCCTGGCAGAGATCGATGATCGCATTGCTGCACAGATCGAGCTGGACGAGAAGATCAAACGGCTGGAGGAGTACCAGGCCCTGCTCAAGGAAAGGGTGGCGCAGCTCGACCAGAACCGCAAGCCGGCCACCTTGCCGGCACCGGCCCCGGGCACGCCCGCGGCAGCCCCGGTGACCGCAAGCGATGACATGCAGACGCTGCTTGAACAATGGACCGGCCCGGTCGCCGGCCTCCTCGCAGTACTGCTGGGTGGAGGTGCGCTGATCTATCTGCGGCGCCGACGCAGCGCCTCCGACGCACCGGTCATGAGCGAGCCCGAGTTCCACACCACACTGCAGCATCCTGGCCAACCCGCCACCTCCGGTCCAGGCGCCGTCATCGCGCAGGCAACGCCCGCCGTCAGCATCGAAGCCGAATCGTCCCTGCCCGAGATGCGGGCACACGCGGTGTCACACAGCACGGCACCGACTCAGGCAGACGCGAACGGAGAGTGGGCCGAGCCCACCTTCGCTCCCGCTCACCCCATTCCCTTCGATGAGAACGTCGACGAGCATGACTCGGCCCTCGAACTGGCTGAAATCATGATGTCCTTCGGGCGCACCCAGGGCGCCGCCGAGACCCTCGCCGACTACATCCGCAACAACCCCAGGCAGGCCGTCAAGCCCTGGCTCAAGCTGCTCGAGGTGTATCACGTAGCCGGCATGCGCGCCGAATTTGAAGCCCTGACCCGCCAGCTCAACAAGACCTTCAACGTCAAGATGATCAGCTGGAGCGATTTCAAGACCATGCGCGGTGGCGCCGATACGATCGAGCAGATACCGCACGTCATCCAGCGCCTGCAGGAGCTGTGGGGCACCCAGGAAGCACAGGCCTACATCCACCAGATCCTGCGCGACAACCGCAACGGGACCCGCCAGGGCTTCCCGCTGACGGTGGTCGAAGAGCTGCTGCTGCTGCTGCTCGCCATCCTCGACGACGAGCTCGGCACCTACAAGCCGCCCACGGAACTGAGCCTGGTGGACATGGATCCGCCCAGCGCCGAGGACAGGAATACGGCTGCCGCCTGACGCCTCAGACCGGGTTATCCACCTCCACGAAAGTCGCATCCAGCCCGAAGCGCTCAACCAGGTGGGCACCCAGGGCCTGCACCCCGTAGCGCTCACTGGCGTGATGGCCGACAGCCAGATAGCTCACCCCGGACTCCCGGGCCAGATGGGTAGTCTGTTCGGACGCCTCGCCAGAAACGAAGCAATCGACCCCGCAGGCAATCGCCTGCTCGAAATAGCCTTGGGCGCCCCCGGTGCACCAGGCTATCCGCTCCACCGTGCGCGCCGGGTCACCCAGCAGCAGGGGCTCCCGCCCGAGCCGCGCAGCAACCTGCCGGGCCAGCAAATCGCCTCGTATTGCGTGGGGCAGGCGCCCCGTCCAGCCGATATCCTGCTCGCCGAAGCGCCCCTCCGGCATCCAGCCCATCAGACGCGCCAGCTGAGCGTTATTGCCCAACTCGGGATGGGCATCCAGGGGCAGGTGATAGGCGAACAGGTTGATGTCCCGGCTCAGCAGGGTGCCCAGGCGCTTGCGGCGCAAACCGGTGATCACCCCGTCCTCCCCACGCCAGAAGTAGCCGTGATGCACCAGCACCGCATCCGCCTCCCGGGCCACGGCGGCATCGAGCAGGGCCTGGCTGGCCGTCACCCCGCACACCACGCGCCGGATTTCAGCGCGTCCTTCCACCTGCAACCCGTTTGGGCAATAATCCCTGAAGCGCCCGACTTCGAGCAGATTGTCGAGATAACGCTGCAATTCGGCTCTTTCCATGGCCACTTCTCCTTGAAACCCAAGCACTCCGGCTGCGCACCCGCGCGCCACCTGTTAGCGATTTTACGATGCATCGCCTGTGGATAATCTTTGCCCAAGCCGTCACGGTCTCGGTAGCCGTGCTGTTTGTGGTCAGCACGCTCAAGCCCGAGTGGACCGGCGAGCGCCCTGCCCTGCCCTCCGTCACCATCCAGGAGAGCATCGCGCCAGCCAGTGTCGCGGGCGGGCGTCCGGTGGCGTCCTATTCCGACGCGGCCCGCGCTGCCTTGCCGGCGGTGGTGCATATTTTCACCAGCAAGGAGGTCAAGGCCCAGCGTCACCCCTTTGCCGACGACCCCCTGTTCCGGCACTTCTTCGGTGATCGCCTCGACAATCGCCCCCAGCAGCGCGCCTCGGGCCTTGGTTCCGGAGTGATCGTCTCGCCGGAAGGCTATGTGCTGACCAATAACCATGTGATCGAAGCCGCTGACGAAATCGAGGTGGCCCTCAATGACGGCCGCAAGCTGCCCGCCCGCATCGTCGGCCGCGATCCGGAATCGGACCTGGCCGTGCTCCAGATCAAGTCTGACGGCAAGCTCAAGGCCATCACCTTCGGGCGCACCGAGCAACTTCACGTGGGCGACGTGGTGCTCGCCATCGGCAACCCCTTCGGTGTCGGCCAGACCGTCACCATGGGTATCGTCTCGGCCCTCGGCAGATCCCACCTGGGCATCAATACCTTCGAGGACTTCATCCAGACCGACGCGGCCATCAACCCGGGCAACTCCGGTGGTGCCCTCATCGACACCGGCGGCACCCTGGTGGGCATCAATGCTGCCATCTACTCTCGCTCCGGGGGTTCCCTGGGCATCGGCTTCGCCATCCCCGTATCCCTGGCCCGCAGCGTGATGGAACAGATCATCCAGAACGGCTCGGTGACGCGGGGCTGGATCGGCGTCGAGGTTCAGGCCATCACTGCCGAACTGGCCGACTCCTTCGGCATGGTGTCCAGCGAGGGCACCCTGATCTCCGGCGTCATACGCGGCAGCCCCGCCGAGCGCGCCGGGGTGAAGCCGGGTGACGTTCTGCTGGCCGTGGAGGGCCGCAAGGTGAATGATCCCCAGGCCATGCTGGAGGCCATCGCCGCTCTCGCCCCCGGCCGCAAGGCGGGCTTCGAGCTTCGCCGGGGAAAGGAAAAGCTCGACCTCAAGGTGGAAATCGGCCGTCGCCCGGCCCTCTCCCGCGCCGACTAAGGCAGCTTTCTCGCTCCGATCAGCCGCCCGCCGCCACCCACTCCGCCACGCTGTCTGCCAACAGGCCGGCCACGAAACCGGTCAGCGGGTCGCTGCGTTCCCGGCGGTGGCGCACCAGGCTGATCGGCAGACTCAAACCCTCGATGCACAGGGGCTCGAAGCGCAGATCCACATGGGCCAGGAACATCCGGGCCAGCATGTCGGGCAGGATCGCCACCAGCGGGCTGCGCTTCAGCACAAAGGGGATGGACAAGGGCATGGCGCTGCGCGCCACCACCTGACGGCTCAGCCCCTGGGCCGTGAAAACCCGATCCACCAAGCCCGGCGGCTCCCCCACGTAGTTGGTGTGAATATGCGGCAGCCCCGCCAGATCGGCCAGTGAAGGCCCCGGCGGCACCTGGATCAGGGCGGGGTTGAAGACGCACGAGAACCCCGACTCATGCAGCACCAGGCCCTCATGCACCTCGCGCAGCTGGGGGAAATGCCCGACCACCAGGGTCACCGCCCCCGCGTCCAGTTGCTCCAGCTGACGTGACGCGGGGATCGGCAGCACCGACAGGATCAGGCCTGGCGCGCGCGCCCGCAGGCGTGCCACCAGGCCGGGCAGCAGCAGGGCCTCCAGCGGGTCGGTGAGGGCGATGCGCACGCGCCCCTCGGCCTCCGCCGGGTCAAAGGCCCGCGCTCCGCGAGCGAGGTGCTGGATATCGTCGAGCACCTGCCGGACGGCTCCGGCCAGCGCCAGCGCCCGGGGTGTCGGCCGCATCCCGGCCCCGTCGCGAAACAGGATGTCATCACCGAAGGTCTCGCGCAGACGGGCCAGGGCATGGCTCATGGCCGGCTGCCCCACAAACAGACGGGCCGCGGCGCGGCTGACGCTGGCCTCGCTGACCAGGGCATCGAAGGCCACCAGGAGGTTCAGGTCCAGGCGACGGAAGGCGGCGTAATCAATATCGACCATATTCATATTATGGATCGAGCAGATCGATTTGAGACATTCACTCACCCCGCCTAGACTCGAAGCACCTTTCTTCCGGCTCCCGCCCATGAACGCAGACCCCGCCCTCACCCTGCCCCGTTCAGGCCATCCACCCCACTCCGTGCGCGTGCTGCTGTGGGTGGTGGCCGCCGTGACCGGCATCGAGTTCATCGAGACCGGCATGGTCACCTTTGCGGCGGCCCCCATCATGGGCGGGCTGGGTATCGACGCCCGGGGCTTTGCAATGGCCTGGACCGTGTATGGGGTGGGTGCCATCTTCATGCTCTACAAGCACCAGTGGGTCGTCGAGCGCATCGGCTACCGGGACTTCATCCTTGCCTCCCTCGGCGTCTTCGCCCTGGGCGCCCTTCTCTGCGCCACGGCGGCAGGGCCCGGCCAGTTCACCCTCGGCCGGGCCCTGCAGGGTGCGGCAGGTGCCACCTTTTTCACCGCCGGCCGCATGCAGATCAACCGCCTGCCCGAAACCGCCCGCTTCTCCGGGCTGCTGACCTTCATCGGTACCCTGCTGGGCGGGGCTGCCATCGCCCCGGTGCTGGCGGCAGGGTTGATCGCTGCAGGAGGATGGCAGGCCATTTTCTGGGTGATGCTACCCCTCGCTGCCGGTCTTGCCGCCTTCCTCGCCCCCCGCCTGCCGCGGGACACGGTGGCGCCGGAAGCCCGCAGCCACGAACACTGGGGCTGGCTGATCGGGCTGGTGGTGGCGGTGTTCGCGCTCCAGTACTCCATCCAGGCCCTGCAGTTCAGCCTGTTCTCGGCCCCGCTGCCGGTGCTGGCCATCGGTATGGCCGCAATCGTTGCCCTGAGCCTCTTCGCCGCCCGCCAGTGGCGACGGGAACGGCCCCTGATCGACTACCGCAAACTCTTCCAGCAACGCTATCTGCTGGGCATCCTGTTCTATTTCGGCGGCTACTTCCTGATCGGCCTGAGCGGCTTCCTGATGCCCATCCTGTTCCAGCACGGACTCGGGCTCGACATGGGCAGCACGGCCTGGATCCTGAGCGGGGCCATGGCCTGCAGCGTGCTGACCGCCCTGGCCCACGCCGGCCTGGCACGTCACTGGCCCCGCCTGCGGCCCTTCATGCTCGTCGGCCTGGCCCTGATCAGCGGCGGTAGCCTGTGGCTGAGCCACTCGGCCACCACGGGCGACTGGCACGCCCTGCTGCTGCCAGCCTTCCTCACCAGTCTGGCGCTCCCGCTCTACATGGGGCCGGTGGCCTTCGGCACCTTCGTGCGCATTGATCCGGCAGTGTTCTCCCACGCCTACCAGGTGAAGAACATCGTCCGCCAGCTGGGCCTGTCATCGGCCATCACCAGCGGCACGGTATTGCTGGAGTGGCGTTACACCGCCCACCTGGGCCCGGACAGCACGCCGGGCGAGTGGACCACGCGCCTCCCTGACAGCCTGACCACACCGCTCGCTTCGCCCACGTCGCCAGCCCTGGCCCTGGCCTGCGCCGATGCCTTCATTGCCTGCGGCGTGCTGGCCGGCGGCATTTTTCTGGTGGTCGCCCTCCAGCGCGCCTTCCGTTAGGGCAAATTGACATTCCTCCGGCGGGCCTCTGAAATGCGCGGCACAAGCATAAATGGAGACCGCCGCCCATGACTCGCCCCTCGCCCTACCCGCACCTGCTCGCCCCCCTAGACCTGGGTTTCGCCACCCTCCCCAACCGGGTGCTCATGGGCTCCATGCACACCGGCCTGGAGGAGATGGACCACCCCTTCGAGCGCATGGCGGCCTTCTACGCAGCGCGGGCACGCAATGGCGTCGGCCTGATCGTCACCGGCGGCTTTGCACCGAATCGCGACGGCGGCATCCACCAGGGCAGCTCGGTGCTCGACAGCGAGGCCGAGGCCACCCGGCACCGCATCATCACCGACGCCGTACACGCCGAGGGCGGCCGCATCTGCCTGCAGCTCCTGCATACCGGACGCTACGCCTACGGCCGCCAGCCGGTGGCCCCCTCCGCGATCAAGGCGCCCATCAATCCGGCCACACCCCGGGCCCTCAGCGAAGACGAAATCCTCCAGACCATTGCTGACTACGCCCGCAGCACCACCCTGGCCCGCCAGGCCAGCTACGACGGCGTCGAGGTGATGGGCTCGGAGGGCTATCTGATCAACCAGTTTCTCGCCCCCGGCACCAATCTCCGGGACGACCGCTGGGGCGGCAGCTTCGAGAACCGCTGCCGTTTCGGGCTGGAAGTGCTGCGCGCCGTGCGGGCCGCCGCCGGCCCCGACTTCATCCTCATCTTCCGCCTGTCCCTGCTCGACCTGGTGGAGGGCGGCAGTACCTGGGACGAGGTCGAAGCCTTCGCCAAAGCCGCCGAAGACACCGGCATCAACCTGCTGAACACCGGCATCGGCTGGCACGAGGCACGCATCCCCACCATCATGAGCAGCGTGCCGCGGGCCGCCTTCAGTGCCTTCAGCGCCCGGCTGAAGAAGGTGGTGAAGCTGCCCGTGATCACCAGCAATCGCATCAACGACCCCCAGGTGGCCGAAGACATCCTGGCTCGCGGCGACGCCGATCTGGTGTCCATGGCCCGCCCCTTCCTGGCCGATACCGCGTTCGTGGCCAAGGCCGCCGCTGGCCGCGCCGACGCCATCAACACCTGCATCGCCTGCAACCAGGCCTGCCTGGATCACATCTTTGCCGGCAAGGCGGCCTCCTGTCTGGTCAATCCGGATGCCTGCCGGGAGTACGAGCCCGCCGCTCCGGCCAGCACCGCGGCAAAAAACGTGGCCGTGGTGGGCGCCGGCCCGGCAGGGCTGGCCGCAGCCACCACCCTGGCCGAGCGCGGGCATCGGGTCAGCCTGTTCGACGCGGCCGAGCACATCGGCGGCCAGTTCAATTACGCCCGCAAGATCCCGGGCAAGGAAGACTTCGCCGAAACCCTGCGCTACTTCCGCACCCGCCTGCGCGAGCTCGAAGTGACGCAGCAGCTGGGCCGCACGGTGCAGGCCGACGACCTCGCCGGCTTCGACCACGTGGTCCTGGCCACCGGGATCATCCCGCGCCGTCCGCCCATCCCAGGCCTGGATCACCCCAAGGTTGCCAGCTACATCGACGTCATCGAGGGGCGCCACCCGGTGGGTCGCAAGGTGGCGCTCATCGGCGCCGGCGGCATCGGCTTCGACGTGGCCGAACTGCTCACCCACCCGGGCGACAGCCCCGACCCCATCGCCGCCTACCAGAATGAATGGGGCATCGACGCGGCCTACACCGACAACCGGGGCGGCCTCACCCCGGCACGCATGCCGGCGCTGGTACGCGAGCTGTGGCTGCTCCAGCGCAAGACCGGCAAACTGGGTGCGGGGCTGGCCAAGACCACGGGCTGGGCGCGCGGCCTCCTGTTGAAGAAACGTGGCGTGCACATGCTTGGCGGGGTGGAGTACCTGGGTATCGACGACGCCGGCCTGCACATCCGGGTAGACGGACAGGACCGCCTGCTGGAGGTGGATACCGTCGTGCTGTGCGCCGGGCAGGAGCCCCGGCGGGAGCTGGCAGAAAGCCTGGTTGCCGCGGGGACGCCCTTCACCCTGGTGGGCGGCGCCGACGTCGCCGCCGAACTGGATGCCAAACGGGCCATCTGGCAGGCCACGGAGTTTGCCCGGCAGTTCTGAGCGATCGCCTGACAAGCGTCTGCACCGCTTCTCCCGTAGGGGCGACTTCAGTCGCCCACCACACGCGGATCAGAGGCAGGCCGTCGATTGAACCGCGGGCGACGGAAGTCGCCCTTACAGTCCCTCCAGCAAACGTCATACCGCCGTTGCAAGGGCTCGGTGCGTCCGGCAGCCCGAGCTAACGCAACATGCGCCGGCCCCAGAAGTCCACCACGTCGATCATGCGGTTGGCAAAGCCCCACTCGTTGTCGAACCACACCAGCAGGTTGAGCAGGCGATCACCACTCAAGCGCGTCTGGCCGCCATCCACGATGGCCGAGTGCGGACTGTGGTTGAAGTCGATGGAGGCATGGGGGTGATCGGTGTACATCATGCGCCCCGCGCCGCCGCCTTCCGCCGCCGCCCTCAACAAGGCCTTCACCTCGGCCGCAGTGGTGCCGCGGCGCAAAGTCGCCACCAGGTCGATGGCCGACACATTCACCACCGGCACCCGGATCGCCTTAGACTCGATACGCCCGGCCAGCTCGGGCAACATGCGCTGCACGCCCCGGGCCAGCCCGGTGGATACCGGGATCATCGACTGCATGGCCGAACGGGTGCGGTGCAGGTCGGTGTGGTGATAGCCGTCGATCAGGGGCTGGTCGTTCATCACCGAGTGCAGGGTGGTGAGCATGGCGTGATCCAGCCCGAAGGCCTCATCCAGGATGGACAGTACCGGCACGATGGCATTGGTGGTGCAAGAGGCCGCCGAGACGATGCGCTCCGTCCCGCTGAGCAATTCGTGATTCATGCCGAAGACGATGGTCTGATCCACGTCCTCCGCCGTCTGCCCCGGATGCGACAGCAGCAGACGCCGGCAGCCGGCAGCCAGAAAACGCTCCAGATCCTGGCGCAGGCTGTAACGGCCGGATGCCTCCACCAGCACGTCCACCCCCAGCTCGCCCCAGGCCACGCCCTCCGGCGTATCCGCATGAAAGACCGGGATCGTCCGTCCGTCGATGCGCAGGCTGCCCGGCCCCACCTCCACGGTGCCCGGGAAACAGCCATGGGTCGAGTCGAAGCGCGTCAGGTAGGCCATGCTCTCCAGGTCGGCCGGCTCATTGATGGCCACCACCTCGAAGTGCCCGCGCACCGGCGAGGCCAGCAGAGCCCGCAGGAAACACCGCCCGATCCGTCCGTAACCGTTGATTGCAATCCGCAAAGCCATGCCCGTCATCCTGTCCTGTCCGCCGGCCGCCACCTGACGGCCGGGCCTTACGTCCGCTGCAGATCCAGCGCACCGAAACGATTGCCGATGACCATGCCAAGGCCCATCGCCACCCCGTAGCCGAGCGCCTCGGCACTGCCGGCGCTGGCGGCCACCAGGGCCGGCCCCGGGCAATAGCCCGAGAGCCCCCAGCCAATCCCGAACAGCACGCTGCCCACGATCAGGCGCCCCTCCACCGGGCCGTGGGGCACAGCCGGATGGCGCCGCCGCGCCAGCTGGAACACGGGCAGGGCCACGGCAATCGCCCCGCCCATCACCAGCGCCAGCGACGGGTCCCAGCGCCCGCCCACATCCAGAAAGGCCTGTACCTTGGCCGGATCCATCATGCCCGAGACGATCAGGCCAAGACCGAACAACAGCCCGGCCACCAGCGGCACCACCCACCCCACCAGGTGGCTCATGCGGCCTCTCCCGACAGAACCCGCAGCACGGTCACGGTCACCATCCCCGACGCCATGAAGCACAGCACGGCCACCAGCGAACGTGGCGACAGGCGCGACAGGCCGCACACCCCGTGGCCGCTGGTGCACCCGCGGGCAATGCGCGTGCCGTAGCCGGTCAGCAAACCGGCAACGAGGAGCAGCGGCCACGACACCGGGAAGCGCGCCTCACCCGTGGCACCGGCCAGGCCCGGCACCACCCAGGGCGCCGCCAGCAGCCCGGCCAGGAAGGCCAGCCGCCAACCCAGCCCGTCGCGGGCACCGTTGAGGACCTCTCCGAAGATTCCGCTGATGCCGGCAATCCGGCGGGTGCCGATGACCAGGATCGCTGCGGCGAGTCCGATCAACGCCCCACCGCCAAGGGACGCCATGGGCGTGAACTGAGCCCAGTCGATGGTCATCCGAAAAACCTCCACAGTAAGCCGGCAGGCCAGCCCGAAAATACGGCCCTGCATTCGAAAGGCCGCGAGTGTACCCCGGACCGGCCCATCCCACCCACCCCGGCAGCGCAGCACACACCGACCGGCAACACCACTCAAACCTGACCGGAGGGGCTCGCCCGTGTGCCAAAAAGTTGGCGGCCCCTTTAACAACATCTCTTTTTGTGTCGAATTTAACGTATTTGACGTTTAGACATGAACTACATTGCACGGGAGCTCCCAGCCACCTCCGGAAACCGCGCCCCACACGGGTCTGCTCCGACAAACACCATGAACCAAGCCACCATCACCGCCGACATCTCCCCCGCGCAGCAGGTCGAACGCCTGACCCGACAGCTGGAGGAAGCACAGCGCAATAACGCAGCAACCCGCATCCAGCTGGAACAGGCGCTGGGGCGAGCCGAAGCCGTTCAACGGGAGCGGGACCGGGCCGTCAGCACCATCCGCAAACTCCACAAAGAGACCTTTTTTGATCTGGCCCGACGGGCCGAAGAGCGGGATGGCGAGTCGCCCCTGCACACCGCCCGGATCGGCGCCTACTCCGGTCTGATCGCCGCCAGCCTGGGCTGCACCGCAACCTGGTGCGCGCTGCTCGAAAACGCCGCCCAGCTGCACGACATCGGCAAGATCGGCATCCACGACAGCATCCTCAGCAAGACCGGCCCGCTTACCACCGAAGAGTGGCGCCTGATGCGCGAGCATCCGCGCATCGGTGCCGCCATCATCGGCCAGTCGGACGAGCCTCTTCTCCAGCTCGCCGGCGAGATCGCCATGACCCACCACGAACACTACAACGGCGCCGGCTATCCACTGGGGCTGAGCGGCCGGGAGATCCCTCTCTCCGGGCGCATCGTCGGCATCGCCGACTTCTTTGACGCCCTCACCCACGATCGCAGTTACCGCAAGGCCCTGCCCGTGGACACCGTGCTGTCGATGATCCGGGAACGCATTGGCGAGCAGTTCGACCCCCACGTGGTCGGCGCCTTCCTGCGCGTTGCCGACCAGATCAAGGCCACCCGCCAACGCTTCGTGGAACAGGAGCGCCTCTTCCAGGCTACCGCAGGTTGGGACGGCGACTGGTGGATGCTGGCCTGAACTCCGCCACGACGATGGGCCGTCAGCACGGTATCCGCCGGAAGGCTTCCCTGCTGCAGGGCTTCTGACGGACACTGACGGGCATGAACGCGCCCACCTCACAGCCCACGCCCCTCTCCTTCCTCGACCTGGTCGCCGTCCGTGAAGGCAGCACCGTGGCCGAAGCCCTGGCCATCGCCCTGCGCACGGCCCGCCACGCCGAAGCCCTCGGCTTCGCCCGCTACTGGCTGGCCGAACACCACAACATGGCCGGCATCGCCAGCTCGGCCACCGCCGTGCTGGTCGGTCACATCGCAGGCGGCACCCAGACGATCCGGGTCGGCTCGGGGGGCGTCATGCTGCCCAACCACGCCCCGCTGGTGGTGGCCGAAGCCTTCGGCACCCTGGCCGAGCTCTACCCCGGGCGGATCGACCTGGGCCTCGGGCGCGCCCCCGGCACCGACGGACTGACCATGCGCGCCCTGCGCCGGGACCGCATCGAACGGGAAGAAGACTTTCCGCGCGACGTGGCCGAACTCCAGCACCTGCTGGCGCCGGCCGAACCCGGCCAGCAGCTCATCGCCATGCCCGGCGCCGGCACCCGGGTGCCGATCTGGCTCCTCGGCTCCAGCCTCTTCTCGGCACGCCTGGCCGCGGCCCAGGGCCTGCCCTACGCCTTCGCCTCCCACTTTGCGCCACGCATGCTGCTGCAGGCCATCGAACTGTACCGTCGGGAGTTCCGCCCCTCGGCGCAGCTCGCCGCCCCCTACGTGATCATCGGCGTCCCGCTGATCGCCGCGCCCAGCGACGAAGAAGCCGAATTTCTCGCCAGCAGCACCTTCCGTCGCGTACTCGGCATCCTGCGGGGCGACCGGCGGCGCCTGCAGCCCCCGGAAGAGAACTTCATAGCCGGGCTGCACCCGGAAGAGCGGGCTGCCATCGCCGACTTTCTCGGCGCCGCCGTCATCGGCGGGCCCGACACCGTGCGCCATGGCCTGGCCCGCCTGCTCGCCGCCACCGCGGCGGATGAGCTGATGCTGGTCTGCGACATCTTCGACCCGGCCCTGCGCCTGCGCGCCCTGGACCTGGCCGTGGCCGCCCGCGACGCCCTGACGCCCCGGCCGTGAACCCCGAGGACCTGCAAGCCCTGGTCGATCAGAGCATGCCCTACGGCAAGTACAAGGGGCGGCGGCTTGCCGACCTGCCCGGCCACTACCTGGCCTGGTTCGCCCGGGAGGGATTTCCGGCGGGCCGGCTGGGCCACCTGCTGGCCCTGATGCACGAACTCGATCACAACGACCTGCGCGCCCTGCTCGGGCCCCTGCGCTCAGCCCCCCAAGATCACACGGGATAGCCAGTGGCAGGGGCTGTCGGCACCGGACTCAGGACTGAAAGGGCCAGAACAGCGGAATCAGGACGCTGCACAGAAGCCAAGTGATGATGTTCATGGGAATCCCCAGCCGGGCAAAATCACTGAAACGATAATTGCCGGCGCTATAGACAAGGGTATTGGTCTGATAGCCGATGGGCGTGGCAAAGCTGCAGCTGGCCGCGAACATCACCCCGACCACGAAGGGGCGCGGATCCACGCCCATCTGCTGGGCCAGGCCGATGACCACCGGCGTGAACAGCACGGCGATGGCATTGTTGCTGAGCAACTCGGTGGCGATGGAGGTGATCAGGATGACCAGGGACAGCATCATCCATGGAGACAGCCCCTGCCCCAGCTCGGCAAGCTGCACGGCCAGCATGCGGTCCAGGCCGGAGCTGCGCATGGCGATGCTGATGGCGAGCATGCCGAAGATCAGGATCAGGATGGGCCATTCGATGGACTTGTAGGCTTCGTCGCTGGTAATGCAGCCCGTGAGCACCACCACCGCCGCACCGATCAGGGCCAACCCCTCGATGGGCATCACGTCCAGGGCCGCCAGCAGCATCACCCCGACAATGGTCCCCAGGGCGATCGGCGCCTTGTGACGGCGACTGGCCAGCTGACGCCCCTCGGTGAGGGCAAAGAGATCACCGTTGTCACAGAAGCGCTTGATCTGGGCCGGCGTGCCTTCAACGAGCAGCACATCGCCCACCTGCAGCTGAAAGTCGTCGCCGATCTCGGAGAAGGAGGCGTCGCGCCGATGCACCGCAATCAGGTGGATGCCATAGCGGGTCAGCAGATCCAGATCGCGGATGGGGCGCAGCACGTAGCGCGAGGTCTGGCCGACAATCGCCTCAAGCATCACCACGTCCCGGCGCCGCAGGGTTTCCAGGTCATGATCGCCGGCCTGGGGCTGCCCCTGCAGGCCCACCAGATCGGTACTGCGCAAAGCCATCACAGCACTGCTGTGGCTGTGCACCACCACCCGGTCTCCCGCCTCGAGGCGGGTTTCCGGCTCCGGATTGGCAAGCTCAGCCTCACCCCTCACCAGATTGAGCACCTGGATGGTGTCGTCGCTCAGGCGGGCCTCCCTCAGTGTCCTGCCCACCAGACGCGAGTTGTCGGGCACAAACAGCTCGGTCATGAACCAGCGCTCCCCGCTGCCGGTGAACTGCTGGGTCAGGGTCTCGCGCACGGGCAACAGGCGTGGCGCAAAGATCAGCATGAACACCAGCCCGACTGCTGCCATGACCAGCGCCGGCAAGCTGATCTCGAACATGGAAAACGGCGCCAGCCCCTGGGCCCGCGCCACCCCATCCACAAGGATGTTGGTAGACGTCCCCACCATGGTGACCAACCCACCGAGGATGGTGGCGTAGGAAAGCGGGATCAGCAGGCGCGACGGGGCCAGCCCGCGACGGCTGGCCACCGCGATGACCGCGGGGATCATGACCATCACCACCGGCGTGTTGTTGATGAAGGGCGACACCAGCAGGCAGGTCAGCATCAGCGCCGCCAGCAGGCGCCGCTCGCTGCCCCCCGCTGCCACGGCCAGCCACTCGCCGAGGGTGTCCACACAGCCGGTGCGCGACAGGGCACCGCTGATGATGAACAGGCAGGCAATGGTGATCGGCGCACTGTTGCCGAACACCCCCAGCACCTCCCGGGATTTCAGCAGCCCCGCCGCCAACAGGATCGCCACCGCCCCCATCACCGCCACATCGGGCTTGAGCCACTCCCGCAGAAAAGTGACGAACAGACCGACAAGGACAAGACCGACAAAGGTCGCGGCGTAAGCGTCAGGGATCAGCATGGGGGGGCACATCCGGCACATTCAGGAGGCCGGAGCTTAGCGTCAGGGCCGGCGCTACCAAATATCAAATCCGGGAATGCTTATTCACTGGAGTGCAAAAACCCAGAGTGCCACCCCGTAACGTGCGGCAGCGCACCGACCACGCTGCGGCCTCAGCACATTCTGGAACTGCGAGGCGTATCCTGTGGCGACTCATCCTGACAAATGACTCGGATCAGGGTCATCGGTAGAAGCGGGGTGGCGTGAGATAGTCGTGCCCCCCGTTCATAGTGCCCCCATTAAAATACGGATCTCCGGAGCCGGCCCGTGCCCCGCAATCCATACTCCAGTCCGGCGAGATCACGAATGGCCCTCCCACATCCGCCACACACGCCCCATTCGGGAGCCCCGGACAACGCCCCCAAAACCGACTTACCGATTGTCGGGATCGGCTGCTCCGCAGGTGGTCTGGAAGCCCTCGAAGTCCTGTTGAGTCATACCCCGGCAAACAGCGGGATGGCCTTCGTGGTGGTCCAGCACCTCGACCCGGATCACACCAGCAACCTGCCTGCCCTGTTGCAGCGGGCCACGCCCATGCCGGTGCTGGAGGTCACCCGCACCACCACGCTGCAGCCCGACCACGTCTACGTCATCCCCCCGAACAAGGATCTGTCCGTCCTGCACGGGGCCCTGCATCTACTCGAACCTTCCGAGAAGCGGGGGCTGCGTCTGCCTATCGACTTCTTCCTGCGCACCCTGGCTGACGACCGCCAGCACCGGGCCATTGGCGTGATCCTGTCGGGCATGGGCTCCGACGGCGTGCTCGGCCTTGCCGCCATCAAGGAGAAAGGCGGCCTGACCCTGGTCCAGCCCCCCACCGAGGCCAAGGCAGGCAGCATGCCCGAGAGCGCCGTCAAGGCCGGCGTGGTGGATATCACCGCCCCGGCTGGCGAGCTGGTGAGCGCCATCATCCGCTTCATCCGGCATTTCCCGGCAGGCCAGGCCATCGACAGCCCGGTCGGCACCAGTGACGCCGACACCCTTGCACAGATCGTCGTGCTGCTGCGCAACCGCAGCGGCAACGACCTGTCCCTGTACAAGCCAAGCACCCTCTACCGGCGCATCGAACGGCGTATCGCGCTGCTCCAGATCGAAGGGATTGCCGCGTATGTCCATTACCTGCGCGACAACCCCCAGGAACTCGACCTGCTCTTCAAGGAGCTGCTGATCGGCGTGACCAACTTCTTCCGCGACCCCGCGGTGTGGGATTACCTGCGCGACACTGCCATTCCAGCCCTGCTCGCCCACCACCCGGACGGCGACGCCCTGCGCGCCTGGGTGCCTGCCTGCTCGACCGGCGAAGAGGCCTATTCGCTGGCCATCGTCTTCAAGGAAGCCCTCGAACTGCACCGGCCGGAGGCCCACTTCACCCTGCAGATCTACGCCACCGACCTGGACGTGGATGCGGTGGACCAGGCCCGCAAGGCCCGCTACCCCGCCAACATCGCGGCCGACGTCTCGGCCGAGCGACTGGCCCGCCATTTTGTTGCCGAAGACGGTGGCTATCGGGTCAACCGAAATCTGCGCGAGATGGTCATCTTCGCCACCCAGAACGTGGTTTCCGACCCGCCCTTCACCAAGCTCGACCTGCTCTCCTGCCGCAACCTGCTGATCTATTTCGGGCAGGAGCTACAGAAAAAGGTCATCCCCCTCTTCCACTACGCACTCAACCGCAACGGGCTCCTGGTGCTGGGCAGCGCCGAAACCATCAGCGGCTTCACCGACCTCTTTGCCCCCCTCGACAAGAAGACCCACATCTTCAGGCGCATCGAGCAAAGCGCCCGGGCCTCGTGGCTGGACTTCCCGGTGCGGACACCGGCCTCGGCACCAGCCAGCCCCGACAACGGGCACGTGGATTTCAGGGACAGCCTGGAATACCAGACCGACCAGCTGATCCAACAAAACTACGCGCCGGCCGCCGTGCTGGTCAATGGCGACGGCGACATCCTCTACATCAGCGGCCGCACCGGAAAATACCTGGAGCCCGCCGCCGGCAAGGTCAACATCAACATCCACGCCATGGCCCGCGAAGGCCTGCGCGAAGCCCTCGTGGGGGTGATTCGCAACGCCCTGCACCACCCCCAGCCCATCCACCTGGACGGCCTGCAAGTGGAGGTCAATGGGCAGCTGCAACGGGTCAACATCACGGTTCAGGGCATCGAAAAACCGGAGCCCCTGAGCAACCGCGTGCTGGTCGTGTTCACCGATGTGAAAGCGCCCGTGAGCGGACAACGGCACCGCCGCAACGCGGTCTCCGACCGGGAGAGTGCCCTGCTGCTGGAACTGAACCAGCTGCGGGAGGCCCTGCGCATCAGCCAGGAAGAGATGCAAGCTTCGGCCGAGGAATTCAAATCGGCCAACGAGGAGCTCCAGGTCACCAACGAGGAGCTCACCACCTCGAAGGAAGAGCTGCAGTCCATGAACGAGGAACTGCAGACCATCAATGCCGAGCTGCAAGCCAAGGTGGACGACCTGACCTGGGCCCGCAACGACATGACGAACCTGCTTAATAGCACGGAAATCGCCACCGTCTTTCTCGACAACGAGATGAAGCTGCGGCGCTACACCACCTACGCCACCCATCTCTTCAAGCTCATCCCCGGCGACGTGGGCCGCCCCCTCTCGGACATTGCCACCGACCTCAGCTACCCCGAGCTGCAAACCGATGCGCTCGCCGTACTGACCACCCTGGTGTTCTGCGAGAAACAGGTGCAAACCCGGGACGGGCGCCACTACCAGGTGCGCATCATGCCTTACCGCACCCAGGACAACGTGATCGACGGGGTCGTGGTGACCTTCATCGACATCACCGCCACCAAGCAGCTTGAAGCCCGGCTGCGCAAGCGCGAGGCACGCCGTGAGCACTGACCCCGATCTGCGCCAGCGGGCCGAGGCGCGCCTGCAGGACAAGGGCACAGCCGGCCATCCCGAAGACATCGCCACCCTGCGCCTGGTGCACGAACTCCAGGTTCACCAAATAGAACTGGAGATGCAGAACGACGAGCTGCGTCGTGCCCATGCCGAAGCCGAACAGGCACGCCAGCAGTTGAGCGCCCTCAATGCCCGACTGGAAGCCCTTGTCACGGAACGCACGGCGGAACTCCTCGCGGCCCGTGATGCCGCCGAAACCGCCAATCGGGCCAAGAGCAGCTTCCTGGCCAACATGAGCCACGAGATCCGGACCCCCATGAACGGGATCCTCGGCATGGTCTTCCTGCTGCGCCGCAGCGGCATCACTGACGCCCAGGCCGAAAGGCTGGACACCATTGAAACCGCCAGCCGCCATCTGCTCCGGCTCATCACCGACATCCTGGATTTCTCGCGCATCGAAGCCGGCCGGATGGAACTGGAACAGGCCGACTTCAACCTGGAGACACTGCTGGCAGAGACCGTGGGCATCGTCTCCGCCAACGCCACCGCCAAGGGCCTGCAACTCCATACCGACCTGCATGGCCTGCCCGCCGTCCTGCACGGCGACAGGCTCCGCCTGGCCCAGGCACTGCTCAACTACCTGGCGAACGCCATCAAATTCACTCCCCACGGAAGCGTCAGGCTGACGGGCCGGGTGGAGGAAGAGGGAGCCGACGACATGCTGCTGCGCTTTGAGGTCAGCGACACCGGCATCGGCATGAGCGCCGAGCAACAGGCTCGACTCTTCCAGCCCTTTGTCCAGGCGGACGAAACGACCACACGCAAGTTCGGCGGTACCGGGCTGGGCCTGGCCATCACCCGCAAGATTGCCCGCCGCATGAGTGGCGATGCAGGTGTAATCAGCGCGCCCGGAGAAGGCAGCACCTTCTGGCTGACCGCCCGGATGGGCAAGGGCTTGAGCCCCCCCTGAGCGCCGGTTGCACGCCTACTGAAGAACGTCCTGCGCACCCCGCACGTCCGGCCCCGCCTGCGGCGGCTGCGCTGCAAGCTGAGGCAATCTTTTGTCGATGGCCTCCATCACCACCATGCGGCACTCGCCCCCGGCCTCGTCGGCAACGGCTTCAATCCGGGCACGCAGCGCCGGCCGATGGGCCGTCTGCGCCAGTATGATCTCGCACTTGCTGCGGTTCCTGCCACCAAGCACCTCGCCCACAAAGGCATTGAACCTGGGCAGACAGTCAGGATTCACGAAGGCGGCAAAGCGCAGCTTGCCCATCTGCGAGCGCTTGATGCCGAGCATGATCGCCCCCGCCAGGTTGATCTGCAGGATGCTTCCCTCCGCATCCAGGGTCACATAGCCGACCGGCGCAAAATCGTAAAGATCAGCGTACTTCTCGCGCAGGGAATCGGCCTCATCGTAGGCGTGACGCAACTCCTCGTTGTGCATTTCCAGCTCGATCTGATGCACCTGCAGCTCATGCAACAAGTGGGCGGTATCCCACTGCCCGCTTACCAGCCCGGGGGGGCTCTGGCGGAGGCGCGCCTCGGCGCGCTGGCGCAGGGTTGCCGGATTCGGCCGGGGGCGCTGCCTCGCCAGGCTCGTCGTCACCAGGCCAAACAGGCGCGCGTATTCAGCCCTGACCACTGCGTAGCATTCGCACACCCGAGCCTCCAGGCCCGGCCGATCAGTTACGGTAATGTGGCCTCGCCGATACAGGATCAGCCCCGCGGCCTGCAGCTTTCCGGCCGCCTCGGTCACGCCTTCGCGGCGCACACCGAGGAAGCTGGAGATCATCTCCTGGGTCACGTCGAGCACCGTGCCGGGAATCTGGTCAAGGCTCTGCAGCAGCCACCGGCACAATTGCTGATCGACCGAATGGTGCCGGTAGCACAGGACACTCTGGGCCATCTGGGTCATCACTGCCTGGATGTAGCACAGGCAGAGGCGTCGCAGACTCCCCCCCTGGTCCAGCTCCCAGCACACCACTTCTGAACGCAGGCGATAGGCCTGCCCCGACCGCTGCACGATCACCTTGTAATTGCTGGTTTCTCCGCCGAGCACCAGGGGAATGCCCACCAGCCCGTCGCAACCGGTCATCGCCAGCTCGGCAGAGGCCCCATCGGCCCCCGTAGCAATTCGGGAAAGAATGCTAGACGTTGGAAAGTACACATAAGGCTGATTACCGCCGGATTGATGCACGATCTGGCCTGCGGCAAGCGCAACCCACTCCAGGTCGTCTTCCAGGCGGGAATACTCGTCTGCGGGCAGCGCCGCAAGAATGCGGTTCTGCCGCGGCGTATCGTGCAACTCACTGGACATCCCACTCCCCCCGTCCGGGACGCGCACGCGACGGTCGTCGACATGTCAACTTCCCTCGAGGACAGCATAGACCTTAAAACCTGTCGTGTACGTGCGGTAGCACACCTTGACCCGACCAACCGACCGGGATGAGGTCCGGTCAAAGGGCTCAATCCGGGGGCCGCGTGAGCAGATATGGCAAAAAGGCCCGATCACCGGAGCAATCGAGCCTTTTTGTTGAATCTGGTTGCGGGGGCAGGATTTGAACCTGCGACCTTCGGGTTATGAGCCCGACGAGCTGCCAGACTGCTCCACCCCGCGTCTGGAGGGGGCGAATACTATGCGCAATTCGCAGAAACGCCAAGCTATTTTTTCGGCGCCGGTTTCAGGCTCCTGAAAGCACATGGGCCAACCCGTGCGGGTCAGCCCATGTGCTGATCATTCTGGTGCCCCCTGACGGAATCGAACCGCCAACTGATGATTACAAGTCAACTGTTATACCACTTAACTAAGGGGGCCTTGCCGGGGCGCCTGAAGCGCTTTCCGTGATGCAGGTGCATGGACGGAAAAGGCTTCACTGCACTATCCTTGAAGAAGGCGCAGGCCCGAGCGAGGGCCGGATTATAAACAAACCGACCCAATCACGCAGCCTTCCGAACACGCATGTCTCCTGCCATCAAGCCGGACGCCCCCCAGGAGGATCCGGAAAGCCCCACCAAACCGCCGATTCGCCTGCTCTTCATCGAGGACTCGGAGAACGACGTCCTGCTGCTCCTGCATCACTTCCGCAACGCCGGCTACGCGCCCACCTTCCGTCGCGTGGCGTCATCCAACGAAATGCGCGAGGCGATGGAGCGGGAGCGCTGGGACCTGATCCTGTGTGACCACAACCTGCCCGGCTTCAGTGCCCAGGGCGCCCTGCGCCTGACCCGCGAACTGGCCCTCGACCTGCCCTTCATCATTGTCTCGGGGGTGATGCAGGAAGACGAGGCGATCGCCGCCATGCGCGCTGGCGCCCACGACTACCTGAGCAAGAACAAGCTCGAGCGCCTGATCCCTGCCGTTGAGCGGGAACTGCGCGAAGTGTGCAACCGCCGCGAGAAACGCCAGGCGGAGCACACCCTGCGCCAGAGCGAGGCACGCCTGCGCGCCCTCACCGACAACATCCCCGGGGTGGTCTTCCAGATGGGCTACACCCCTGAGGGCACCCTCGGCTTCCAATACCTCAGCGAGGCAGCGGCCATGCTCTTCGGCGCGCCGGCCGAGGAGCTCATCGGCGGATCGGCCGGCTGGATGACCTGGCTGCTGGACGAAGACCTGCCTGGCTTCATCGACGCCGCCGCCAGCTCGGCCGACAACCTGTCCACCCTCAACTGGGAGGGGCGCATCCAGTTGCCCACGGGGGAACAGAAGTGGATCAACCTGCGCAGCTCACCACGCCTGTCCGAATGCGGCAAGGTGGTGTGGGAAGGGGTCATGTGGAACATCACCCACAGCAAGCACGTGGAAGCCGACCTGCGCGAATCCCGCAGCCAGCTGGCCGCCCTCTCCAACCACCTGCAGCGCATCAAGGAGGAAGAGCGCGAACGCATCGCCCGTGACGTTCACGACGTGCTCGGCGGCACCCTGGTGGCCATGAAGTTCGAGATGTCCCTGCTGGAGTCCAAGCTCGACACTCAGCTCGCCCAGGCCAGGGAACGGGCCCGCAACGTCGGGCGCATGGTGGATGACGCCATCGCCACTGTCGGCCGCGTGACCCGCGAGCTGCGCCCCGGCATCCTCAAGGATTTCGGTCTCGCCGCGGCCATTGAAAGCCAGGGGGAAGACTTCGCCCAGCGCACCGGCATCACTTGTAACATTCTTTGCACCGACCACGACCTGGACCCGGACTACGATACAGCCTTGGCCCTGTTCCGCATTTTCCAGGAAGCGCTGACCAACGTCAGCAAGCACGCACGGGGTAGCGAGGTGAATGTTCGGTTGATGCAGGAGGGTGACGAAGTGGTCCTCGAGATTGCCGACAACGGCTGCGGCCTGGCTGCCGCCGACCTGCAGAAACCCCGCTCCTTTGGCCTGCGGGGAATCCGCGAACGCATGAGCAGCCTCGGCGGGCGTCTCGACCTGAGCCCCGTCGCGCCCCACGGCACCCGCCTCGTGCTGCGGGCTCCGCTTCTGCCAGGCCAGACCGAAGAGCCCCAGAACAACAACAGGAGTGCCCAACGATGAGCAAGCCCATCCGAGTCCTGATCGCCGACGACCACGCCATCGTTCGGCAGGGCCTGCGCCAGATCCTCTCCGACACGCCCGATCTCACCGTCGCCGGCGAGGCCGAGAACGGCGTCCAGGCGGTGCAGATGGTGCGCGCCGGTGAATGGGACGTGGTCCTGATGGACGTCTCCATGCCCGACCGCAACGGCATTGACGCGCTCAAACTCATCAAGAAGGAGTTCCCGCGGCTCCCGGTACTCATCCTCAGCATGTACCCGGAAGAGCAATACGCCATCCGCGCCCTCAAGGCCGGTGCCGCCGGCTACCTCACCAAGCAGAGCGCCCCGGACCTTCTGGTCACCGCCATCCGCCAGGTGGCCAGCGGCAAGAAGTACGTCAGCCCGTCCCTGGCCGAGGAACTCGCCAACGCCATCGGTGAAGACACCGAGCGCCCGGCCCACGAGAAACTCTCCGACCGGGAATACCAGACCCTGTGCATGATCGCCTCGGGCAAGACCCCCACCGAGATCGCCGAAGCCCTCAACCTGAGCGTCAAGACGGTGAGCGTGTATCGTGCCCGGCTGCTGGAGAAGATGCACCTGCGCAACAACGCCGAGCTCACCCACTACGGCCTCAAGCACGGACTTGCCGAATAGGGCAGGCCAACGGCCGCAACGCGGCGTCCCCCGGTTGGGGCCACCTCCTTCTTCAATGCGCGCCAGCGCATTTTTTTTCGGCTTTCTCCGGCCGCGGGGCTCAAGCCAGGGGCCAAATCGCCGATATCCAAAAGGATTTTCCCAAGAAACGCTTTAGAGCCTGCACGGCATCGCTTCACCGCAGGACGCCGGATGATTCAACGCTTCCCAGCCCCACGCCGACCCAAAATGACCGACACCAGCCAACCCTCGGAAGTCGCACGTGAAACCCTGCGCCAGCTCGCGCTGCGGCGGATCGCCCCGACCCCGGACAACTACCGTGCGCTCTACCACGAGATCGCCGGTTCGGTGGCCGAAGACGTCTTTCCCGAACGCGCGCTCAAGCTGATTGCAGCGGCCCTGCCCCGCAACAACCACGAATCCCTGCGCCTTGTCCGCGACTTCGAAAGCGCGGTTGCCCAGTCTGACTGGAGTGCCCTGCGCAACGTACTCAGCGAGGGCTTCGCCCGAAGCGAACAGCTCGATCTCAACTGGGGAATCCTGCTGCGCGACCTGATCGCCGAATGGGACAGACGCCAGGCCGGACTGACCCAGGCCCGCAAGCGCGACATGCTCGACCGCGTCCTCAGCGCCTCCGGCAACAACCCGGAGAAGCTCCACGAGCGCCTGCAGGGCCTGCTCCGCGCCTGGTCCCGCAACGGGGAGGACGAGCTACCCGGCAACGCACCGGCCACATCGGCGGCATCCGTCCCGGCACCGGCCGAGACCACCGAGGCGGGCGTAGCCTCTGTCAAGCAGGAGGGTTCAAGCACCGACAGGGCCTTTGCCGACATGCTGGCCACGCTGCTGGCCAGCCTCGCCACCCAGATTCGTGTCAGTGATCCTGAACTCGCCGGCGAAGCCGAAGCCCTCGCCGATGCAATCCGCTCCAGCCCCATGCCGGCGCCCCTGCGCGAGCGCCTCGACCGCCTACGCGCCAGCCTCGACTGGGCCGCCGAAGACCAGCACGCCCTGCGCGAGGCCCTGCAGCGGATCCTCCACCTGATCCTCGACAACATCAGCGAACTCGTCGTAGACGACCGCTGGCTGCATGGCCAGATTGTCCTGATGGGTGAAATGTTCGACCACCCTCTGGATGTGCGCATCCTCGGCGAGCTCGAAAACCGGCTGCGCGACGTGATCAGCCGCCAGGGCGCGATCAAGTCCGAACTCAGTGACGCCCAGGCCCGCCTGAAGGAAATGCTGGCCCGCTTCGTGGACCGCCTGGGTGATTTCTCCGAATCCACCGGCGAATACCACGACAAGATCGAGAAATGTGCCGAGCGCATCGTTGGTGCAGCCGACATCACCGAACTGACCGACGTGATTGCCGAGGTCATGCGTGAAACCCGCACGGTGCAGGAATCCACCCGACGCTCCCGCGAGCAGCTCCACGAACTGCAGGAACGGGTCCATGACGCCAACAGCGAAATCAGCAGGCTCCAGTCCGAACTCGAGCAGACCAGCGAGCTGATCCGCCACGACCCCCTCACCGGCGTCCTCAACCGCAAGGGGCTGGACGACGCCCTGTCCCGCGAAACGGCCCTGGCCCGGCGCCGGGGAACCGGCCTGTGCCTGGGCCTGCTCGACGTGGACAACTTCAAGCAGATCAACGACAACCACGGCCACCAGACCGGCGACGAAGCGCTCCAGCACCTGGTCGAAGTCGTCCGCGACAATGTGCGTCCCCAGGATTCGGTGGCTCGCTACGGCGGCGAAGAGTTCGTCATCCTGCTGCCCGACACCAGCCTCGACAGCGCCGTGGCCACCCTGGTGCGGCTCCAGCGCGCACTCACCAAACGCTTCTTCCTGGCCCGCGAGCAAAAGCTTCTGATCACCTTCAGCGCTGGCGTGGCCGAACTGCGTGACAGTGAAACCCCGGAAGACGCCATCGACCGGGCCGACAAGGCCATGTACATCGCCAAGCGCTCCGGCAAGAACCGGGTCATCGCCGCCGCCTGAACGCACCCGGCCCAGGCGGCCGGTTTATGCTAAATTCGTATCGAAATGACATACACATCGATACGAGCGGGACTGGCGCTGCTCGCCCTTCTCCCCGTCACCTCGCTGCAGGCCGCCCCCCTCGGGCGGCTCTTCTTCAGCCCGGCCGAACGTCACCACCTTGACCGGCAACAGGCCGCCCCCCGTCCGCCGGCACCCCCACCGCGGCTGGACGGCATCATCACCCGCAGCGATGGCGCACCCACGCTGTTCCTTGACGGCCAGGCCACCGTCGTCCGGCCTGGACAGGTCCGCATCCGGGACGCCAGCGCCCAGGTGAGCACAGCCGACGGACGCCAGCACCGCCTGCGGGTGGGCGTCCCCCCTCCCGACGCACCGTGAATTCCTGCCAGCGCCGCCAGCAGGGCATGATCCTGCCCGCCTTCGTGCTGCTGCTGTCCCTGGGCGGGCTCGGCTGGCTGCTCTCCGGCCAGGACAGCCCCGCCGACCGGGCCGCCCGCCAACTGGCCGCCGATCGACGCACTGACCACGCCCTGCAGGTCGCCCGGGAAGCCCTTCTCGGCTTCGCCGCCAACTACCGCAACAAGGAACACCCCAACGCCGACTTCGGCTACCTGCCCTGCCCCGATCTGGACGGCGACGGCTCATCGGAAACCTGCGGCGGCCAGGGGCAGCTGAGCGTAGGCCGGCTGCCCTACCTCACCCTCAACCTGCCCGATCTGCGCGACGGCAGCGGAGAATGCCTGTGGTATGCGGTCTCCGGAGCCTTCAAGAACAACCCCAAGGCTGACGCCGTCAACTGGGACAGCACCGGCAGCTTCCGCCTGCTGGACAGCGATGCCCGGGTAATCGCCCTGCCCGGCGACCAGGCCGGCCTGGCGGCGGCCCTGGTCATCGCCCCCGGCCGCCCCCTTACCGGCCAGCACCGCAGCCCCGGCCCCGGGCGTTGTGGTGGCGACCCGGAAGCCCGCCTCGTCGAGGCCTATCTCGAGAGCGTCGGCGCCACCACGGGCGCCGGGCCCATCGACGTTCCCACCCTCCGCCCCGACAGCAATGACCGCTTGGCGGCCATCGACACCAGCGACATCTATCGCCAGTTGAAGAGCCGTGCCAGCTACGGTCCCCACCTGCAGAGAGTCTTCCAGGCCCTGGCCGACTGCGTGCTCACAAGCAAGCTGCCCAGCCCGGTCGGCGGCCAGGCTCATGGCCCGGTGCAGCTGGGCCGGCTGCCCGCCCTCGACAAGCTGCAGGGCCCCTGCCGCAACCCCGATCTCCGCGACCCGGCTGCCAACTGGGCCGGGATGATGCGCTACGCCCGCTGCACGAGCGGCACCGCCTGCCTGGCCGGTATCGGCCAGGCCTGCCGGGGCGCCCTCATCTTCGCAGGCGAACGCCAGGGCAGCCAGCGCCGGCTCGGCCCTCAGGAACAACAGGGCATCGACGCGTACCTGGAGGACAGCACCCTGGCCGCGCTGAGCGCAGGCCAGCTCACTGCCCTGCCGGCGCAGATCCAACTCCCCTTCGCCACCCGCCACCAGCCTGCCGCTGGTGATGTGGCCCTCTGCCTCCCCTGAACCCGCCCAGAGCCATGCCGAACCCGCGTTTGAACCGCCATGCCAGCCCCGGCTTCACCCTCGTCGAAATGGCCGTGGTGCTCCTCATCCTGAGCCTGCTTGCCGGCAGCCTCGGCGCCGGTCTGTCCAGCCACCTTGCCCGCCGGGCCGAACGGGCCACCGACGATGCCCTCGACGAGGCCCGCGACACCCTGCTCGGCTATGCCCTGCGCAAGGGCCACTTTCCCTGCCCCGCCAAGAGCCCGCAGGACGGCGCCGAGGATCGCAGCGGCGGCAGCTGTGCCCGACATGTGGGCCTGCTGCCCTGGGCCACCCTTGGTATTCACGGTATGGATGGATGGGCCCACCGCCTGCGCTACGCCATCACCCCCGCCTATACCCGCAACATCGTCAACGTGGACGACGGCACCATCGAGATGGTCACCCGTAACCTGGACGGTGCCGAGCTCAAACTCACCACCGCCGGCGGCCTGACCCCGGTGGTCATCCTGTCCCACGGCCCCAACGGCCTCGGCGCGGTCGCCGCTGACGGCAGCCTGTTACCTGCACCGCTGACGGGCAGCGACGAAGCCCGCAATACCGACACCAGCGGCCGCCTGTTCGTCAGCCGTAGCCTGTCCGAAAACCCCGGCGCGCCGGGAGGTGCCTTCGACGACCGGGTCAGCTGGATCTCCCCCAACCTCATCGCCCACCGCCTAATCGGCGCCGGCCGCCTGCCCTGAAGACACAATTTCCCACACTTCGGGTGCAAGCCACCCTTGACCCCCGTTGCCTGCGGGCATGACACTCGGGCCGGTTCAACCACCGCGTGTCATGCCATGCCGGTCATCCGGTTCCTTGCCCTTCTCAGCCGCCTGATCCACGCCGGCGCGCGCCCGGAGGACGATGAAGAGCAGCGCCTGCGCCTCTCCCTGCTCAACCTGGCCAGCCTGCTGTTCGGTCCCGCCGCACTGATCTGGCTCCTCATCGGCCATCAGCTCGACACCGGCTTCACCGCTGCGCCCGGCGCCCTTGTGCCGCTGCTGGTCCTGCTTAATTACGCCCTCTTTCCCTGGCACCGGCACTTTGCGCGCTACCGGGGCAGCCAGCTCGGGCTGATGCTGATCTTCCCCCTGCTCACTCTGGTCAGCCTGCCCTCCACGCCGGCCACCTCGGGCCTGGCCCTGTGGGCAGTCATCGCCCCCGCCTGCGCCCTGCTCACCGTCGGCAACGCCGCCTCCAACCTGTGGTTTATCGGGTTCCTGGGGCTCACAGCGCTTTCTGCCAGTCTCGGCCCCCAGGCGGGCAGCCCCCTGTTCATGGCGCTTCACGTCATCCTGGTGTCCGGCGTGCTGTATCCCCTGCTGCGCTTCGCCCTGCGTCAGCGGGGCAAGACCCGCGCCCGCCTGGCCGCCGCCCACCGCCAGCTGCGCCGCGAACAGGAGCGCTCCGAGCGCCTGCTGCTCAACATCCTGCCGGCGCCCATCGCCGCACGCCTCAAGGAGCAATCCGGAACGATCGCCGACGGACACCCCGAGGTCGTAGTGATGTTTGCCGACATCGTCAATTACACCCGCATCGCCAGCGACATGCCGCCGAAGAAAGTCTTCGCGCTACTCAACCGGATCTTCTGCCGTTTCGACGAACTTACCGAAGAGAGAGGCCTGGAGCGCATCAAGACCATCGGCGACGGCTACATGGTGGCCGGCGGGCTCAACGCGCACCCCCGCGAGCCCCACGCCGCCGCCGCCTCGTTAGCCCTGGCCATGCAATCCACCCTGCGCGACCCGGCCATCACCGACAGCCTCGAGCTTGAGCTGCGCATCGGCATCGCCTCCGGCCCGGTCGTGGCGGGCGTGGTGGGGCGGGGGAAATTCATCTACGACCTGTGGGGCGACACCGTCAACCTGGCCTACCGGCTGTGCACGGAAGGCGAGCCCAGCGCGATCCAGTGTGACGGCCAGATGTTCGAACGGCTGCGCAATACCTTCGTCTTCGCCAAGCCCCTGCTGCTCTTCCTCAAGGGCAAGGGCTACGTCCCGGTGTATCGCCTGCGCAGCCCGCGCATCTTCGCCGTCAGCCCGGCGGCACGGCGGCGCACACCGGAAGCGGCCTGAGGGCGCCCTCAAGCGCGCTCAATAGTGCGGCGGGATCTCTTCCCGCAGATCCCGCGCCTCGGCCGAGGGCGTGGATGCCTGCAACTGCCTGGCCAGTGCCACCAGCTGGCGCTGCAGAGCATCGATCTGCTCCTGCTGACGGTGCACGGTGAGATTGAGGGTATCCACCAGGTCTTCGGTCAAGGCGAGCTTGATCTCGATTTCCATCAGTCGGGATTCCATGTTTCGGCCCTTTTATGAGTGAGAGCGGGATTGTCCCAGCGCCTCGGCCCCGCGCCAAGCCTTGCTTTCCCGGGCATGGTCGACGCTCCCGGCGCTACCGGGGATAATGCCGGGTTGCAAGCTGCCGCCCGAGCAGCACACCCACCCCGAGAGCGCTCCATGAACCATTCCCGCAAACAGCTCGAACTCCTCGCCCCGGCCCGCACTGCGGACATCGGCATCGAGGCGGTCAACCACGGCGCCGACGCCATCTACATCGGAGGTCCGGCCTTCGGCGCGCGGGCCAATGCCGAGAACACGGTGGCCGACATCGAGCGCCTGGCGCGCCATGCCCATCGCTTCGGGGCGCGGGTCTTCGTCACCTGCAACACCATCTTCCACGACGCCGAGCTCGACGGCGCCTCCGCCCTGATCCGCCAGCTCCACGAAGCCGGCGCCGACGCCCTGATCGTCCAGGACATGGGCCTGCTTGAGCTCGACCTGCCGCCCATCCAGCTCCACGCCAGCACCCAGACCGACATCCGCCACCCCGAAAAGGCGCGCTTCCTGCAGGACGTGGGCTTTTCGCAGATCGTGCTGGCGCGTGAGATGACCCTCACCGAGATCAAAAAGGTGGCCGCCGCCACCGACTGCACCCTGGAGTTCTTCATCCACGGCGCCCTGTGCGTAGCCTTCTCGGGGCAGTGCTACATCAGCCACGCCCACACCGGGCGCAGCGCCAACCGCGGCGAGTGCTCCCAGGCCTGCCGCCTGCCCTACGACCTGTCGGACAAGGACGGCAACGTGTTGGCCAGCAACCAGCACCTGCTGTCCATGAAGGACAACAACCAGAGCGCCAACCTGCGCGCCCTGGCCGACGCGGGCATCAGCAGCTTCAAGATCGAAGGCCGCTACAAGGACATGGCCTACGTCAAGAACATCACCGCCCACTACCGCCTGATCCTCGACGGCATCATGGAGGACGCGCCCGAGTACTCGCGCACCTCCGCCGGGCGCAGCACCTTCCTGTTCCAGCCCCTGGCCGACAAGACCTTCAACCGGGGCGCCACCGACTACTTCGTGAACGGCCGGACCGCCGACATCGGCGCCTTCGACTCGCCCAAGTTCGTCGGCGAGCCGGTAGGCAGCGTGATCCGCCTGGATGGCAAACAGCGCCGCCACTTCGACACCACCAGCGCAGTCGAGCTGCACAACGGCGACGGCCTCAGCTTCTACGACCGCAAGGGCGAACTGGTCGGCCTGCGGGTGAACCGCGCCGAGAAGATCGGCGAAGACTTCCGTGTCCATACCGCCGAGCCCGTGCCGCCCGACCTGTTCCCGGGCAGCGGCCTGTTCCGCAACCGGGACCATGAGTTCGAGCGCATGCTCGAAAAGAAGTCCGCCGAACGCCGCATCGCCGTGGACATACTGTTCGCCGAAACCGCCGACGGCTTCGCCCTCACCCTCACCGACGAGACCGGCATCTCCGCCAGTGCCAGCCTGCCCCACGCCAAGGAGCCCGCCAAGGATGCCGAACGCGCCCTCGGCGGCCTGAAGGACAGCCTTGGCAAACTGGGTACGACGATTTTCGGGGCGGGCCGCATCGAGCTGCAGCTGTCCGCGCCGTGGTTCCTCCCTGCCGGCGCCATCAACGCCCTGCGCCGGGATGCGGTGGAGCGACTCGAGGCCGCCCGCCTGGCCGCCCTGCCGCGCCTCATGCCGCGCCCCGCCGTCGAGCCGCCGGTGCCCTACCCCGAAACCGAGCTCAGCTACCTGGCCAACGTGCTCAACCAGAGGGCCCGGGACTTCTATCACCGTCACGGCGTCGAACTCATCGAGGCCGCCTACGAGGCCAACGAGCACACTGACGACGCCTCCCTGATGATCACCAAGCACTGCCTGCGCTACAGCTTCAACCTGTGTCCGAAGGAAGTGAAAGGCATCAAGCCCGACCCGATGACCCTGATCAACGGCAAGGAAAAGCTCACCCTCAAGTTCGACTGCAAGCGCTGCGAGATGCACGTCATCGGCCGCATCCGTCAGTCGGTCCTCGACACCCCGGCCGTCCCGGTGGTGTTCCATGCCAAGGTGCCTGCGGGCTTCCACGCCCCCCACTGACCCCCATCCATGAAATTCGCTCTCGGCATCATCCTTCTCGCCCTGGCCGTCCTCGTCGGGCCCGTGGTCTGGCAGTTCACCCACTACGACCCCCAGGCCGTGCCCACCTCCGGCCTGCCCTGGCAGATCGAAACCCTGCCCAGCGGCGAGTCAAAGGTCTTCGACCTGACCCTCGGCCGCAGCACCCTGGCCGACGCCCGCGCCCGCTTCGGCAACGAGATGCAGCTGGCCGTCGTCGCCGAGCCTCAGGAAACCGGCAACGCCGAGGGCTACTACGAAGCCATTACCCTCGGCTTCGTCGCCGGCAAGCTGATCATCACCGCCGACCTGTCGAAGGAAGTCATCGAAGGCATGCGCGAGCGTGCCCCGAAGACCGAGTACATGCAGAGCACCACCCGCAAGGCCACCCTCGCCCAAGCCGACCGGGCCGCCGTGCTGGCCGCGCCGATCCGCGGCATCGCCTTCATCCCCAGCGCCCAGCTGGACGAAAGCGTGATCCTCGAACGCTTCGGCCAGCCCAGCGAGCGTATCCGCGTCAATGAGCACCTGGAACATCTGCTCTACCCCGCCAAGGGCCTCGACATCGTCCTCGACAGCAAGGGCAAGGAACTCATGCAATACGTGGCGCCAGCCCGCTTCGAAGACCTCCGGGCCCCCCTGCGCAAGTGAGTCCGGCTGGCCGGGCAGGCAGGCACGCCGCGGTTTCTGCCCCATAATCCGGACGATCCCCTTCGGAAGGCGTTCCCATGTCGGTCATCCTCGAAATCGAGCACACCACGCTCTACCGCTACCGCAAGCCCGTCAGCTTCGGCGAACACCGCATGATGTTCCTGCCGCGTACCAGTCACGACATACGGGTACTCACCTGCACACTGGACGTGAGCCCCGATGCGGAGATCCGCTGGGTGCATGATGTGTTCTCCAACTCGGTCACCCATGTGCGCATTCCCGGCCAGGCCACCGAGCTGAAGTTCGTCGCCCGCGTGACCGTCGAGCACCTGGGCGTGCGCAACCTCGAGCTTCCCCTGGCCGCCTCCGCCGAAGTCTTCCCCTTCGAGTACGGCGTGTCCGAGCGCTACGACCTGCGCAACTTCGTCGAACCCTGCTACCCCGACCCCGGCGGGCATCTGCGCCTGTGGGCCGACCAGTTTCTCACCCGGGGCCAGCACCGCAAGACCCGCGAGCTGCTGATCGATATCGCTACCGGCATCCGCGAACAGTTCTCCTACACCTCCCGCTATGTCGAGGGCACCCAGTCTCCCCTGCAGACCCTGGAGCTGAAAAGCGGCACCTGCCGTGACTACGCCCTGTTCATGATGGAGGTCGTGCGTCGCCTGGGCTTCGCCGCCCGTTTCGTGTCCGGCTACCTCTACGACCCGGCCCTGGATGGCGGAACCGACGTCATGATCGGCTCGGGTGCCACCCACGCCTGGCTGCAGATCTACCTGCCGGGCGCAGGCTGGCTGCCCTTCGACCCCACCAACAGCCTGTTTGGCGGCGACAACCTGATCCGCGTCGCCTACGTGCGTGATCCCGCTCAGGCCAGCCCCCTCACCGGCAGCTACACCGGCCACGACGGTGACTTCATGGGCATGGAGGTGGACGTCAAGGTGCGCAAGCTCGCCGTCCTGCCCACCGACCTGCAGACCCGAGCGTGATCCGTGGCCAGCCAGTCCGCCGAACGCCGCCGCTGCCTCAGCTGCAACCGCTGGGGTGGTGAGCGCACGCCGGGCAGCACCCCCGACACGGTGGACTACGACGAAGACAATGACCGCGGCCCTTGCCAGGAGGGCCCCTGGCACGGCAGCAGCCGCCGCGGCCCGCGCAACGCCTGCGGCCAGTGGGTCAGATGGATCGCCCTCGCTCCGCCCACGCTGCCTCCCGCCCTCCCGTCGGCCCCCGAAACCGGCGACAATCCTGCCCGATGAACACCGACACGCCTGAATTCCTCGTTGCCTGCCTGTGTGCCGCCTGGTGCGGCACCTGCCGCGACTACCAGGCCGGCTTCCACGCGCTCGCCGAGCGCTTTCCCGCCGCCCGCTTCCTGTGGATCGACGTGGAGGACGATGCCGACCTGGTCGATGACTATGACGTGGAGAACTTCCCCACCCTGCTCATCCAGCGCGACGACACCGTGGTCTTCTTCGGCACCATGCTGCCGCATCTGGAACTGCTGCAGCGCACCCTCGAGAGCTTCCACGCCCAAACCCCCGAGGAGAGCCGCCGCCATGCCCATGCCGACCCCCTGCGCCGCAGCTGGCAGACCGAACGCAACCTGAAACGTGCCCTGGCCGCCAGGGGCAACTGACAACGACAACACGGAGACCCCACCCATGGACGACTGCATTTTCTGCCGCATCGTACGCGGCGAGCTGCCCGCCTCGAAGATCCACGAGGATGAGCACACCCTGTCCTTCCTCAACATCGTGGCGGCCCACCCCGGCCACGCCCTGGTCATCGTCAAGCCCCACGTAGCCAACATCTACGACCTGGACGAAACCCTGTCGGCGGCCGTTTTCCAGGCCACCACCCGGGTCGCACGTGCGGTCAAGGCCGCCACCGGCTGCGACGGCATCACCCTGTTCCAGGCCAACGAAGTTGCTGGCGGCCAGACCGTCTTCCACTTCCACATCCACGTCCTGCCCCGTTTCAACGACGACAAGCTGCTGCCCTTCTGGCCCGCCAGCTCCCCCGGCCGCGAGGCCCTCGACGCCATGGCCGAACGCCTGCGCGCCGTGATCTGAAGCCCCTCCGCCCCCTCCGGCACCCGCCCCTTCATTCGGGCGGGCGCAGTCCGTTAAGGGTAATACTGCGGCTCGCCGCGCCCGCCGACCGGCCCCCTTCCCTGCCATGACCCTGCCCTTCCTCAGCCCGGAAGCTCCCTACGCCATCCTGCTCATGCTGGTCGGCGCCGCCCTCATCCTGCGTCCGCTGCAGGCCTGGCGCCGCTCGCTGATGAATACAGGGGTGTTCTTTGCCGCCTGTCTGATGGGCGATCTGCTGGCCGGGCTGCTGGCCGATCAGGTCCAGCCTGCTGCCCTGCGCTGGCTGCGGGAGATGGCCGTTTTCGGCGAGGGCCTGGCGGTGATCCGCTACCTCGGCCTGGCCCTCTTCAATGTCGTACTGCCCCGCATGCGGGTGCACATCTCCGGCATCCTGGCGGATATCCTGGTGATCATCGGTTACGTGGCCTGGGCCTTCCTGCGCCTCAACCTGGCCGGAGTCGAGTTCTCCCACCTGTTCGCCACCTCCGCCGTCCTCACCGCGGTGGTCGCCATCTCCATGCAGGACACCCTGGGCAACCTGCTCGGGGGCCTGGCCCTGCAGATGGACAATTCGCTGGAGATCGGCGACTGGATCCAGATGGGCGACGTGGCCGGGCGGGTCAGCGACATCCAGTGGCGCTACACCGCCATCGTCACGCGCAGCGGCGAACGGGTCGTCATCCCCAACAGCCATCTCATGAAGAACCGTTATGCGGTGATCTGCAACAAGCGCCAAGCGGTACCCCAGCAGCGGCGGATCATCGCCTTCAACGTAGACCTGTCGGTGCCGCCAGCACGGATCACCACTGCCGTGCTGCAGGACATCCAGACCGCCCGCGTCCCCAACGTCAGCCTGGACCCGCAGCCCCAGTGCCTGCTGATGGATTTCGGACCGGGCTTCGCCCGCTACCAGCTGCGCTACTGGCTGATCGATCCCGGACCGGATGAGATCACCGACTCCGACGTCCGTCACCACGTGCTCGCCGCCCTGCAGCGGGAGGGCATCCGCCTGGCGGTCAGCGACCAGACCATCCACCTGGTGCAGGAGGGTGAAGCCCACCGGGGCGAAGTCCGTGCCCGGGAGCTCAATCGCCGCCTCCAGGCCATTGCCCAGATCGACCTATTCTCACGTCTCTCCGAAGCCGAACAGCTCGAACTGGCCGGACGCCTGGTAAACGCACCCTTTGCGCGGGGTGACATCGTCACCCGCCAGGGCGCCATCGCCCACTGGCTGTACATCATCGTCAGCGGCGAAGCCGAGGCCTGGTGGCAGCCCCCCGACGGCAGCCCCCAGCGCCTGCTGGAAAAACGTGGCCCCGGCAGCGTCTTCGGCGAGCTCGGCCTGATGACCGGCGCACCACGGCGGGCCACCGTCATCGCCACCACCGACATGGAAGCCTACCGCCTCGACAAGGCCGGCTTCGAACACATCATCCGCGCCCGACCGGAACTGGCCGAAGGCATCTCGGCCATTCTCGAGGCCCGGCTCGAACACTTCCAGGCCCTCGAAAGAGGCCATGCCGAGGGCAAGCCCGCCTCCCATTCCACCCAGGGCTCGGACGTCGCCGCCCTGGGCAAGAAAATCCGCGAATTCTTCGGGCTGTAAGCCAACCCGCAGCCCTTAACCGTTTCCCAGAAAGCAAACGCACCATGCCCGACTCCCGCCCCCTCATCACAGCCCTCGGCGCCGCCCTCGACGCCAGGCGTGACCTGATCGCCCAGCTGCACGCCGAGGGGACTGACGCCTACCGCCTGTTCCACGGCACCGTTGAAGGCCGCCCCGGCCTCACCGTGGACCGCTACGGCAGCCTGATCCTGACCCAGAGCTTCCACGGCCCCCTGTCCCAGGCCGATGAGGAGGCGCTGGAGGCCTTCTATCTCGAGGCTTTCCCCGACACCGATCACGTCTACAACGACCGCAGCCACGCCAACTCCCGGGTCAGCAATCCGCTGCCGCCCGAGCGCCTGGCCCGCGCCGAGGCCCTGCGGGAGTTTTCCGAACTGGGGGTCAAGTACAACGTCCAGGCCCGCCATGGCGGCCAGGACCCGTGGCTGTTCCTCGACCTGCGTGCGGCGCGTCGGCGCATCATGGCCGAAGCCCCCGAAAAATCCGTGCTCAATGTGTTTGCCTACACCTGCGGCGTCGGTGTGGCCGCGGCCAAGGCCGGCGCGCGGCATGTGGTGAATGTGGATTTTGCCGAGTCCAGCCTGTCCGTGGGCAAGGCCAATGCGCGCCTCAACACCCTGCCCTTCCGGCCGCGCTTTGTGAAGAGCGACGCCTTCGCCGCCATGCGCCAGCTGTCCGGCATCGGCCAGCCGAAGATGGTGCGGGGCAAGCACCTGCCCCCCTTCCCAGCGCTGGACAAGCACCGCTTCGACCTGGTGTTCCTCGACCCGCCCCGCTACGCCAAGAGCGCGTTCGGAGTGGTGGACCTGGTCAATGACTACCCTGCCCTGTTCAAGCCCGCCCTGCTGTGCACCCACGAGGGCGGCACGCTGGTGTGCTGCAACAACGTGGCCCAGGTGGAGCGTGAGGCGTGGGCGGATCAGCTGGTACGCAGCGCCAAAAAGGCCGGCCGCGAAGTCCGCGGGATGGAATGGATCGTCCCGGAAGCGGACTTTCCCAGCAGCGACGGCAACCCGCCCCTGAAGACCCTGCTGCTGCGCGTCTGAGCGCAGCGGGTCAGCGGCCCCGCCCCTTGCAGGCAGGGCCGGCGTTCATTCGTCCCGCTCTGCGTCACTCTCCCGGTCGGCCTCGAAGCCGGCCTCCTTCGCCGCTGCCTTCGCGGCCTCGGCTTCGGCATGGGCGAGCAGCATGGCGGCGCGGCTGTCCGGACTCTCCAGGCTGACCCGGCCAATGGCGCCATCCCGGTATTCCTGGAGCAGGATCAGGGATGCCTTCTCGATGTCGAGCCCGCCGCCCTTGAGCAGGCAGCCCCGGCGCCGGGCAATGGCCTCCACCAGGGCTGGCCCATCCAGCCCCTCGACGGACAGCTTGTAGCGAGCCGCCAACAGGGCCGGGTAGCGGGCCAGCAGTACATCACCGAGAAAGTTGGCCACCGCCTCGTCGATCACCGCGTTACGACCGATGGCGTGGCTGGCGGCAAGCATGTAGCCGTCGGAATCATAGGCGATCTTCGGCCACATCATGCCCGGGGTGTCGATGAGCGTGGCCGTGGGCGACAGATCCAGCACCTGCTGGGTCTTGGTCACCGCCGGCTCGTCCCCCACCTTGGCCACGCGCTTCTTGAGCAGGGCATTCATCAGCGTGGATTTGCCCACGTTGGGGATGCCCATGATCATCATGCGCAGCGGCTTGAGGCGGTCGTTGCGGTGGGGCGCCAGGGGCCGGCACAGGCCCACCACCTTGGCCACGTCACCTGGCTTCTTGCACGACAGGGCCACTGCATGCACCCCCTTCTGGGCGTTGAAGTGGGCCAGCCACTGGGCCGTGACCGCCGGATCGGCCAGATCGGCCTTGTTGAGAATCTTCAGGCAGGGGCGCTGGCGGTGCACCCGCAGCTCCCGGATCATCGGATTGCAGCTGGCCTCGGGCAGGCGGGCGTCGAGCACTTCGATGACGACGTCGATCCGTTCCATGCTCTCCGCCGCCTTCTTGCGGGCGGAAGTCATGTGACCGGGAAACCACTGGATGGACATGGGCGTGCGCTGAATCAATGTAAGCCCGCCATTATCAGGGCAAAATGTCGCCCTCTTGAAGGAAACTCTGCCGGACGTCCCGCACCATGAACCACGAAGAAGTCATCGCCGCCACCCGCGAATGGGTCGAAAAGGCCGTCATCGGCCTCAATCTGTGCCCCTTTGCCAAATCGGTCTACGTCAAGAACCAGGTCCGCATCGTGGTCAGTGACGCCCGCCACCTGGACGGTTTCCTGGAGGATCTGGACCGGGAGCTCGACCACCTGGCCGAGGTCGATCCCGACGTCACCGACACCACCCTGCTGGTGCACCCCACGCTCTTCCCCGACTTCCTGCTTTTCAACGATGTGCTCGAGATCGCCGATGAGGCCATCACCGAACATGAGCTGGAGGGCGTGCTGCAGCTCGCCAGCTTCCACCCGGACTTCCAGTTCGAGGGCACCGAGCCGGACGACATCACCAACTACACCAACCGTTCCCCCTACCCCACCCTGCACCTGATCCGTGAGGCCAGCATCGACAAGGCGGTGGAAGCCTTCCCCGAGGCCGAGGAGATCTACGAGCGCAACATGGAAACCCTGCAGAAGCTGGGGATTGCCGGCTGGAAGGCCCTGGGCCTGACGGTTTCGGGCGCTGCCAAAAAGCATGGCGAAGAATAAGCCCGCCGCCGCCAAGCCTGCCGGCACACCGGCAGTTCACCCGGAGATCCGCCCGGGTCAGTCTGTTGAGCTGCTGAAAGAACTGCACATCCTGACCCGCGACGGCCAGCTCAACCAGGACAGCCGGCGCAAGCTCAAGCAGGTCTATCACCTCTACCAGTTCATCGAGCCCCTGCTCGCCGAGGTGCTGGCCGAGACCGGCGACCTGAGCCTGGCCGATCACGGGGCCGGCAAGTCCTACCTGGGCTTCATCCTTTACGACCTGTTCCTCAAGGACAAGCCCGCCGGCACCATCCACGGCATCGAAACCCGCGCCGAGCTGGTCCAGCGCTCCCGCGAATTGGCCGAACGCCTGGGCTTTCCGCGCATGCACTTCCTGGATGTGAGTGTCGAGGAGTCCACCCACTCCGGCCAGTTGCCGGAGCGCATCGACGTGGTCACGGCCCTGCATGCCTGCAACACCGCCACCGACGACGCCATCCAGTTCGCCTTTGCCAAGGACGCGCGCTTTGTGGTGCTGGTGCCCTGCTGCCAGGCCGAGGTGGCCAGCGTACTGCGCCAGAACAAGAACGCCAGCTTCGGCAAGACACCCCTGTCGGAGATCTGGCGCCACCCGATCCACACCCGGGAGTTCGGCAGCCAGCTCACCAACGCCCTGCGCTGCCTGCAGCTGGAAGCCCACGGTTACCAGGTGACGGTGACCGAACTGGTGGGCTGGGAGCATTCCATGAAAAACGAGCTGATCATCGCGCGGCGTACCGGCACGCCCCGCAAGAACGCCCGCGAACGCATCGAGGCCATTCTGGAGGAGCTGAATCTGGATGAACTGCGAGGCCGCTTCGCGTGCTGAGCCTTAAACTGGCTCTGGCCCTTGGACTGGTGGCAGTCTTTGCCCCACGCCTGCCCCATCTGCGCCAGCGTTATGACGACACGGCGCTGAGCCCGATCACCCGCAAGCCCGAAGCCGATCCCGGTGACGAAGCCCTCAAGCACCGCCTCGCCGCCTGGGTTGCCGACGGCGCCGGTAACGGCACCAGCCTGACACCCTGGGCCATGCCCCGGGTGCCCAAGCCCCTTAGCGGCCTCAAGCTGCCTGCCACCCAGGAAAACGCCATCCGTCACTTCGGCTACCGCCTGGCCGGCTATCACCAACTCGACGAACGCGGCCGGATCGGCGGCATCGTGTACCGCATCGGCGTCCAGCTACGCCCCCTGCTGTGGTTTCTGCCACGCCGCGAGGACGAGCCTTGGGACGATGCCTGGCTGGACGAGGTGGACGACGGCCGCCTCGCCGCCCTGGCCCGGTGGAACCCCCGCCGCCCCACCCTGATCGTCCTTGATCGCCTGCCCCCCACCCGGGTGGATCAGGTCACCACCGCTCTGGGCTTTGCCGCCCGCAAGGCCGAGCAGCCGATCCGCCTTCTCGTGCTGGAAAACACGCCCCCCACTCAGCGGAACGGGTAGGACCGCATCAAGGCCGGTGGCGCCGCAGGCGCCGGCCGTGGGGCAGGCGGTACGACCACCGGAGGACGATAGCGCGGATACACCGGATAGATCGGAGCGGAGTACATGGGCACCGCGGCCATCCGGGCCTGACGCTCACTTTCCTCCCGCTCAAGGCGCTGACGCTGCGCCTCGGCCTGGCGTAGTTCCTCATCAAGCCGCCGCCGCTCGGCGGCCTCCCGCGCCTGACGCGCTTCCAGCGCCCGTGCCTCACGCACCAGGCTGTCACTCCGCGACATCGCCTCCATCTGCTCCTCCCGGCTCAGGGGAGGCGGCGTATCAACCCGCGTCACACGGCTCCCGCTGCCGCAAGGCCCATCCGTGTAGGTCACACGGCCGTCGGCACCGACGCACTTGTTGACTGCCTGGGCTGGCGCACTGCCCGCCATCAGGACCAGCAACGACAAGAGCATGCGGTGGCGCCACCGCGCAGCCACCATATCCACTACCTCCATTCCATTTCACTCCAGGGCTGAAGACCCTTCCACAGATTAGGCCGGCGTGAAGGCCGGCGCCAGCCTGGCGCACAGGGGACGGCGCGCACGCCTCGAAGAAACAATAAAAACACTAAAGTTATTTTATTAATTGACGAAATCCTCAAAATCAATAAATTAACAAGGAGAGCGTCATGAATAAGATCAAACTTGCCACCCTCGGCGTCGCCATGTCCATCCTACTGTCCGGCTGCACATCCGTGTCAGGGCCTTGCTGCATGAACGTAGCAGCCCCACGCCCGGCGGTGCTTGCACCGCAGAAAGTTCTGGCCGTTGGTTATGGCGCCCTCGGCAGCACTTCCTCCCAGTACACCCTGGGCCAGCAGAAGCTCATGGCGATGCGGGCAGCCCGGGTCGATGCCTATCGGGTCCTGGCGGAGCAGGTGTATGGATTCCGCGTGTGGGGCAATACCGCCGTTTCATCCTTTGCCACTCAGAACGACAACATCCGGACCTATGTGGACGCCTTCATCCGGGGGGCACGCCTGGTTAACATGACAGCGGTTGCCGATGGCAACTTCGAGGCCACCGTCGAACTGGATCTCACGCCGCATTTCTTCTCCTGCATCGCCAGTGCCGGTCAGTCACCGTGCAGCGTACCCGCCGTCAGCGAAGGCTATTGCGGCTTCTCCGGCTGCGTTCAGCCAAGCGCCTACTATTACTCGGCACAGTAAGGCATGGGCTGGCACATCGCTCCGCGGCTGCTCGGGCTCCTCCTGGCCCTGTGCGCAGCAGGCACCGCTGCCGAGCCGGTGACTGTTACCGGCTCGGCACCAATCCGCGGCGAACGCAGCGCGCTGGCCCGGGAGGAAGCCATCCGCAATGCCCTCGCCGACGCCAGCCGGCAGTCCTCCCTGCAGGTCGACGCGCGCCTCGGAACATCCGGCCAGGCCCTCGCCTTCGACCAGATCCTGGTGAAGTCGTCCAGCCGCATCCAGCAGCACAGCATCCTCAGTGAGGGCGTGCAGGGCGACACCTACCAGGTGACCATGAGGGTGGAGCTTGCCAACGAGACCCAATCGGGCCTCAACCAGGCCGCCTGCCGCGAAAGCCATGGCAAGCGTGTATTGATCATCGGCTTCCCGGTCAGCCGCCCTGAACATCTGAAGTTCAACGAACTGTCGGGCTATGCCCAACTGACTGCAGGGGAACTGGCCCGTCGCCTGGGTGGGGGAAACCTCCTTGCCGATCACGACGGTGACCTGATGCTCAACACCGGCGCGCCGGAGCGGGTCATCACCGCCCCGCCGCCCGACCAGCAGGCATGGCAGCAGATCCGGCAGAGCGCGCGACAGCACCGGGCCCAATACCTGATCACCGGACGTTTCCATTCCCTGGCCACGAGCGCCAACGAGACCCGGCGTGAACTCGATCTCGACGTGCAGATCCTGGACGGAACCACCGGAAGTTGCGTGGCCCGCCAGCGCTTCACCCACAGCGCCCACGGCCGGGTTCGCGTCCCCGAGAACGCGGTGTTTGGCAGCACCACCCACTACGCCAGTGATTTCGGGCGCGCCTATGCGGCCGCACTTGACGAGATGGCAGACTGGGCCAGACGCAGTATCAGCTGCCTGCCCTTCTCAGCCCGGGTCATCAAGGCGGACGGCGCAAACATCTACCTCGACGCCGGCGCTGAACAGGGTCTCGCTCCCGGCGACAGCTTCTCCGTCTTCAGGTCGGCGACGCGCCCTGTCATCAGCAGCGACGGTGAGATCCTCGGACTGGAGAAGACCCCGCTGGGCGAGTGTAAGCGCGCGGGACATTTGGCACAGATTCGCACGACAAAAGGCACGGTGAGGGGCGTTACTTCTGGGCCTGAACGCCCCTCTGATCCGTGGTTGTAACGCCCCCCTAGAACAGCTGTCCAAATGTCGCCGGATCCCAGTTCGTGATGACAAGTTCGCGGCTTGTCTTTGGGGCGCCAGTTGCCTGGTTGCCGTTGCTGTACTTGATGTCCAAGCCAAGCTGGTGGAACTGGCTGAAGAGGCGCCGGATATCCGGGTGGTCGTTGATGGAGAACATCACTTTGCCCGCACAACTAGCCATCAAATCCGCGAGTCTCTCGTACTGATCCCACCCGAAATCGACGCCGTAACCCTCGGTCTCCCAGTAGGGAGGATCCGCGTAGAAGAAAGTGCGGGGTCGGTCATAGCGGCGCAGGCATTCATCCCACGGAAGATGCTCGACATAGACCCCAGCCAGGCGCAGATGGGCCGCGCTGAGACCCTCCTCAATGCGGCACAAATTGATGGCTGGCCCTGTCGTCGCGGTCCCAAAGGTCTGGCCGGATACCCTGCCTCCAAACGCATGGTGCTGGAGATAGTAGAAGCGGGCGGCCCTCTGGATGTCCGTCATTGGCTCGGTGGGTGAGTCCTGCATCCACTTGAAGACCTGACGGGACGAGATCGCCCACTTGAACTGCCGGACAAACTCCTCCAGGTGATGCTGGACCACGCGGTAGAGGTTGATCAACTCGCCGTTGATGTCGTTGAGTACCTCGCACTGCGGCTGATGCCCCTTCAGGAAGAACAGGGCGGCGCCGCCGGCGAAGAGCTCCACGTAGCACTCGTGAGCAGGGAACATCGGGATGAGCTTATCGGCGAGACGCCGCTTGCCCCCCATCCAGGGGATTATCGGATTGGCCATGTCGGTCTCCAGTCGGGAGGCTCATGGCCTTCAGGTTGTTAATGAACTTGCACCTGTCACACTTGATGCTCAGCTCGATGTAGGTGCCTTCAGCGAGCTTCTTGCCGCACTTGCAGCAGCGGATTTCC
>NZ_JBIJDC010000180.1:0-4194 GCF_044344315.1 Zoogloea sp. | reverse complement strand
TGACCAAGTCGAAGTTCGACAACCTCTACGGTTGCCGCGAATCGCTGGTGGACGGCATCAAGCGCGCCACCGACGTGATGATCGCCGGCAAGGTCGCCGTGGTGTGCGGTTACGGCGACGTGGGCAAGGGCTCTGCCCAGGCCCTGCGCGCCCTGTCCGCCCAGGTGTGGGTCACCGAGATCGACCCGATCTGCGCCCTGCAGGCCGCCATGGAAGGCTACCGCGTGGTCACCATGGAATACGCCGCCAGCCTGGCCGACATCTTCGTCACCACCACCGGCAACTTCCACGTCATCACCCACGACCACATGGCCGCCATGAAGGACCAGGCCATCGTCTGCAACATCGGTCACTTCGACAACGAGATCGACGTCGCCTCCATCGAGAAGTACCAGTGGGAAGAGATCAAACCCCAGGTGGACCACGTCATCTTCCCGGACGGCAAGCGCATCATCCTGCTGGCCAAGGGTCGCCTGGTTAACCTGGGCTGCGGCACCGGCCATCCGTCCTACGTGATGTCCAGCTCCTTCGCCAACCAGACCATCGCCCAGATCGAGCTGTACACCCGTACCGCCGACTATCCGGTGGGCGTTTACACGCTGCCCAAGCACCTGGACGAGAAGGTGGCGCGCCTGCAACTGAAGAAGCTCAACGCCCAGCTCACCGAGCTGACCGACCAGCAGGCCGCCTACATCGGCGTGGCCAAGCAAGGCCCCTACAAGGCCGAGCACTACCGCTACTGAGCCCGGCCCAGCGGGGCGGGCTCACCCCCGCTCCGCCGCCGTGATCCACGCCCGCCCGGCATGTCCTGCCGGCGGGCCTGCGAGGAACCACCGTGTCCACCAAGACCCCCATCTCCATCGAATTCTTCCCGCCGCAGACCTCCGAAGGCGCCGACAAGCTGCGCAGCACCCGGGCCAAGCTGGCCGAGTTGAAGCCGGAGTTCTTCTCCGTCACCTTCGGCGCCGGTGGCTCCACCCAGGCGCGCACCTTCGAGACCGTCTTCGAGATCCGTCGCGAGGGCCATGAGGCCGCCCCGCACCTGTCGTGCATCGGCTCCACCCGCGACCAGATCCGCGCCATCCTGCAGCGCTACAAGGACGAAGGCATCCGCCGCATCGTCGCCCTGCGCGGCGACCTGCCCTCCGGCGTGGGCGATCCCGGCGAGCTGCGCTACGCCAACGAACTGGTGGCGTTCATCCGCGCCGAAACCGGCAGCCACTTCCACATCGAGGTGGCCGCCTACCCGGAATACCACCCCCAGGCCCGCAGCCCCAGGGACGACCTGCTGGCCTTCAAGCGCAAGGTCGACGCCGGCGCCGACTCGGCCATCACCCAGTACTTCTACAACCTGGATGCCTATCTGCACTTCCGCGACGAATGCACTGCCCTGGGCATCGGCGTGCCCATCGTGCCGGGCATCATGCCCATCGTGTCCTTCTCCAAGCTGGCGCGCTTTTCCGACGCCTGCGGCGCCGAGATCCCGCGCTGGATGCGTCGCAAGTTCGAATCCTTTGGCGACGACAGTGATTCGATCAAGGCCTTCGGCCTCGATGTAGTCAGCGACCTGTGCGAGAAGCTCATCGCCGCAGGTGCCCCCGGCCTGCATTTTTACAGCATGAACCAGGCCGGGCCCACCATGGCCTTGTGCGCCCGCCTCGGACTCACCAACTGAGCGCCCCGGCCCCGCCCTGCCGGGGCCGTTTTTTTCAAGTTTCGGGATCCCATGCCGATATCCCCAGGGAATTCAGTTTCCCCGGCCATGGACTTGACCCCCCCTTTTCACCCTCCGCCCGAGCCCCATCTCCGCAGCAGGGAGACGGTGTTCCACGAACTCATCACCCGCACGACGGACGGCTTCTTCGTCGTTGACGCGCGGGGCTACTTCGTCGAAGTCGACAACACCCTCGGGCAACTGCTGGGTTGCAGCGTCGATGAGCTCATCGGACGCCCCACCACCGATTTTGTCCATCCGGACAGCGAGGATTTCCTGCGCCGCCAGATCGAGCGCATCCCCACCAGCGACCGGCGCAACTACCGGCTCGAACTACTGCACCGGGACGGTAGCAGCATCCCGGCGCTGATCAGCACCATCACCACCCGCAACGAGGCTGACGGCACAGTCAGCGGCTCCGCCGGCTTCATCACCGACCTGCGCGCCCCGGGCGACAAACCGGTGGGCGTCGAAGGCGCCTCCCGCGACATCAGCGCCTCGCGGCACCACCAGAGCCAGCTGCAGCTCGCGGCCACCGTCTTCAGCGAAAGCCGCGACGCAATCCTGATCTCCGACGCCCGGCGCAGAGTCATCTCGGTGAACCGTGCCTTCACCACCCTCACCGGCTACTCCGCCGAAGAGGTCATCGGCAGCGAGGCGTCCCTGATCGCCGCCAGCCACCATCCCGCCGGCTTCCTGGACGGCCTGCTACTGGAATTGGCCAGCACCGACCACTGGAGCGGCGAAGCCTGGAGCCGCCGGCGCAACGGCGCCATCTTCCCCCAGTGGCTGTCCATCTCCACCGTGCGCGGCGACGACAACGAGATCCTCCACTACGTGGCGATGTTCTCCGATCTCAGCGAGCGCAAGGCCGCCGAGGAGCGCGCCGAGTTCCTCGCCCGCCACGACCTGCTCACCCGCCTGCCCAACCGCTTCCTGCTCCGCGACCGGGCCGAGCAGGCCTTTGCCCACGCCGTGCGGGCCGAGACCCGGGTCGCCCTGCTGCTCCTGGATCTGGACCACTTCAAGCACATCAACGACAGCCTCGGCCATCCGGCAGGCGACGCCCTGCTGCAGACCTGCGCCGACCGCCTGCGCAGCACCACCCGCGACACCGACACGGTCAGCCGCCAGGGGGGCGACGAGTTCCTGGTCCTGCTCACCGACATCCGCGACAGCGACGACATCGCCCCCATCGTCGAAAAGATCATGCACACCCTGGCCCGGCCCTGCCTCCTCGCCGGCCAGGAGATGAGCCTCTCCTGCTCCGTCGGCCTGGCCGTCTATCCCGAGGATGGCACCGACTTCGATACCCTGATCCGCAACGCCGACGCGGCCATGTACAACGCCAAGGAAGCCGGCCGCAACACCTTCCGCTTCTACTCCCAGCAGATGAACGAGGACGCCGTACAGCGTCTCGACATCCAGAATCGCCTGCGCCGGGCTCTCGAGCGCAATGAGTTCATCCTCCACTACCAACCGCTGATCGATCTCGGCGACAACCGCATCGTCGGCGCCGAGGCCCTGATCCGCTGGAACTGCCCCGAGCTGGGCATGCAGCCCCCCGGCGTCTTCATCCCGGTGGCCGAAGACAGCGGCCTGATCGTCGAAATCGGCGAATGGGTGCTGCGCGAAGCCTGCCGCCAGGCTCGCACCTGGCAGGACGCCGGGCACCGCGAACTGGTGCTCGCCGTCAACCTCTCCCCGCTCCAGTTTGCCCGCGGCAACCTGGTGGAAACCGTGCGCCAAGCCCTGGCCGACAGCGGCGCCAACCCAGCCCTGATCGAGCTGGAGATCACCGAGAACGTGCTGGTCAAAGACACCGAGCAGGTGCTCGCCACCGTGCGCCAGCTCCACGCCATGGGCCTGCGCCTGGCCATCGACGACTTTGGCACCGGCTATTCCAGCCTCGCCTACCTGCGCCGATTCGCCGTCGAAAAGCTCAAGATCGACCAGTCCTTTGTCCGTGACCTGCCCACCGACCCTGACGCCGGCGCCATCGTGCGCGCCGTCATCCAGATGGCCAAAAGCCTCAAGATCGCCGTGCTCGCCGAAGGTGTCGAAACTGCCGACATCGCCCACGACCTGCGCCTGCTGGGCTGCGACTATGCCCAGGGCTACTACTTCGGCCGCCCCATGCCCGCCGACGCCTTCGCCGACCACCTGCCACCACCGCGCTGACTCACCTGGGTCGAGTTCATTGGCGATGTTCGCGTTAAGTGTGGAAAGCGCTTTCGCTTCGACAGGTAAGGCTTGAGCTCTTGCTTACGGGCGTTCCGGTGTTTGGCGTGATGTTGGCCGGGATTTCGCCCCGGCGGGCGACCTCCTTTCTTGCTTCGCCAAGAAAGGAGGCAAAGAAGGCGACCCGCCACCCCCGGTCGGCCTTCGGCCGACTGCCCTGCGCTGCTCCCAGCAGGCGGCCGGCGCGGAACTCGCCCTTCGGGCTCAGACAGCCGCGCCGGACTTCCCCGCCTGCTGGT
>NZ_JBIJDC010000028.1:0-45021 GCF_044344315.1 Zoogloea sp. | reverse complement strand
GCTTAATTGAACTCGCCAACTTTTGATTACGAGGAGAACCCCTATCATGCGCAAGACCGTCATTGCCTCCGCCCTGATTGCTGCCAGTGCTGTTCTGCCGACCATGGCTTCTGCCGCCGATGCTGCTCCTGAGCACACTTTCACCAGCAACGTGACGCTGGCATCCGAGTACACCTACCGCGGTATCGGCCAGACCAACCGCAAGCCGGCTGTGCAGGGTGGCTTCGACTACGCGCACTCCAGCGGCCTGTACCTCGGCACCTGGGCTTCCAACGTGTCCTGGCTGACGGATGGCAATTCCACTGTCAGCAACAGCATCGAGATGGACTTCTACGGTGGCTTCAAGGGCACCGCCGGTGACTTCAGCTACGACGTGGGTCTGCTGCAGTACTTCTACCCGGGTACCGGCTACGGCAACAACCCGAACACCCTGGAAGGCTACGTGTCCGCCGGCTATTCCTTCCTGACCCTGAAGTATTCCCATTCCTTCAGCGACCTGTTCGGTTGGGTCGGCAGCAAGAACTCCGGCTACCTGGAACTCAATGCCGCCTATGAGCTGGTTCCGACCCTGAATCTGGTGGGTCACGTGGGTCGCCAGCGTGTTGCCGGCTCGACCTCCGAGGGCGCTTCCTACACCGACTGGAAACTGGGCGTGACCAAGGACTTCAGCGGCACCGTGGTGGGCCTCAGCTACATCACCACCAATGCCAGCAGCGCCTGGTACACCAACCTTCTTGGCAAGGATCTGGGCAAGGACCGTGTGGTTCTGTCCGTGACCCGCAGCTTCTAATTCCCGCAACCGCAGGGCGGTCGAATTCCGGCCGCCTGCCTGAGGAACCCAGCCATGAAACTCGTAACTGCCATCATCAAGCCCTTCAAGCTCGACGAAGTGCGCGAAGCACTGTCCGCCATTGGCGTGCAGGGAATCACCGTGACCGAAGTCAAGGGGTTTGGTCGCCAGAAGGGGCACACCGAGCTGTACCGTGGTGCCGAATACGTGGTCGATTTTCTGCCCAAGGTGAAGATCGAAGCCGCGGTCAAGACCGAGATCCTGGATCAGGTCATTGAGGCCATCGAGAAGTCTGCCAGCACCGGCAAGATCGGTGATGGCAAGATCTTCGTGTTCGATCTGGAGCAAGCCATCCGTATCCGTACCGGCGAGTCCGGTGCCGAAGCGTTGTAAGGGAGCCTTCAATCATGAGAAAAATATTCGCAGCCCTGCTGACCACTGTAGCGGTCAGTTTTGCGGGCGGCGCTCTGGCCGACGACAAGGCAGCAGCCCCTGTCGAGCCGGTCGCCGCGCCCGCCGTTACTGCGCCGGCTGAAGTCAAGCCGGTTGAAGCGCCTGCTGCCCCGACGGCCGCTCCGGTTGTCGAGGCCAAGGTCGCTGAAGCCGCTGCACCGGCCGAAGCCGCGCCGGCACCCGCTCCGGTGCCCAACAAGGGCGACAACGCCTGGATCATCGTTTCCGCCGTGCTGGTGATCATGATGGCCATCCCCGGCCTGGCGCTGTTCTATGGTGGCCTGGTGCGCGCCAAGAACATGTTGTCGGTGCTCCTGCAAGTGTTCGCGGTGTTCTCCCTGATCAGCGTGCTGTGGGTGGTCTATGGCTACTCCATCGCCTTCACCGAGGGAAGCGCTTTCTTCGGCAGCCTCGACAAGGTGCTGCTGAAGGGGATCACGCCTGATTCCGTCGTGGCGACCTGGACCAAGGGCGTGGTGATCACCGAGTTCATCTACGTCGTCTTCCAGGGTGCCTTTGCGGCCATCACCGTGGCCCTGATCGTCGGTGCCTTCGCCGAGCGCATCAAGTTCTCCGCGGTGCTGCTGTTCTCCGTCCTGTGGTTCACCTTCAGCTACCTGCCGATGGCCCACATGGTCTGGTACTGGGCGGGTCCGGATGCCTACACCTCCGCTGACGCGGCGGCTGCAGCTACCGCTACCGCGGGTTACCTGTTCCAGCATGGCGCCCTCGACTTCGCCGGCGGCACCGTGGTGCACATCAACGCCGCCGTTGCCGGCCTGGTGGGTGCCTTCATGGTGGGCAAGCGGATCGGTTACGGCCGTGAGTCCTTTGCTCCGCACAGCCTGACCCTGACCATCGTCGGCGCCTCCCTGCTGTGGGTGGGCTGGTTCGGTTTCAACGCCGGTTCCGCCCTCGAAGCCAATGGCGTTGCTGCCCTGGCCATGGTGAACACCTGGGTTGCTACCGCTGCCGCGGCGATGTCCTGGCTGTTCGCCGAATGGATCATCAAGGGTAAGCCCTCCGGCCTGGGCGCCGCATCCGGTGCCGTCTCCGGTCTGGTGGCCATCACCCCGGCTGCCGGTGTGGTCGGCGTGGTCGGTGCCATCGTGATGGGCCTGCTGGCGGGTGTCGTGTGCCTGTGGGGCGTCAATGGTCTGAAGCGCCTGATCGGTGCCGATGACTCCCTCGACGTGTTCGGCGTGCATGGCGTGGGCGGCATCCTCGGTGCCATCCTGACCGGTGTATTCGCTGCACCGTCCCTCGGCGGCGCTGGCATCTGGGACTACGTGGAAAACAAGGTTGCCGATGCTTACTCGATCTCCGATCAGGTCATCATCCAGGCTACCGCCGTCGGCATGACCATCGTCTGGTCGGCAGTCGTCGCCTTCATCGCCTACAAGCTGGTGGATATGTTCATCGGTCTGCGGGTGCCGGAAGACGAAGAGCGGGAAGGTCTCGACATCACCTCCCACGGCGAAACCGCCTACCACAACTGATCGCGGTAGCAGTTTCAGTCAGGAACAACGGGCGCTTCGGCGCCCGTTGTTTTTTGCTTGTTCACCAGAAACAAAAAGGCCGGCGCAAGGCCGGCCTTTCAGGCAAAGCGATCGAGGGTCAGCGGAACACCACCGTCTTGTTGCCATGCACCAGCACCCGGTCTTCCAGGTGGTAGCGCAGGCCTCGGGCGAGCACGGCCTTTTCGATGTCCTTGCCGTAACGCACCATGTCCTCGACCGAGTCGGAGTGGTCGATGCGGATCACGTCCTGTTCGACGATCGGGCCCTGGTCCAGCTCGGCGGTCACGTAGTGGCAGGTTGCGCCGATCAGCTTGACGCCCTTGACGTAGGCCTGGTGGTAGGGCTTGGCGCCAACAAAGCTGGGCAGGAAGCTGTGGTGGATGTTGAGGATCTTGCCCGGATGGGCGTTGCAGAGCTCGGGCGACAGGATCTGCATGTAGCGCGCCAGCACCATGGTGTCGCCCCGGGACTCCTCGAACAGGCGCTGGACCTCGGCATAGGCCTGGGCCTTGTTGTCGGCAGTGACCGGCACATGGTGGAAGGGGATGCCGTGCCATTCCACGAAGCCGCGGAAGGTCTCGTGGTTGGAGATCACGCAGGGGATCTCGATGTCCAGCTCCTTTGACTGCCAGCGCGCCAGCAGGTCGTAGAGGCAGTGTTCCTGTTTGGACACCAGCACCACTACGCGCTTCTTCACTGCCGAGTCGGTGATCTTCCAGTCCATCTCGAGCTCTTCAGCGATCGGGCGGAAGCGCTCGCGGAACTCGGTGAGCATGAAGGGCAGCGAGTCGGCGCGGATCTCGATGCGCATGAAGTAGCGCCCGCGCTTGTCGGCATCCACCGCCGGTTCGGCGTGGAGGGCGGTTTCGAGGATCCAGCCCTTGTGCTCGGCGATGAAGCCGGACACCTTGGCGACGATGCCGGTGCGGTCGGGGCAGGAGGCGGAGAGGGTATAGAAGCGTTCGCGGTGCATGGCGGAGTGGGCGCCGGCCGGCAGGCCGTGGCCGGCGCTGGGGGAAGGGTCAGATGCGGGCGGAGGCGGCGCGGATCTGGGCCATCAGGCCGCTGTATTCGCGCTCCACGGGGAACTGCGGGAATTCGGCAATGACGTTGTCCGGCGCGCGGAACAGGATGCCGGCGTGGGCTTCCTTGAGCATCGCGGTGTCGTTGTAGGAGTCACCGGCGGCGATCACCTTGAAGTTGATTTCCTTGAAGCGCTGCACTGCTTCCTTCTTCTGGTTGGGCATGCGCAGGTGGTAATTCACCAGGTAGCCCTCGGCGTTGGCCTCGAGCTTGTGGCAGAACAGCGTGGGCATGCCCAGCTGCTTCATCAGCGGCATGGCGAACTCGTAGAAGGTGTCGGACAGGATGATGACCTGGAAGTCCTGGCGCAGGGCATCGAGAAAATCCTTGGCACCGGGCTCGGGGCCCATCTCCGAGATCACCTTCTGGATGTCCGGCAGGCCCAGCTTGTGCTGCTTGAGCAGGTCGAGGCGGTACTTCATCAGCTTGTCGTAATCCGGCTCCTCGCGGGTGGTGCGACGCAGTTCGGGGATGCCGGTGCGCTCCGCGAATTCGATCCAGATTTCGGGGACGAGAACACCTTCGAGGTCAAGACAGACGAGTTGCACGGGGAGGCTCCAGATGACAGCGGTTGATTTGGCGAATCCCGGATTCTAGCAAAGACGTCGTGGCGGCTTGTGTCGAATGCGTCGCGGAAGGTGTCGGGGAGGGTGGGTGGGGTGCTCCGTTCCCCGCGAGGGCTCAGTCGGTCGGAATCGCCTCCAGCGCCTCGTGCAGTTCGAGCCAGCGCAGCTCGGCTTCGTCGATCCGCTCGGCCAGCTCGGCCTGGCGCTTGAGGAGTCTGGGTACCTCGCCGGCTTCAGGGCCGGTGTACAGATCCGGGTCGGCCAGGCGTTCGTCGAGTTTTGCCTTCTCGGCGTTCCAGGGGGCGAGCTTCTTGTCCAGTTGTTCCAGCTCCTTCAGCAGCGGCCGACGGGCGGCCAGGCGGGCCTGGCGGTCGGCGGCGGCGGCTTCCCGGTCGGCCTTGCGGCTGGCCTTGTCGGCGGCCCTGTCCGGGCACTGGGCCGCGGCGGCGTCGGCGGCGCGGCGCTGGGTGAGCCAGCTCTTGTAATCGTCCAGATCGCCATCGAAGAGCTGCAGCCGGCCATCGTCCACCAGCAGGAAGCGGTCGCAGGTGGCGCGCAGCAGGGCGCGGTCGTGGGACACGATGACCATGCCGCCCTCGTAATCCTGTAGGGCCAGGGTGAGGGCGTGGCGCATCTCCAGGTCGAGGTGGTTGGTGGGCTCGTCGAGCAGCAGCAGGTTGGGCTTGTTCCAGATCAGCAGGGCCAGGGCCAGGCGGGATTTTTCGCCACCAGAGAACGGTGCGCAGGGGGCGGTGGCCATGTCTCCATGAAAGTCGAAGCCGCCCAGGTAGTTGCGCAGCTCCTGCTCGCGGGTCTGCGGGTCGAGGCGCAGCATGTGCTGCAAGGCGGACTCTTCCAGGCGCAGACTTTCGAGGGCGTGCTGGGCAAAGTAGCCCAGGGCCAGCCCCTTGCCCTCCCGGCGCATACCGGCGGTGGGCTTGAGGCCGCCGGAGAGCAGCTTGATGAGGGTCGATTTGCCGGCGCCGTTGCGGCCTAGCAGGCCGATCCGTTCGCCCGGGCGGAGGGTCAGCTTCATGCCTGACAGGATGGGTTTGTCGGCGTAGCCGACGGCGGCGTCCTCGATCTGCAGTAGCGGGTCGGGGGCCTGGCCGCAGTCCCGGAAACTGAAGCTGAAGGGGGTGTCAATGTGGGCGGCGGAGATCAGTTCCATGCGCTCCAGGGCCTTGATGCGGCTCTGGGCCTGGCGGGCCTTGGTGGCCTTGGCGCGGAAGCGGTCCACGTACTTCTGCAGGTGGGCGCGCTCGCGTTGCTGCTTCTCGAACGTCGACTGTTGCTGGGACAGGCGCTCGGCGCGCTGGCGCTCGAAGTCGGAATAAGCGCCGGCGTAGAGGGTCAGGCGCTGGCCCTCGATGTGGGCGATCTGGTTGACAACTGCGTCCAGAAAGTCCCGGTCGTGGGAGATCAGCACCAGGGTGCCCCGGTAGTCGGTGAGCCACTGCTCCAGCCAGATCACTGCGTCCAGGTCCAGGTGGTTGGTGGGCTCGTCGAGCAGCAGCAGGTCGGAGCGGCACATCAGCGCCTGGGCCAGGTTGAGGCGCATCCGCCAGCCGCCGGAGAAGTCGGCCACCGGGCGTTCCAGGTCGGTGGCGGAGAAGCCCAGCCCGTCGAGCAGGGCCGCCGCGCGGGCGCGGGCGGCATAGCCGCCGATCTCCTGCAGGCGGCCGTGGAGGTGGCCGATCTCTTCGCCGTCGTGGTTGGCTTCGGCACGCGCCAGGGCGGCTTCGATGCGGCGCAGCTCGGTATCGCCGTCGAGCACGTAGTCGATGGCCGGGCTGGCCAGGGCTGGCGTCTCCTGGGCAACGTGGGCGATGGTCCACGAGGCCGGCATTTCCAGGTCGCAAGAGGCCGAACAGGCTGGACTTGCCGCAGCCATTGGCGCCGGTCAGGCCGACTTTCCAGCCGGGGTGGATCTGGAGGCTGGCGCTCTCGATGAGGGTCTTGACGCCCCGGGCGAGGCGGAGGGAACGAAACTGGATCACGGCAGCAGGACGGGGAGGAAACCGGGCGGTAAATCCGGTATTGTAAGCGGTCCAAAAGTCTTCAGCCCTGCCCGTCCCATGCGTCTGCGTCGCCTGCCCCAGCTGTCCGCCTGTCTGTCATCCCTCCTGCTTGCCCTGGTCATGGGCCCCGTGCAGGCCGAGGAGGCGGCCGTGCCATCCGACCCCGCGGCCGAACTGGCCCGCGCCGGGAAGCTCAAGAGCGAGGCGGCCAGCCTGCGCAGTGCCGCTGATGCCCGCTTCAATGCGGAAGAGATCGCCTGTTACGAGCGCTTCCTGGTGAATCGCTGTATCGACGAATCCCGCGCCCGCCACGTGGCGGATGTGCGCAAGGCGCGGGAGATGGACAACGAGGCCGGGCGCATCGAGTTGGCCGAGAAGAACCGGCGCTTCAACGAACGTCAGGCCGAGGAGGCCCGGGATGCGCCGAAGAAGGCGGTGGAGCGGGCCGAACAGGAGGCTCGCAACCGGGCAGACAGCGAGTCGCGCCTGCGCCAGTTCTCGGAAAAGGATGCGGCGCGGGTCAAGCGCGAGCAGGACGGCAAGAGCCAGGCCATGCAGGCCGCCGCCGACCGCAATCGCAAGGATGCTGCTGATGCCCGTCGCCGGGCGGCCGAGGCCCGGGCGGCGGAGGGCCGCGCCGAGCAGGCGAAGAGCGATCGGACCGACTACGACGAGCGGGCCCTCAAGGCTGCCGAGAAGAAGGCCGAGAAAGCCCGCAAGGCTGCCTCCGGCCAATCGTCGGGTGCCGACGCCGCACCGCTTCTCGGCAAATAGGCGCTCAGGGCGCCGCAGCGTGGGCCTGCACCCACTCCAGGGCGTCCTCCAGCCGGTCGTTGCCCCAGAACAGCTCCCCGTCCGGGGTCACGAAGCTGGGCGCGCCAAACAGGCCGATCTCCCCGGCCTTCTCGGTCTGCTGGCGCAGGGCCAGCTTGTTCTCCGGGCTCTCGGCCCGGGCCAGGATGTCCTCCACCGGTAAACCGAGGGATACCAGGATGCTCTGGATCACCTCCACCTCGGCGATGTCCCGGTCTTCCGCGAAGTTGGCGCGCATCACCGCGCGGCAGAAATCCGCCATCCACACCTCCTCAGCGCCCACCAGGGCAACCCGCGCGGCGAGCAGGCCGTTGCGCGGGAAGCGTGACGGCACCTGCAGGGGCAGGCCGTAGCGGCTGGCCAGCCGGGCCAGATCGCGCCACATGTAGCGCCCCTTGGGTGGATAGATGTTGAAGGGCGAATCGTTCCAGCCCAGGGACAGGAACACCGGCCCGAGCAGGAAGGGGCGCCATTTCAGCGTCACTCCCGCCGCCCGGGCCAGGGGCTCGATGCGCATCACGCTCAGGTAAGAGTAGGAACTGGCGAACTCGAACCAGAACTCCAGGGTCTGTGTGCTCATGGGGGAACTCCGGCGCGGGTGTAGCTTCAGTCTAGCACTCGTGCATGGAACCGCCGGCCAGGCGCCGTGCGGCGCTGTGCCAGCGCGGCGCAATCAGCCCGGCCAGCCTGGCGCCGAGGCTGCGCGGCGCAGGGCGGGGCGCTCCGCCCGGAAAGATCTGCAGCACTGCGCCGTGATGGGCGGTCATCACCACCGTGCCGGGGCCGTCGATGCGGAAGCTGTCGCCGGCGTGCATGATGAGGTCGCGTGGATCGCCGTAGCGGGTCAGCCACACGCAGCCCGAGGTGCAGGTCACCAGGGTGCCGACGCCCTCCGGCAGCACCGTCGAAGCGTGGCCTTCCAGGCACACGCGGCGGGAGGTTGAATGCTCGGCCATGATCTTCTCCAGGCCCGCACAGGATGCGTGGTACGCATTGCGATGGCGGGTGTGGCTGCAGTATTGGCCTGTAAGATGGAACCAACAAACGGTTAATCGGCATCGAAAGGATGCGTTTTTCTCATGGATGATCCCCTCCTTCGCCTGCCACCCCTGGACCCGCTGCGCGGCTTTGTCGCGGCGGCCCGCAGCCTCAGCTTCACCCGCGCGGCCACCCAGCTGTGTCTGACCCAGTCGGCGGTGAGCCGCCAGATTCAGACCCTCGAGGAAGCGCTCGGGGTGAGCCTGTTCGTGCGCGGCACCCGCAGCCTGTCCCTGACGCCCGAGGGCGAACGCCTGTACCGCCTGGCCAGCGGCTGGCTGCGCGACTACGGTGAGCTGGCTGCCAGCCTGCGTGCGGAGCAGGTGAGCCCGCCGGTCACGGTGACCGCCAGCCTGGGGATCACCGCCCTGTGGTTGCTGCCCCACCTGCGTGACTTCCAGATCCGTCACCCCGACATCGATGTGCGCCTGGCAAGCTGCAACCGGGTGGTGGACCTGCGCCGGGAGGGCATCGACCTGGCCCTGCGCCATTGCGCCGATGCGGATGCGCCGGCGGGCAGCGTGCGCCTGTTTGGCGAGACGGTCTTCCCCGTGGCCAGCCCGGCCCTCGGCCTCACCGAACTGACCCGGGACAAGCTGCCGACGGTGGCCCTGATGAACTACGACGACCCGAATTTTCCGTGGCTGGGTTGGGCCGACTGGCTGGCGGCCTGCGGGCTGGAGGGCGTGCGCCCACGGGCCGTGCTGCACTTCAATCATTACGATCAACTGATCCAGGCCGCCGTGGCCGGCCAGGGGGTGGCTATCGGGCGGGCCGAGCTGCTCTCCGACCTGATCGCCGAGGGGCGCCTTCAACCGGTCGGTGGTGCCCGGCGCACGGTGGCCGACCGGGGCTACTGGCTGATCGGTGCCAGCGACGCACCTCGCGAAGCGGTGGCCTGTTTCAGGGATTGGGTGTGCGAGGCCGCCGAGCGCACCCGCAGCGCCACCGGGGGGCTGGCCGGCCTCTAGTCCCGCGAGGCCGGCAGCAGCTCCGCCGCCTCCAGCAGGGCGGCGAACAGGGCATCGGTCTCGGCGGTGCTGCCCTTGTCGAAGCGCACGATGACCGGCAGGCGCGGCATCAGCGCCGCCACCTGGGCGACCACGGCCTCGCTGTCCACCGCCAGCACCACCCGGCTGGCGGGCAGGCGTTCATACAGCTGCTTCAGTTCGAACTCGCAGCCGCCGCGCTCAGGGGTCAGGCCGCGCAGGTCCATCAGGACGGCATCGGCCCGGTCCATCAGCTCGACCACGGTGGCCTTCCAGGTGTCGTCGCGGCAGCAGAACTCATTGACCCGGTAGCGCCCGTCAGGGTCCGGCGCCTGGTCAAGGGCCGCCAGGCCGGTGTTCAGGTCCCCCCGGCTGGTCACGAAGCTGCTCGCCAGGCGTCCGCCGGCAAAGCGCAGGAAGTCGCCCGGGTCGATGGTGCGGGCCATCACGTCGGGGGCGGCGATCATGGTCACCGGGCCGAACAGGCGCCAGCGCGCGCCGACGCGGTCGAACAGCCTTTCGGTACGGGCGGTGTAGCCGAAGACGCGGAGCAGGAGCAGGGTGCGGCGGGGCGGGCGCCCGTGCTGAAGGCCGGTGCGTGCCAGGAGAAGCCCGTTGAGCCAGGGGAACAGGGCGTAGGCGGTGCCGGTGCCGGCCACCACAAGGGGCCAACGGGCCGGGGCGGCGCTGATCAGCTCCAGGGCCAGGGTGGCGCAGAACATCAGCCACCAGGTGCGGGCCAGCAGCTGGGCATCGGAGAAACGCTTGGCTTGGTAGGCACCGGCCAGCCCCTTCAGGCGCCACCAGCCCAGCAGGGCTGCCGGGAAGGTGAAGGCCAGAAAGGCACCGTTGAGGCCGATGTCGAACAGCAGGCGGCTGCCACCGGGCGTGCTGGCCAGCCACGCCGAGGCCCGTGAACCCATCACGGGCGCGAGGCCGAACACCAGCAGGCCGGCGAAGGTGATGGGGGCCACCCCGCGGATGCGCGCCTGCCCGGTGAGGAGGATCAGGGTCATGGGCAGGGGCAGCCACACCGCCGCGAACTGGAAGAAGGTGAAGAAGTTGAGCAACTGGTCGAGACTGGGCCGGCTGCCCATGAAGGGCCGCTGCAGCATGGACACCCCGGTGCCGAGCACGGCGCAGCTGACCAGCACGCCGAGGGCCAGCAGCACCGCCCGGCGGAACCCCAGCGCCAGGCTGGCCGCAATCATCGGTACCGCCGCCAGCAGCAGGCTGCCACCCACCAGCATGATATGGGCAGGGGTCAGGGGCAGATCGCTGACATGCAGCTGGAGCACCGCCAGCAGCAGGGCCGGCAGGGCGACGCTGCCCAGATAGGCCAACCCGATGCGCCACCGTGCCTGCCTCTCCCAGGCCTGGGCGTCCACCGGCGGGCTGGGCGTGACGGTGCGGGCCGGCGCAATGGCCGGAATGCCGAGGGCCTGGCCGCTGCTGCTGCCCATGCCGGCCAGCACGTCCACCCGGTAGCGCCACAGCACCACGGAGGCCACCAGGGCGGTGAGCACGACGGTATTGAGAAAGTGGAAGATCAGCTCACCGGGGGGCATGATGGGTACCGGGAAGGACACTGCACCGCTGCTATCATCCCACTGGGGCGACACCCCGAACAGGAGGGCGAATGATTTCCGAGCAGATCCGGGCGGTCGCCCGCTTCACCCTCATCACCCTCGCCCTGGCCGGCACCTACCTGCTCCTGCAGCACGGCTGGATGGCCCTCGCCGGGCTGGGGGCGGACTGGTGGCAGGCCCGCCAGAACGTTTCGCTGGTGGATGACGCCGAGCTGCTCGCTGCCCGCTCCCGCGAGGCCGAGGCGCGTCTGCCACCCCAGCGCCGGGTCGATGCCTTTCGCCTGGGCCAGCAGATGGGCTTCCTGGCCGAGTACCTGGGCAGTCATGCCCTGTCCGATGCGGCCCTGCGCGCCCAGGCCGAGGCCCGCGCCGCGCCCCTCGCCGCCCAGGCCGGGGCCCTGGCTGACGCCCTTGGCGTCGCGCCGGCGGTGTGGCCCGCGGTGAGCACCGCTGATGAGTTCGCCCGCCTCCAGGCGCGTTTCGAGGACGATGAAACCGGCCTCGCCGGGCGCATCGAGCACGCCCTCTCGCCCCGTCATCGGGCGCTCTACCTTCTTGGCGTGCACGTGGGCATCAACCGGGCGGTGGTCCAGACCCGCGGCGGCACCCACTTCAATGGCCTGAGCGCTTCGCGGCTGGTGCGCCACGCAACCCTCGCCGGTCTGCCGCCGGCGTGGTGGGAGGCCCTCTCCCGGGCGCCCGAAGGTGCCACCCCTGAGGCCCGTGAGGCGCGCTTCATTGCCGCCATCGAGGCCCTGGACGCAGCGCTTGCGGCGCCGGCCAGCGCCAGGCCCTGAGCTTTTCCTCCGACGCTAGAGCTTGTCGAGTCCGTCAGCCAGCGCGGCAGCGTGGCTGCGCATGGCGGCCCGCTCTATTTCGCTCATCCGTTCCAGGGGCTTGAGCATCAGGGTGCAGCGGGGGTTGGCGGCCAGCATGCCGGCGTGCCGCTCCAGAAAATCCCAGTAGAAGGTGCTGACCGGGCAGGCCCGGGGGCCGGTCTTCACGTCCGGGCTGTAGCTGCACCCGCTGCAGTAGTTGCTCATGCGCTTGATGTAGGCGCCGCTGGCCACGTAGGGCTTGCTGGTGAAGCGGCCGCCGTTGGCATACAGGGCCATGCCCGCCACGTTGGGCAGCTCCACCCATTCCACCGCATCCACATACACCGCCAGGAACCAGCCGGCTACGGCCTGGGGCGACAGCCCGGCCAGCAGCGCAAAGTTGCCGGTCACCATGAGGCGCTGGATGTGGTGGGCGTAGCCGTGGTCCAGGGTCTGGCGGATCACCTGGCGCTGGCAGTTCATGCGCGTCTCGCCGGTCCAGAACCAGGCGGGCAAGGGGCGGGTGTGGCCGAAGTGGTTGGCTGCGCCCATGGTCGGCTGGTCACGCCAATACACACCGCGGATGAACTCCCGCCAGCCGAGGATCTGGCGGATGAAGCCCTCCACCGCGGGCAAGGGCGCCTGCCCGGCCCGCCAGGCGTCCTCGGCGGCGCGGATCACTTCCCGCGGGTCAAGGAGCTTGAGGTTGAGGGCCGGGGCCAGCAGGCTGTGCCACAGGAAGGGGGCGTCGGTCCACATGGCGTCCTGGTGGGCGCCGAAGCCCGGCAGACGGTCGCGGATGAAGGCTGCCAGGGCCTGCAGGGCGTCGGCCCGGGTGACCGGCCAGGAGAAGCTGTCCAGGCTGCCGGGGTGGTCGGGGAAGTGCTTCCTGACGGTGGCCAGCACGTCCAGGGTGATGGCGTCGGGCATAAAGCGGGGCGCAGCCGGCAGGGCACCCGGGCCGCCGCGGCCGAAGGACTGGCGGTTGTCCTTGTCGAAGTTCCAGGTGCCGCCGGCCGGCTCCTTGCCGTCCATCAGCACCTGGTGGTGCTTGCGCATGGCACGGTAGAAGTGCTCCATCAGCAGCGTTTTCCGGTCGCCAGCCCAGCGCTGGAAGGCCGCCCGGCTGGCCAAAAAGTGGGTGTCGGGGCGCAGTGCCACGGGCAGGCCCAGTTCGCTGCCGAGGGCGTGCAGGGCTTGTTCCAGGCGCCACTCGCCGGGCTCGCAGACGACCAGACCAGCCGGGTCGTGTCGCACTGCGGCGGCGCGCCAGGCCTCTGCCAGGCTGGCGTGGGGGTGCTCGCCCAGGCGCAGGTAATCCACTGGCCAGCCCCGGGCCTCCAGCTCGGCCGCGAAATGGCGCATGGCCGACAGAAAGAGGGCAATGCGTGCCTTGTGGCTCCACACGTGCCCGGCTTCACCCGGCGCTTCCACCATCAGGATGCGGTCGGCGGCCGGGTCGAAGCCGGCGAGGGCCGGATTGTCGTGGCTCAACTGGTCGCCCAGCACGAGGACGAGATGGCGCACGCTCATGGCCTGGCCACCCGGCGACGGCAGGCGTCGGAGCAGTAGCGGACTTCGTCCCAGCAGCGCGCCCACTTGCGCCGCCAGCTCATGGGGCGGCCGGAGACCGCGCAGGGCTTGCTGGGCAGGGCCTGCTTGTTGCCGCGAAAGGCGGAAGTGGTGGTTTTCATGGGGTCAGAGGGTGTGAAGAAATCGTAGCGAGCGGTTCGAGTTCGCGCCGAGAAGCGCAGCCGTACAAGGGTACGGTGAGCATCGCAGGGGCGAAATCGGGCCGCGCAGTAGATTCATTCACACCCTCTCAGCCGAAATCGAAGCCCAGTTGAGGGCTGTCGGTGGGTGGGGATGGGCGGCGCGTGCGGGGTGCGCCTTCCCTGTGGGGGTTGCGGCTGCCGTGCTTCTCATACACGGCCCGGGATTCCCGGCGCACGGCGTCTTCCTTGCGCAGGCGCCACAGGGTGTCGCGGGCATGGCGGGCGGCGGCCTCGTGGTCCACCAGGGGCTCCGGGTAGTCGCGGCCGATCACCAGCCCCTGGCGCCGCTGGAGTTCGGGCGGCATCTTCCACGGTTCGAACAGCCAGGCTTCGGGCAGGCGCTCCAGCGCTGGCAGCCAGCGGCGCACGAAGCGGCCGTCCGGGTCCTGGTCGCGGGCCTGTTTTACGGGGTTGTAGATGCGCAGGGTGTTGATGCCGGTGGTGCCGGATTGCATCTGGATCTGGGGGTAGTGGATGCCCGGTTCGTAGTCGAGGAACTCCCGGGCCAGGTGCAGGGCCGGCTTCTGCCAGGGCTGCCACAGCTGGTAGCTGGAGAAGGCGATCAGCAGGGCGCGCATGCGGAAGTTGATCCAGCCCGTCTCCCGCAGCATGGCCATGCAGGCGTCGATGAGCGGAAAGCCGGTCTCGCCCTGGCGCCAGCGTGCCAGCCGATTGGTGTCGAAACTGGCGTCGCGCAGGCCGGCAACGGCGGGATGCATGTCCCGGCATTCCAGCTCGGGCTCGGACTCCAGCTTCTGGATGAAGTGGCAGTGCCAGTGCAGGCGGCTTTCAAAGGACTTGAGGCCGGGCAGCTCGCCCCGGGGGCGCAGGTCCGGCGGCATGGCCTGCAGCTCGGTGCGGCGCCGCCACACCGCATGCACGATCTCGCGCACCGACACCGCGCCGAAGGTCAGATAGGGTGACAGGCGCGAGCAGGCATCGCCGGCCGACAGGGGGCTGGACATGCCCCGGCGGTAATCCGGCAGGTGCTGATCGAAGAAATGACGCAGTAGCTGGCGGGCGTGGCTGCGTCCGCCCTGCTGGCGTGCCGGATGATCGGGCAGGGTGTCCGGGTGCCAGGCCAGGTGGCGGGGGGCGCGGCCGGGGGGCAGGCGCAGGGGCGACGGGATGGGGCAAGGCGGGGGCTGCAGCGCCGCTGGCGCCGCGAGTGGGGCGGGCGTCATGCGTTCCATCCACAGCCGGGACCAGGCATCCCGGTCGTGGAGCCTGCGCACCACGCCACCCGATGGCCACTGCTGCCATTCGACGCCCTGTTCCCGGCACCAGCGGGCCACGGCCCGGTCGCGGGCGTAGCTGGCCAGGTTGCCGGTCTCTTCATGGCTGCTCAGGCGGAAAGGCCCCAGGCGCTCACGCAGGGCCTGCAGCACCTCCACCGCCGTGCCCTGCCAGCGCTGCAGCGGGCTGCCCAGGGCAGTCAGGCGCGCCTCCAGCTCGGCCAGGCATTCCAGGATGAAGCCCAGGTGACGGGGCGAGCTGTCGGCCTGGGCGATCAGCTCGGGCTCGAAGAGGTATACGGGCAGCACCGGGCCACGGCGGGCGGCGTCGTGCAGGGGGGCGTGGTCGGTGACCCGCAGGTCGCGCTTGAACCAGACGACGGTGATCATGCGTGCCAGTGCCGGCGGGGGGGCGGCTGGCCGGCGCTGGCCCAGAAGCGGCTGAAGGAGGGGCACAGGGTGGCCGGATCGGGCAGCCAGCGGGGCGGTGGCGTGAGCTCGGCACTCACCTGGGCGAGGGCCTCCCGGTAACCCGGGTTGAGCGTGGCTTCGGCGCGGAAGCGACCGTCGAGCTGCCGCAGATCGCCCACGAAGATCCGGTCGGTGACGGCGCGCAGGCGGGGCAGCACAAAGGCCCAGCGGGCCTCCGACCAGGGGAAGCGCCGGTGGAAGGGCAGGTGGATCACGCCGATGCGCAGCCCTTCGCCGGCGCGCAGGGCCCAGGGATGAACGAGGGTGGCGTCGGTGTCGGATGGCGGCAGGGTGAAGTCGTCGGCGCCGAGCAGGTGCGCCGGCGGGGCGTCCAGGCGGGGTGGTTCAGTGTGCCCCTCAGCCACGTGGGTGACCGGGGCAAGCGCCTGCGGACTGCGGGCCAGTGCCTCCAGCGTCGCGTAGCTCGCGTCCAGCGGCGTGCCCGGGCTGTGCCAGTCGGCCGGGGCGAAGCGCGCCACGTTGTCGGCATTGAAGAGATAGGGTTTGCTGCTGAAGGTGGCTGCCACCCATTGCCAGGACAGGTGGTTGGAGGCCAGATCGCCGTCGAGCAGGTGGGCATAGAGCCAGTCGGCGGCGGGGCGCCAATGGACCTTGCGGACATGCACCACGTAGCTGGCAAGCCACAGGCGGGCATGGTTGTGGAGCGTCCCCGTGGCGTACAGGGTGGCCACCGCCCGGTCGACCACCGGAATGCCGGTGCGTCCTTCGCGGATGTCTGCCGGGAGGGTGTCGGCGTAGGGAATGCCGGGCAGGCCGGGGCGGATGTCGGCCAGGATGCAGTCCCCAAGGTGACCCCACACATGCTGGAAGAAGGCCCGCCAGCCAAACTGGAAGGCCAGCATGTCCTGGCCGGTCAGGCCGAAGCGTTCAATCAGTTCCGGGACCGGGATACAGCCGTGGGTGATCCACGGCGACAGCCCGGTGACGGCGCCCGCGACGTGGTTACGGCTCTGCGCATAGGCGGCCGGGTCAACGGCGGAGAGTCGTGCTGCAAGAGGGGCGTCGTCGAAGTGGCGCACGGTGGGGCGTTGTCGGGAATGGCCGATGGACAGCCCCGCTCCGTGTGCAGTTCCCGGCCGGCCAAGCGGCCTGGCCGGTGTTTACTCCTTGCCGGACTGCCACAGCTCCCGGTTGGCTTCGACGATCTTGCCGCTGGTGGCATCCACCTCCACCTTCATCTCCTTGCCGTTCTTGCGGGCGATGTCGAACTCGTAGGAGGCCGAGCCGTCGGCTTCGATCTCGAATTCGGTCTCGACGATGGTGCCGGGGTACTTCTTCAGGGCGATGGCCTTGGCCTCTTCCAGGCTGATGCGGGCCTTCTCCTTGAACACCGGGGAGTCGGCGCTGACCACTTCCTGCTCCACTTCGGTGATCTTGCCGCTGCGGGCATCGCATTCCACATCCCACGTTTTCTCGTTGCCTTCCACGTCGAACTCGAACACCGGGCGCCCGTTCTCGCGCTTGAGCTCAACCTTGACGATCTTGCCGGGATGTTGTTCGAGCACCACCTTCTCACAGCGCGCGTACTCGGACTTGAAGCGGGCCGGGGCCTCGATGGCAAAGGCGGATTGGGACAGGCCGAAGGTCGCCAGCAGGGTGGCGATGAGGGGACGAAGCATCATGGTGGACTCCAAAGAAAAAGGCTGACGGAACGACGCCGCCAGCCCTTGATTGTAATGCCCCGAGGCCTCAGGACTTGCTGGACAGTTTGCTCGCCACCAGCAGCAGGATCACCGCGCCGATCACCGAGCCCAGGAAGCCGGCACCCTGGCCGGCCTGGTACAGGCCGAGGGCCTGGCCGCCGTAGGTGGCGGCGATGGAGCCGCCGATGCCGAACAGGATGGTCTTGATCCAGCCCATGCTGTCGTCGCCGGGCTTCACGAAGCGGGCGACGAGGCCGACCAGCAGGCCGATGAAGATGGTGGAGAGAATGCCCATGGCGAAGCCCCTGGAGAATGAGTGAGCCCTGACTCTAACCTCCGCCTTGGGCCGGCAATGTTACAAGCTGTGAATGTCTGTGCCGTTCAGCGTCGTGCCAGCCACGCCAGCACGCCCTCTCCGGCCCGGCGGCCGGTGGCCAGGCAGGCAGTGAGCAGGTAGCCACCGGTGGGGGCCTCCCAGTCGAGCATTTCGCCGCTGCAGAAGACGCCCGGCGCGGCGCGGATCATCAGGCCCGCGTCCAGCTCCTCGAAGCGCACGCCACCGGCGCTGCTGATGGCCTCGTCCAGGGGGCGTGGGGCGATCAGGGCGAGGGGCAGGGCCTTGATGGCCGTCGCCAGTCGTTGCGGGTCGGCCAGGACGGCCTCTGGCAGGCATTCCCGCAGCAGGGCCATACGCACCCCGGCGATGCCGACGCGGCTTTGCAGATGGCTGGCCAGGGAGCGGGCGCCCCGTGGGTGGGCCACTTCGGCGTGCACCCGTTCCAGGCTGCGGCCCGGCGCCAGATCGATGAGCAGGGTAGCCCGGCCTTCCGCCTTGATGCGCTCGCGGATCGCGGCCGACAGGGCATACACCAGGCTGCCCTCGATGCCGTCGTCGCTGATCATCGCCTCGCCGGGGCGCATCGGGGCCTCATCGCCCTGGAGGGCCATGGCCACGGACTTGAGGGGCTGGCCGGCAAAGCGGCTGCGGAAGTGCTCACTCCACCCCGCCCCCGAGGCCAGCCGGGGCGAGGCGACGATGAAGCCGCAGTTGGCCGCCTCCAGGGGCGCCACATCCACGCCCCGCCCGCCGAGCAGCGGCACCCAGGCGCCATCCGAGCCGAGTCGGGCCCAGCTGCCGCCGCCCAGAGCCAGCAACGTGGCGTCGGCCTGCTGCAGGTGTTCGCCGGCGGGGGTGGTGAAACGCAGCTGCCCGTCCACGCTCCAGCCCGCCCAGCGGTGGCGCACATGGAAGCGCACCCCGGTCTCCCGCAGGCGCGCCAGCCAGGCGCGCAGTAGCGGGGCGGCCTTCATCTCCTGGGGGAAGACCCGCCCGGAGCTGCCCACGAAGGTGCTCACCCCCAGGGCTTCCACCCAGGCCCGCAGTTCCGCCGGGCCGAAGGCGCGGAGCAGGGGCGTGATGATGTCCTCGCGGCTGCCGTAACGCCCGGCGAAGGCGGCGAAGGGCTCGGCGTGGGTGATGTTGAGTCCGCCCCGCCCGGCCAGCAGGAACTTGCGCCCCACCGAGGGCATCGCGTCGAAGAGATCGACCTGCACGCCGCCCCGGGCCAGGGTTTCGGCCGCCATCAGGCCGGCCGGGCCGCCGCCGATCACGGCGACGCGGGGAGTGGGGGAAACGGGCTGCATGGCGGGGTCCGGAGGGTAAAGATGCGCGATTGTAGTGGGCCGGCTTCAGGCAAACTACAATTCCCGGTATTCCGCCGGTGGCGGCCAGTCGGGAGTTGGAATGGAAGGAAGCGGAATGACCCTTGCAGCGCGCAGCGTCCTGAGGTGGTCGGTGGTCGGTGCCCTGAGTGCGGTGGCCATGCTGGGTTCGGCTTTCGCCGATGCCCCCAGGGATGTCCTGGACCGGATCACCAAGGCCCGACCTGCAGATCAGAAGGTCGCCCAGGATGCCGGCCGCAAGGCCGCCTTTTTCTGTGCCAACTGCCATGGCGAGACGGGACTCAGCAAATACGGAGAAGTCCCTAACCTGGCGGGTCAGCACCCCACGTATGTCCTTGGACAGGTTGACGCCTTCCTCAACGGCCGGCGCAAGGACGCCTTCATGCAGGGCCTGATGAAAGTGCTCAGCGCCGAGGAAAAGGCGCAGATCGCCCTGTTCTACTCAGCCCAGCCGGTCACGCCGGCGGGCACTCCGTCTACGGCCAGGGCAGCCGAAGGGCGGGAGCACTTCGAGAAGAACTGCGTGCGTTGCCACGGGGCGGATGCCCGTGGCGGCGAGAACTTTCCTCGCCTCGCCGGCCAGCAGCCCGAATACCTGCGGCGCAGCCTTTTGCGCTATCTGAAAGCCAGCGGCGAGCGCACCTATCCTCCCATGACGGCCGCCGTGTCCGGTCTTGGTGAGCGGAACATCGAGGCCGTGGTGGAGTATCTGTCGAACCTGCGCTGAAAGGGGCAAGGCAGCTCGCTTTCGGTGGGATGAACCCGGCCCCGCAGTTTGACGCGTCATCTGACGGCCGATGCGGCCTCGTCTGCAGGGGCGACTTGCAGGGGCGACTTGTAGGGGCGACTTGTAGGGGCGACTTCAGTCGCCCGCGGAGTTCTATCCTGGGCATGCCCGTGATCGACGCGCGTTGGGCGACTGAAGTCGCCCCTACAGTTCCCAGGCCACCACCCTGCCGCGTCAGCGCAGGATCGGCACCCCGCCTTCGTTGCCGCCGAACACCGTCACGCCTTCCTTTACCGTGCCAATCACCTTGATCTCGCCGAGCTTGTCGGCGGGTGTCTTGAGCGGGTTGGCGGAGAGCACGGTCAGGTCGGCGAGCTTGCCAGCGGCGATACTGCCCTTGAGTTTCTCCTCGCCGAGCTGGCGGGCTGGCAGCAGGGTGAGGGCCTTGAGGGCGTCCAGCGGGCTGAGCTGCTGAGCCTCGCCGACCGGGCGCTTGATGGCTGCGGCCAGGTTGGCCAAGGGGGTCGGCTCGAGCTGCGAGGCGTCGCCGGCCAGCAGTACCGGCAGGCCCTTGCCCACAGCTGCACCGGCGGGGGTGAAGCGGGCCGTGCGCTCCTCACCGAGGGCATAGTCCTTGAGGGTGGCCAGGGACAGCCCGAGGCGGCGCGGCGCCACGGCCAGGCTCACGCCGAGGGTCTTCAGGGTGTCGAGCTGGTCGTCACGCAGGGTCTGGCCGCCGGCCAGCAGGGGGCGGCGGTCCTTGCCCGGATGTTTGCTGGCAGCTGCCTGCAGGCCGTTGATGAACTGGTCGATGGCCGCATCGCCGTTGGCCTGCACGGCCACCTGCCAGCCGCCGGCATAGGCGCGGGAGAACAGCTCGCCCGCGGCTTCGTCGGTGCTGCCCGGATAGCCGGCAAAGGTGGTGCGCTTGCCCGGGGGCGGCAGCTGGTAGGGTTGGGTGAGCCAGGCGCTGCGGTCTTCGGCGTTGCCGTCGAGTGCGAAGGACACGCCGGCCAGCTTGAGGTGGCCCTTGTAGTACTTGGGCCCGATGATCTTGTTGCCCTTCAGGCTGGCGCCGGCGCTGGCCAGGTCGGCGTAGAGCAGCACGTCGAGCTTGAGGGCGCCGGTGTCGGCGGCCTGGGTGTACAGGGACAGATCGTCGGGGGTGGCGCGGGCCTCCACGGCGGTGGTGTAGCCGTTCTGCAGATAGAGGGTCTGGCCCTGCTGGATCATGGCCTGACGGTCGTCGGCGGGCAGTTGCGGCAGGGCGCCAAGCAGGGCGGTGGCGGCGGCGCCTTCGAGCACGCCGTCGGGCTCCTTCGAGCCCGGCCAGCGGCCGATGCTGCCGCCCGGCGGGTCGATGCTGTCGCGGCCGATGCCGGCCAGTTCCAGGGCCTTGCTGTTGGCCACCAGGTGGCTGCCGGAGTAGTGCACCACGATCACCGGGGTGTCGCGGGAGAGGCTGTCCAGGTCGGTCCGGCTGGGGCGGCGCTGTTCGCGCAGGCGGGTGTCGTCGTAGCCGAAACCGATGATCCAGCCGAAACGCTTGGCCAGGTCGCCCCTGCCCCATTCGCGCAGCTCGCGCAGCAGACCGTTGGTGTCGGTCACCTTGCCCTCTGGCGGCGACTGCACCTGGGCCGCCACCGAATACAGGCCCATGCGCGACATCTGCCCCCAGCTGTCGATGAAACCCGGCACCAGGGTCTTGCCGGCCAGGTCCACCACCTCGGTGCCCTCGCTCTTCCAGCGCGCCAGGATGTCCTTGCTCTTGCCCACAGCGATGATCTTGCTGCCCTTGATGGCCACAGCCTGGGCGGTGGGGCGCTTGTCGTCGAGGGTCAGCACCTCGCCATTGGTGAAGATGATGTCGGAGAGCGGCGGCGGTGGCGGGGCCGGAGGGGGCGCGTTGGGATCGACGGGCACGACGCCGGCAACGGGCGGGGTGGCGCCGGGCGCTGCGGCTGGGGAGGCCACGGGGGACGCAGGTGTCACGGCCGGTGCGGTCACGGGCGGCACGGCTGGCTTGACGGTGGCTGCCGGCGGGGTAATCGGGCGGATCGGGGTTTGTGGCTGGGCTTGCGTCTGGGCCAGCAGGGCCGGTGCGGCGAGGGCCAGGCCGATGGCGAGGCTCGTGCGGCGGAGAACGAAGGCGGATTTCATGGGCAGGGCTCCGGATATCACAGAGGCCGCCAGGCCGATGCCGGCGGCGAATCCGTCGAGCATAGCATCGGCTCCGGTCGCCGCCCGTGAAAGGCTACCTGTCCTGAGGTGCGAGAATGGGGTAGCGCTTGGGGTAAAGGCTGAAGGGCTGTGACGCTTCAACGCTTGCGGCGTATCAGCCAAAGCACCCCGATGCCGATGGCCAGCAGCAGCAGGGCAGAGGGTTCCGGTGCGGGCACAGCGGCAGGCTCGTTGGTTAGCGCTGCCGACAAGGGCGTGGCGCGACCCAGCTCGTCCAGGGCCGTCGGGGTCATCAGGGTCTGCAGGTTGTTGTCGGCCGGCGGGGCGCTGATGGGTTCGCTGGCGGCGGACGGTGTGAGGGCCTCGGTGACCGGGTCGCTCAATCCGGCGCCAGTGGCCACTGCAGCCCGGGTGGGGTTCGGCAGGGCGAGCGCGACGACGATCAGCAACGTGCAGCAAAGGAAGAACTTGAACAGGATCGGGGTGCGCATCAGTGAGTCTCCGGGGGCCACATGCAGCCCCTTAAACTGATAAAGCAAGCTTCCTGCCCGTTTTGTTTTTCCGCGCCTAGCGTGACTCTCCGCTTTTTGTCTGTGAATTAAGTCCTCGTGTTGTAAAGAAATCCGACAGGAAGACGCAGCGCTTTCATGCGCTCCAGCACTCGGCCCGCACTGTCACCAGAACCCGGGCGGCGAAGGATAAGACGCCCTGGAGGGCCTTGCTGTGATTTCCTGTGACGCCAATTTGGGGAGCCGCCGGTGGGGGTGGCTTCAGTCGGCTGCGGACTTCGATCAAGGGCATGTCTGTGATCGATGCGGGGATGGGCGACTGAAGTCGCCCCTACGAGTCGCCCCTACACGTCGCCTCCCTCGTCAGGATGAACCCGACCCCACATCGCCTGCTGCGGGTTGGCCGCAGTGGTGGCAGAAACGCGCGTGCCTGTGCATCAGCCCCTGGCAGCTGGGGCAGAGGCGGAACTGGGCGTAGCCGCAGAACGGGCAGGCGGCTGAGTCGGCGGGCAGGTGCTTGCCGCAGCCCTGGCACTCGCCACGGGCAATGCGCCGCTCCAGCAACCTCTCCCGGGAGAAGAGCTTCTTCTGCAGAAAATGGATCACCACCAGCGCGGCGGCGATGACCGCCGCCATCACCAGGTAGTGCCAGATCGCCACCAGCCTGAAGGCCGCGAGAAACTCGAACAGCGCGGCCAGCAGCCGGTGCGGAATGATCCGATACACCGCCTCGACCAGCTTGAAGAGGATGGGGATGAAGCTCACCACCAGCAGGTGCGCCGACACCAGCGTCTGCAGGCCCCGCCCATTGCGCAGGCTGGCGCTGTTCCAGGCGCGGAAGACCAGGAGCAGGGGCAGCAGGAAGATCAACTGCATGCCCAGCTGCTTCACCGGGAACCAGAAGTTCAGGCGCTGCAGATCATCCCGCAACTGTTGCCGGTCGGCCTCCGACGGCCTGTCCAGCACTGCCCACAGGGCCTGGATGTCGTCGCGGGCGTTGATCGTCTGCGCCAGCGCGGCGGCCTGGGCCTTCAGGCCATCAAGGGCGGCCGTGCGGGTGTGGAACTCGGCGCGGCTGGCGTCTACCGGCGTCTGGCCGGGCGTGTTGCCGGCCATGCGCTCCAGCAGTGAGGTATCGTAGGCGCCCTTCAGGCGGTCGATGGCAAGCTGCTGCTCGCGCACCTCCCGCTCGACTTTCTGGTGGGTCTCGAAGAGGCGCACCAGGGCCTTGTCGGCCTGGATGCGGGCGATCCGGTCCAGATAGGGCGCGCACAGCGGGTGGTGCTCGGCCTTGTTGTCACGGGGCGGGTAAGGGCTGGCGCTGCCGGCCGTCGCCAGCGCGGCCAGCCGGCCGAGCCGATTGTCCGTGGTCCAGGTCTCGTCGATCACCATCGCGCGGCAGGTGTGGGGGATGGTCTCGTCCGGCGCGGTGAGCTGCCGCGTATGCGCCGCCAGCCCGTCGAAGATCGACATCAGGATGAACAGATCGAGCAACAGCACAACCACCAGCACCGCCCGGCCCAGGGGCTGGCTGTCCAGGTGGGTGAGCTGCTGCCGGGTACGCGCCGCGGCGCGTGAGAGGGCTTGCTTGAGGCGCATGGGGGCTCCGCGCAGAGGGGAGGGATTCAGTCGAAAGGCATCACTGATTTACGCCGGGCGGAGAGGCGGGTCAAGCAGGCGATATCCGCGCCGAACAGCCCTGATGCATCTGTGGGAGCGATTCATCCTGGCAACATCCGTTTGACGGGAAGTACCGCCGCTTTTGCAGGGGCGACTCGTAGGGGCGACTTCAGTCGCCCATCCGCGCGATGACCCATCGGTATGTTGTTGATCCAAGTCCGCGGGCGACTGAAGTCGCCCCTACAGGGGGGCTCTGCTTTCTGCCTACAAGCCGCGGGCCCAGTCGGGGCGGAGGTGGGCACTGTCGGGCTGGGCGATGGCCTGGCGGACCTGTTCGAGGAGTCTGGCTTTATCTGCCCCAAGGGTGCCCTTGAGTATCAGGAAGTTGCTGGCGTGATCCGATCTGAACACGGTGCGGCGCAGCTCCAGTTGCGACAGGAAGCGCTCCATCTCGCGGAACAGGCCGGCCTGGTCGAGAGGTTCCCATTCGGGAAAGTCGGCGCGAAAGCGCGCTTCGCCCTGGGGGAAGCTCACCACCAGGGTGGACAGGAACTCGGGCTGGGTGGCGTTGGCGAGGCGGGCGGAGTGGTCGGCGTGCTGGTCGCTGTAGATCTGCCCGCCCAGCCCGTTGAGGATCATCACCGAGCGGGTGATGCCGGCTTCGCCCAGCTTGTCGAGGGCGGCGCGGGTGCTGTCGTGGGTCTCGCCCTTCTTCACCTTTTCCAGCACCAGGTCGTCGCCGGATTCGGCGCCCAGGTAGGCCATGCGCAGGCCGGCCTCGCGCAAGCTTGTCAGCTCGGCCACCGTCTTCTTCTTGAGATTGCGGGCCAGGCAGTAGCTGGACACCCGGTGCACGGCGGGCAGGTGGGTTCGGATTGCTTCCAGGATGGCTAGCAGGCGGCGGGTGGGCAGCACCAGGGCGTCGCCGTCGGCCAGAAAGACGCGGCGCACCCGGTTGCCGTAGCGCTCGCCCACCTGGTGGATGCTGGTCAGCACCTCGTCCTCGCTGCGGGCGCGGAAGGCCTTCTGGGGGGCGGTGTACATCTCGCAGAAAGTGCAGGCATTCCACGAGCAGCCGTCGGTGACGGGCAGGATCAGGGATTCGGCTTCGGAGGGCGGGCGGAAGACGGGTTCGACGTAGCGGATCAGCGGGGCGTTCATGGCGGGCGGGCTGGGTGAGGCGAGGATGAAAGGCTACCATCCGGGCGACAGCCCCTGCGCATGGGCAGGGCGCGATGGTGTGTGATGGAGAACCCGGGATGAGTGAATCGACAAGCGGCACCTGCAAGGGCGCCTGCGGCTGCGCGGCGGCCAGCCAGCCGGTGGCCGCGGTTGCCTTGGGCGCGGGGTTGGGGGAGGCCCGCTTCCGCTCCACCTTTCGGGTGGATGACATGGACTGCCCGGGCGAAGAGCACCTGGTGCGCATGGCCCTGGACGGCCACGCCCAGGCCCTGGCCTTTGATCTGATGGCCCGCAGCGTGACCGTCTGGCACAGCTTGCCGGCGGACGACATCGAGGCCCGCATCGCCCGCCTGGGCATGGGGGCGGAGCGCCTGGACAGCGGGCCGGCCGATGGCCTGCCCGCGGCCCCGGCCACCGATGCGGCCGCCGAGCGCCGGGCCTTGAGCTGGCTGCTGGCCATCAACGCGGTGATGTTCGTGATTGAAGGCCTAGCCGGTTGGTGGGCCGAATCCACCGGCCTGCTCGCCGACGGCCTCGACATGTTTGCCGACGCCGCCGTGTATGGGGTGGCCCTCTATGCCGTGGGGCGCGGCGCGGCCATGCAACTGCGCGCCGCCCATCTGGCCGGCTGGCTGCAGCTCGCCCTGGGCATCGGCCTGTTCGGCCGGGTGATCCACCATGTGCTGTACGGCTCCGCCACCCTCGCCACCGCCATGATGGGCATCTCCGCCCTGGCCCTGGCCGCCAACCTCAGCTGTATGGCCCTCATCGCCCGCCACCGCCATGGCGGCGCCCACATGAAGGCCAGCTACATCTTCACCGCCAACGACGCCCTGGCCAACGTGGGCGTCATCGTCGCCGGCCTGCTGGTGGCCTGGCTGGGGCACCCCTGGCCCGACTGGGTGATCGGCAGCCTGATCGGCGTGGTGGTGGTAGGTGGGGCGGTGAGGATATTGCGGATGGGGCGGGGGGAGTGAGGTAGTTCATTGGGCGGACGGGAAGGACATGTGAGTATTTGGCATTGGTATCCTGTTCCGCACCTAGAGACTGCGCCCCCAATGCTTGAACTCATCGCCGGATTTCTCCTCGACGTCGTTCTGATCGGCGTTTTCTACTGGCAGGGCTGGCTTTTCTGCGGGTGCTCACGCTTGGGCGCTATCCACCGCGGGGAGGGGGCAAACACGATCCGGAGTTCGTCGCTGTGTTCGGGGTCGTGTTGCTTGTGGTGATCCTGCTGCTGGGGTACGCATGATGCCGATGCCCCTTTTTCTGAAGAACCTGCTGTTGGCCCTTCTGCTGCTTGCGGGCGTTCTGCTGGGGCTTCTCGTTGCAGGTTCGGCGCTGGCGCTGTGGGCATTTGGCGAGGCCATGTGTGGCAACGAGGTGATGGCCGAGTACCCGTCGCCGGGCAATCAGCACCGGGTCGTCGTCTTTCAGCGCGACTGCGGGGCGACGACAGGGTTCAGCACCCAGGCTTCGCTCCTCGATGCCGACGAGGCGCTTGGAAATGAGGGCGGGAACCTGTTCGTGTCCGATACCAACCATGGGGCCGCGCCGGCCGTGTCGGTGGTTTGGATGGGTGAGAGGGCGCTCGTACTGCGGCACCACGCCGCGGCGCGTGTGTTCAAGAGCGTGCCGAAGAGGGACGGGGTGCGGATTTCGTATGAGGCAGACGCGGGGTTTTCGGGTCCGGGGGAGGCGCCGTAGCGTCGTCCCCGAATAGGGCCATCCGCCGGGATTTTTCAGCAGATCAGCGGCAGGCTTCTGCCGTAGCGTGCTTACACGCCCTCCCGATTGTCATCGCACACGACAAGGCTGCCCTTGCTGCGGGCGGCTCCCTGTCAGTGTGGGAAGCGTCGTTTGGTGTGGACCACGTTGAGGACGATGATGGTGTCACCGCTCACCCGGACGAAGACCACGTAGGGGAGCTTGCTCACAACCAACTCACGGGCGCCCGGGATCCGGTCGCTTTCCCGGATCCGTTCAGGGTGGGGAGGTAAGGATTCGATCTCTCCGATGATCCTGCGTTCGACTGCCGCTGCAGTGCGTGGACTGGCTTCAAGGTGGTAGTAGGCGAGGATTTCCTCAAGGTCGTCGAGGGCCTCCTCGCTCCACAGGATCCGCATGGTGTCCTACGGGGTTTGGCGGAGGCGGGCCGCGATCCGTTCTTTCAGTTGCGCCATGGCGTCGTTGTGGTCCACGAGTGCACTTTCGCCGGATGCCACGCGTTCCATGGTGCGGCTTACTTTGCCGGACAGCCATTCGTCGTATCCGGGATCCTTCTCGATGAAGAAGTCCGCAAGGAGGGTGTCCTTTGCGTCTTCGAGGGAGATCATGATGCCCACCGGGCGATCATTCTTGGTGACAAGCACGGGTTCCCGGCGGGCGGCATCGAGAAATTCGCCGAAGTGGTTCTTCGCGTCGCGAGCGGTCATGACCTTCATTGCGGGCCCCTTGGATCTGATATGTCCATTGTAGCCACTTTGGCCGTTTTGGTGCGGGAACGCCCTCAGCCCGGCTTCTTCAGCACATCCACCCGCTGGGGCGGGTAGAAGGTGGCGCCCTCCGGGCTGAGGTGGGCTTCGAAGGCCTGCCGCACTTGCGCGTACAGATCCGGGGACAGGCGGTGGTTCGTGTGGGTCACCTGGATCATGCGTGCGTCGAACTCGGCGAAGTCAGCATAGTGGCTGCGGGTCTGGAAGAAGAGCTGGCGGTCGAGGGCCAGGATGCCGCCCTCCACGGCCCGGCATTCGGCGGCAAAGGCCGCTTCGCGCACGGTCTTTTCGTCGTGGAAGAGGCGGATGACTTCGTTGAAGTCACCGGCGTAGACCGGTTCGGAGATCCACGCCAGGCCGCCGGGGCGCAGCACCCGGGCGATCTCGGCCAGGGCCTGGTCCATGTGGGCCATGGGCACGTGGTGCAGGGACTTGAACAGGATCACCAGGTCCACGCTGGCGTCGTCGGCGGGGATGGCCTCGGCACCGCCGTGAAGAAAGCGGACCTGGGGCAGGTCGGTGATCTGGAGGTTGCAGGCGTGCTGGATGCTGTCCACCTCAAGGGCCAGGATCTCGCGCACTCGGCCGCTTTCGGCGAGGCTGCGGGTCTTCTCGGCGCGGCCACAGCCCAGCTCCAGCACCCGGGCGCCGTCGAGGGGCAGTTCGGCCAGCATGAGCTGGACTTCGTTGCAGCGCTGGGTCTGGCTGGGGTCGGCGATCTTCATGGTCATGGTGGTGTGGGGGCTGGGCTTGGGATGTTGCAATATTAGCAGGCCGTGATATTTCGTCTGTTCAGCGTGGCCGCCACAGGGGCGCCAGCGCCACCAGGCCCAGCAGCGGCCCGGGCAGCAGCAGCCAGGCCACCTGCTCCTGTAGTTCCGGCCACAGGCGGGTGCTGAGGGTGATGGACACCATGGTGATGGCGAAGCCGATGGCGTTCTGGAAGGCGAGGGCGCTGCCGACGATCTCCGGCGGGCAGGCCCGCGCCGACAGGGCCGAGAAGTGGGGGGAGTCGGCCACCACGCTGGCGCCCCAGATCAGCATCACCAGGGCCAGCAACCATTCGGGGCTGCCCTTGAGGAAGGGATAGGCGGCGCAGCACGCGGCAGACACGGCCAGGGCGATGGCGGCGACCCGGGCGCTGCCGATCTTGCGGCTGGCAAAGCCGCCCAGCACGCAGCCGGCGGCGCCGATGCCGATGACGGCGAAGGCCGGCCCGGAGGCCTTGCCCTGGGCGATGGTGCCGACCAGCAGGGGCACCAGGGTCCAGAAGGCGTAGAGCTCCCACATGTGGCCGAAGTAGCCCAGGGCCGAGGCGCGGAAGCGGGGTTCGGCAAAGGTGTGCAGTACGCGCCCCAGGCGCAGGGGTGGGGTGCCGGGCTTGCGTACCAGGTGCGGGCCGTCACCCAGGCGGCTGATCAGGCCGGCAGCGAGCACGGCCAGGCCGGACGACACCAGCACCGTAGCCTGCCAGCCCCAGCCGGTTTCCAGAAAGCGCACGCCATGGGGCAGGGCGGTACCCAGGGTGAGCATGCCCACCAACCATGCCAGGGCCGGTCCGGCCTGCTCCGGCACCCAGCTCACCACCAATTTCATGCCCAGGGGGTAGACCCCGGCCAGGGCCAGGCCGACGGCAAAGCGGAATAGCAGGGCCGAATCCATGCCGTTGGCGAAGAGCGCGAAGCCGGCGTTGGCGGCGGCGCCGAGCAGGGCGCACAGGGCGAAGATGCGGCTGGCCGGGAAGCGGTCGGCCAGGCCGGTGAGCGAGAAGCCGAGGGTGCCGAGGATGAAGCCCAGCTGCACGGCGTTGGTGAGCCGGCCCAGGTCGGCGGGTACCAGCTGCCAGGCCCGCATCAGGTCGTCGCCGGCGGCGTTGGCCGAGAACCACAGGGACGTGCCGAAGAGCTGGGCAATGACGATGATCGGCAGAACGGGCATGGGGCTCCTCGGGTGGCAGGGCGGTCAAGGCCCCACGCGGATAGGCTATGCGGCCCGGCTGCCCATGGCTTCGCCCATGCGGATGGCGCGGGCGGGCGCCCAGTCGGGGGTGAAGCCGATGCGCTTCTTGGGGAAGAGCATGACCACCGTGGAGCCGAGCAGGAAACGCCCCATCTCCTCGCCCTTTTTGAGCGTGACCTTGCCCGGGGCGTAGTCCCATTCGCGGATCTTGCCGGGGCGCGGCGGGTTGATCTGGCCCTGCCACACGGTGGCCATGCTGCCGACGATGGTGGCGCCCACCAGCACCAGCACGAAGGGGCCGATCTCGTCGTTCTCGAACACGCACACCACCCGCTCGTTGCGGGCGAACAGGCCGGGCACGCCCCGGGCGGTGGTGGGGTTGACCGAGAACAGGGCGCCGGGCACGTAGATCATGCGGCTCAGGCGGCCGTCGCAGGGCATGTGGATGCGGTGGTAGTCCCGCGGGCTGAGGTAGAGGGTGGCGAACTCGCCGTCCTGGAACTGGATGGCCAGGTCCCGGTCGCCGCCCACCAGGGCATGGGTGGAGTAGTCGTGGCCCTTGGCCTGGAAGATGCGGTCCCGGTCGATGTGCCCGAACTGGCTGATGGCCCCATCCACCGGGCAGATGAAGTCGGCAGCGGCCAGGGGCCGGGCGCCGGCCTTGAGGGGGCGGGTGAAGAAGTCGTTGAAACTGGCGTAGCTCGCGATGTCCGGATTGGCCGCTTCGGCCATGTTGACCCCGTAGCGCCCCACGAACCAGCGGATCACCGAGGTAGTGAGCCCCCCGGCCTGCGCACTGGCCAGCGTGCCGGCCAGCATGGTGATGGCCTGCTTGGGGAACAGGTACTGGGGAAGAACGGCAAGGCGATCGGACACGGCGGATTCCTGGGGAGCGAAGGCCCGGATTATAGCGGGTGGGGGCAGGACGCCCGCGTTCTCACAGGGTCGATGTGTAGGGGCGATGTGTAGGGGCGACTTCAGTCGCCCATCGAGCGTCAATCACAGGCAGGCCCTTGATCCAAGCCCGCGGGCGACTGAAGTCGCCCCTACGAGAGCTGTGGGGTCGAATTCATTCGACCATCCCGGGGCTCAGCGTGTCGGAAACCCGGCTTCTTCAATGGCCGAGCGGATGTCGCCTTCGGAGACCATGCTGGTGTGCTCGATCTCGGCGTGGCCCGTTTCGAGGGAGACATCCACGTAGCCGATGCAGGGCAGGTCCTGGATGGCGTTCATGACGGTGCGCAGGCAATCGTCGGACTGCATGCCGGTGATGGTGAGGGTGGTGGTGGGCATGGTAAGGGGGCTCTTGGGTCAGGGGTTCGAGGGCTGTGCTGCGGCGATGGGGAACATGCGGTCGTAGGCCAGGTTGAAGCCGAAGGCGTAGACCATGTAGGCGAGGGCCAGACCGATGTCGGCGATGAGGGCGGAGAGCCAGTCCATCCTGGTCCACAGCACGATGATCGGCAGGGTCATCAGGAGCAGACCGCCTTCGAAGCCGACCGCATGGGCGGCGCGCAGGGACCACGGGCGCCGGTCGGCGGTGCGGCCGGTGAGGCGCCCCTCAATCCAGTCGAAGGCGGTGTTGTAGCCACCGTTCCAGAGGGCGGCGACGAGGGCCAGGATGAGCAGCAGGCCAATGGAGTCCACGGCCGGCACACCCGACAGCCACACGAAGGGCGGGCTGATCAGGAGCAGGCCGCCGATCTCGAACAGGGCAACCTGACGCAGGCGGTCCCAGAGGCTGCGCTGGATGGGATGGTTGGAACTGGACATGGGGTGACAGCGAAAGACAGAAGCGAATTGACCGCAGAAAGGAGTGGGAGTTTAACGTGTTGTCCGGACCGGCTAAACTGGAGGGTCCGACGCCCTATTGAGCACTTATGAATCTGCCACCTTTCCACGCCCTCGTGTGCCATCCGGATGCGCCGGATGCCTGCGTGCGCGGGATACGGGTGGCGGCAGCCCGCGATGCCGATGGTGGCCTCAGTGTGCATTACCGGCTGGAAGGGGCGCTGGACGCGCTGCGCATTCCGGCGGGCGAGCTGCCCGTCGAGCGCCTGTGGGCGCATACCTGCTTCGAGCTGTTCGTGTTGGCCGAAGGGGGCGAGGCCTACCGGGAGTTCAACTTTTCTCCGGGGGGGCAGTGGATGCGCTTTGATTTTTCCGGCTACAGGGCGCGCATCGACAGCCCGGCCATGCCCACGCCCGGGCTTGACTGGCAGCGTTCGGGGGATGCCCTGACGCTGGTGGCGACCCTGCCGGCGCCAGCCCTGCCTGCCGGCGCGCTGCGCCTGGGGCTCACCGCCGTTGTCGAACACGCTGACGGCAGCCACCGCTACTGGGCCCTGGGCCATCCGCCCGGCAAGCCCGATTTTCATCACCGCGACGGCTTTGCCCTCGCCTTACCGGCCCCGACACCATGATCCAGTTCGGTCTCGACCGTCTCCTCGCCGACCCCGCCCTGCGCCGCCCCCTGGCGGGCAAACGGGTCGCGCTGCTGGCCCATCCGGCCTCCCTGACTCGTGATCTGACCCACTCCATCGACGCCCTGGCGGCCCTGCCCGACATCCAGCTGTCGGCGGCCTTCGGCCCCCAGCATGGCCTGCGCGGTGACAAGCAGGACAACATGGTCGAGTCCTCCGACTACTTCGACCCGCAGTATGGCATTCCGGTGTTCAGCCTCTACGGTGAGGTGCGTCGCCCCACGGCGACGATGATGGACCGCTTCGATGTGCTGCTGGTGGATCTGCAGGACCTGGGCTGCCGCATCTACACTTTCATTACCACCCTGCGCTACGTGCTGGAGGCCGCCGCCAGGCACAAGAAGGCGGTGTGGGTGCTCGACCGCCCCAACCCCGCCGGCCGGCCGGTGGAAGGCACCCTGCTGCAGCCGGGCTGGGAGAGCTTTGTCGGCGCGGGGCCCATGCCCATGCGCCACGGCATGACCATGGGCGAGCTGGCCCGCTGGTTCATCGCCACCCTCAAACTCGACGTGGAGTGCGAGGTGATCACCATGACCGGCTGGGCACCGGACGCCGCCCCCGGCTACGGCTGGCCGGTGACTGAGCGCAGCTGGGTGAACCCCAGCCCGAATGCGCCCAACCTGTCCATGGCCCGGGCCTATGCCGGCACCGTAATGCTGGAGGGCACGACCCTGTCGGAAGGGCGTGGCACCACGCGGCCACTCGAGCTGTTCGGGGCGCCGGACATCGACGCCCGTCAGGTCATCGCCCACATGCAGGCGATTGCGCCCAAGTGGCTGGCGGGCTGCCGGCTGCGCGAGTGCTGGTTCGAGCCCACCTTCCACAAGCATGCGGGCAAGCTGTGTAGCGGGGTGCAGATCCATGTGGAGGATCCGTCCCACTACAACCATGCCGCCTTCCGCCCTTGGCGCCTGCAGGCCCTGGCCTTCAAGGCCATCCGCCATCTGCAGCGTGACTACCCCCTGTGGCGGGATTTTCCCTACGAGTACGAAAACGACCGCCTTGCCATCGACCTCATCAACGGCTCGGAGATCCTGCGCAAGTGGGTGGATGACGCGACTGCCCGCCCCGGTGACCTGGATGCCCAGGCCTTTGCCGACGAGCGGGAGTGGGCAGACGTGCGCGAGGCCTTTCTGCTCTATTGATGGTGGCTGCGGCCGGTGGAAAAAAATGGGGCGCCCGCGGGCGCCCCATTTTCATCGTGCGGGAATGTGGATCAGGCCACAGCCTTCAGTGTCACGCTGGTGTCCACCTTGCCGATGATCTTCTGCAGGCCACGGCGGGTGGCTGTGTTGACGACCAGCGGGGCCATCACGTTGGCGCGCACGGGAGAGGCGCCCGGTTCGCCGCGGCTGACGATCAGCAGCACGCTGGCGTCGTCGGCACTGCCCAGTTGCAGGCTGGCCACTTCATCGTCGGTGAGGGTGAATTCGTAGTTTAGGCCGACGATGTCGGGGGTGGTGACGGTGAAGGCCACTTCCGGGTCGTCGAGGCACTGGAGCATGAACAGCTTGGGGGCGTCGTTGTCTTCGCTGTGCAGCAGGGTGAACTGGCGGCAGGCTTCAAAGCCGGGGAGGCCGGACGGGAAGTCGATGATGCGATCGGCGGATACGTCGACTTCGCCAACGATGGGACTGGTGATCTTCATGGTTTTCCCCTTTGGAATGGAAGTGGAGGGCGAACGGAGCTCCGCTCGCGCGTTTGTTTTCTTCCATCATAGACACGGGGCTGCAATTCGACCCCGCGAAGTGAAGGGGCTTTTGCCCCTAATCCCGGCGACAGCCCGGCGGGCCGGAAATGAAAAAGGGCGCCCGTAGGCGCCCTTCCGAAACACTGACCGGAGCGTAACCCCGGCCGGGCTTCGTCTTAGCGGTCGCGATTGAAGGTGCGACCGGCGCGGGGCTTGCCGCCGGTGCCTTCGCTGCGGGCACCGCCAAAGCCGCCGCCGGCGTTGTGGTGGGTGGAGCTGCGCTTGGCCACGTGGGGGAACTCAGTGCGGTGTTCCGGGTGACGCGGGGCGGCGCTGGTGCCGTCAGCGCGGCGGGGAGCGTCACGGAAATCGCGACGGCCTTCGCTGTTGCCGGCCCAGGGGCTGGCGGGGCGGCCGTCGGCTTCACGACGCGGCTCACGGTCGCCACGGGGGCCGCCGAAACCAGACGACGGACGCTTGTCGCCAAAGCGGCCACCGCCGTTGCCGAAGCTGCGGCCGCCATCGCGACGCGGGCCGCCACCGCCCGGACGACGCTCGTCGGCGGGCATGGTGCTGCGCGGCTCAAGGCCGGGCAGGGTATGCACGGCGAGGGGCTGATGGGTGTAACGCTCAATGGCGCGCAGCAGGCGTACGTCGCGACGCTCGGCCAGGCTGATCGCCACGCCGTTGGCGCCGCCGCGGCCAGTACGGCCGATGCGGTGCACGTAGTCGGCGGCAACCTTGGGCAGGTCGTAGTTGATCACGTGGCTGATGGTGCGCACGTCGATGCCGCGGGCGGCAACGTCGGTGGCAATGAGCACGCGCAGGTGGCCGCGACGCAACTGGTCGAGGGTGCGGGTACGCATGCGCTGGTTCATGTCGCCATGGAGGGCGGCCACCGAGTGACCCTGGGATTCCAGGTTCAGGGTCAGGGCGTCGGCGTCACGCTTGGTGGCGGTGAACACGATGGCTTGTTCCATGCTCACATCACGCAACAGGCCGTCGAGGAGACGGTTCTTGTGACCGATGTCGTCAGCCACCAGCAGGCGCTGTTCGATGTTCTCGTGACGGGCCTGGGCCGAGTTGATCTCGATGCGCTCCGGGTCCTTCAGCAGGCGCTGCATCATGCGGGCGACCTGGCCGTCGAGGGTGGCGGAGAAGAACAGGGTCTGGCGGTTGGCCGGCAGCTTGGAGACGATGGCCTCGATGTCTTCCACGAAGCCCATGTCGAGCATGCGGTCGGCTTCATCGAGGATCAGGATTTCCAGGCGGGCGAAATCGATGCGGCCGCTGTTCATCTGGTCCATCAGGCGGCCGGGGGTGGCCACCAGGATTTCGTAGGGGCTGGACAGCAGCTTGTTCTGAACCGGGTAGGGCATGCCGCCCACCACGCTGACGGCCTTGGCGTAGCGCAGGTTCTTGCCGTAGCCCTTGCAGGCATCGGTAACCTGGACAGCCAGTTCGCGGGTCGGGGTGAGGACCAGCACGCGGGGGCCACGGGCCTTGATGGTCGGTTCTGCGGTCAGGCGCTGCAGGGACGGCAGCATGAAGGCGGCGGTCTTGCCGGAGCCGGTCTGGCTCGACACTACGAGATCCTTGCCGGCAAGCGCGGCGGGGATGGCGGCCTGCTGAACGGCGGTGGGTTCGGTGTAGCCGGCGTCTGCAACGGCTTTGACAATGTTCTCGGACAGGCCGAGGCTGGCGAAATCCATGTTCGCTTCCTTATCTTGGTATTGCGGATGCGGTGCCCGCGAAGAAAAAACGGCAACGCGTCGCCGCGCAGGGAGTGCGCGCAACAGTTGGGCTGCCTGACTGGCATATCGGCACTAACCGATCAGGACAACCTCTCGTCGAATACGGGAGATATAAGAAGGTCAGGGACGATGTGACTCGGTGCGAACCGCTTTGCACCGGACCGCGGACTATAACGGTAAAGCGCTGACTACACAAGAAAAATGTTGCAGCGCAAAAGACCGAGGGGTTGGGGGAGGGGGCAGTTTTGGGCGCGAGCTCTGCGCGATGGCATGCCTGGACACACTATTTGACGCTGTTTGCTGGCATATTGACTTGAACAAGGGGGCGTCACGCCTCACCCTTGCGACCTGATCCAGAAAAGGAAACTCCATGCGTTTCGACAACAGCCGGGAAAGCGAGAACGTCGAGGATCGCCGCGGCGGCGGTGGCGGCCGAGGGCTGCCCGTGGGGGGCAAGGGCATTGGCTTGGGCACCATCGTGCTGGCGCTGGTGGCCATGTACTTCGGCGTCGATCCGAGCATCGTGCTCAACCAGGCCGCCCAGGCACCGGCCCCGTCAGCGACCTCGCGCCCGGCAGGGCCGCCGGCCAATGATGCGGAATCCAAGTTCATCCGCCACGTGCTGGCCGAGACCGAAGATACCTGGCAGCAGATCTTCCGCCAGAACGGTAAGCAGTACACCGAGCCGACCCTGGTGCTCTTCTCCGGGGCCACGCGCACGGCCTGCGGTGTGGGGCAGGCGGCCATGGGGCCGTTCTACTGCCCGGCCGACCAGAAGGTGTATATCGACCTGTCCTTCTACCAGGAGCTGAAGACCCGCTACCGGGCGCCGGGCGATTTTGCCCAGGCCTACGTGATCGCCCACGAGGTGGGTCACCATGTGCAGAATCTGCTGGGTATCTCCGGCAAGGTCCAGGCCGCGCGGGAGCGGGCCTCCGAGCGGGAAGCCAATGCCTTGTCGGTGCGGCTCGAACTGCAGGCGGACTGCCTGGCCGGGGTGTGGGCCAAGAACGCCGATGCGGCGCGGGGCATCCTCGAAGCAGGCGATCTGGAAGAGGCCCTGCAGGCGGCTACGGCCATTGGCGACGACACCCTGCAGAAGCAGGCCCAGGGCTATGCGGTGCCGGACAGCTTCACCCACGGCTCGGCCGAGCAGCGCATGCGCTGGTTCAAGCGCGGCATGGAGTCGGGGCAGTTGGCCGTGTGCAACACCTTCCAGGCTCGCAACCTGTAATTCCACGTTTCTGAACGTACAAAGGGCCGACCTCCGTAAGGAGGCCGGCCCTTTGTACGTGTGCGGCCGAGATCAGCCTGCCAGCTTGGCGAAAGCGTCGATCACTTCCGGCGGCGCCTGAACCAGCTCGATCAGCACGCCCTCACCGCCGATGGGGAATTCTTCGTTGCCCTTGGGGTGGAGGAAGGTGATGTCGAAACCGGCCGCGCCCTTGCGGATGCCACCCGGCGCAAAGCGCACGCCGTTGGCCGATAGCCACTCGACGGCCTTGGGCAGGTCGTCGATCCACAGGCCCACGTGGTTCAGCGGGGTGGTGTGCACGGCGGGTTTCTTCTCTGGGTCGAGGGGCTGCATCAGGTCTACCTCGACCTTGAACGGGCCCTTGCCCATGGCGGTGATGTCCTCGTCCACGTTTTCGCGTTCGGACACGAAGTTGCCGGTGACCTCGAGGCCGAACATGTCGACCCACAGGGTGCGCAGGCGGTCCTTGGACGGCCCGCCGATGGCGATCTGCTGGACGCCGAGGACTTTGAATGGTCTTGTCATGATTTGGTTTTCCCTCCTTACAGGAAGGGGGATTTTACGGGAGGGCGCTGCTGTGGGGTCGAATTCATCCTGATTTCCTCCGTTTGACGCGTCGTCTGACGGTCGATGCGGTCTCTTCGCAGGGGCGATTCGTTGGGAAATTCTGTAGGGGCGACTTGTAGGGGCGACTTCAGTCGCCCATCCACGCGTCGATCACAGACAGGCCCTTGATCGAAGTCCCGCCCTTGATCGAAGTCCCGCCCTTGATCGAAGTCCCGCCCTTGATCGAAGTCCGCGGGCGACTGAAGTCGCCCCCACAGTCCCTCCAGCCGCCCTCGGCGCCTCCAATAAATCCCGTCAGCTTCACTCCCACTCCACGCTGGCACACAGCAGATAGCCGGCGCCGTAGACGGTCTTGATGATCTTCGGGTCCTGGGGGTCGTCCTCGAGTTTGCGGCGCAGGCGGGAGATGCGCACGTCGATGCTGCGGTCGAAGGGATCGAGGTCACGTTCGCCGATGAGCTGTTCGCGGGTGAGGATCTTGTTGGGGCGCTTGAGCAGGGTTTGCAGCAGGGCGGCTTCGGCGGCGGAGAGGGACACCTCGCGGCCGTCCTCGGTGCTGAGGTTGAGGCGGCCGATGTCGAAATGCCAGCCGGCAAAGCGGGCGCCGGTGTGGCCAGTGGCTTCGCTGGTGGCGGCCTTCTGGTAGCGGCGCAGGATGGAGCGTACCCGGGCGACCAGCTCGCGAGGTTCGAAGGGTTTGACCAGATAGTCGTCGGCGCCCAGTTCGAGGCCCAGCACCCGGTCGGTGAGGCCGTCGCGGCCGGTCAGGATGAGGGCGGCGCAGGGGTGCTGCTCCTGCAGCTCGCGCAGTACCTGCAGGCCGTCCATGTCGGGCAGGCCGAGGTCGAGGATGGCCAGTTCGGGCTGGGCCCGACGGGCCCGGGAGAGCAGGGCGCGGCCGGTGCCGAAGGTCTCGGTGCGGAAGCCGTATTCACCCAGGGTGCTGGCGATCAGGCGGGCGATGTCGGCCTCGTCCTCGACGACGAAGATGAGGGGAGTGTCCTTGTCGGGGGTGGTCATGATGCCGGGGTCTCCGGGTAATCGAGGGCGGCGAGGGCTGCGGCGAGGGCGGCCCGGTCGAAGGGTTTGCGCAGGGTCGGAATGTTGGGGCTGCCTGCCGGCACATCGCCGGTGGCGTAGCCGGTGATGAGCAGGATGGGCAGTTGCGGGCGCAGGGCCCGGGCGGTGGCGGCCAGTTCGCGCCCGCCGAGGCCGGGCATGACGGTGTCGGAAACGAGTAGTGCGATGTCCTCGACGGCTTCGAGCATGGCCCGGGCTTCGAAGCCGTTGCTGGCCTCTATGACGGGGAAGCCCAGCTCGGTGAGCTGTTGGCGGATGACCTTGCGTACTTCGGGCTCGTCCTCCACCAGCAGGGTCAGGCGGCTTTCGTTGGTGACGCTGGCGGCCGGGTGACGGGGGGCGATCGGAGGCGGGGGCGGGCTGTCGCTCATGGGTACGATGAAGCGCACATTGGTGCCCTTGCCCGGTGTGCTGAGGATGCGGATGTTGCCCCCCGACTGGCGGATGAAGCCGTACACCATGGCCAGGCCGAGGCCGCTGCCGGCACCGAAGGCCTTGGTGGTGAAGAAGGGCTCGAAGAGGCGCGGCAGGAGTTCGGGAGCGATGCCGGTGCCGGTGTCGGAGACGTCGAACTGCACGTAGTCGCCGGCCGGGACTTCCACCAGCAAGGCCAGGCTGGGCGAAACGTGGCGGGTGGCCAGGGAAATGGTCAGGGTGCCGCCGTCGGGCATCGCGTCGCGGGCGTTGATGGCCAGGTTGAGCAGTGCGTTCTCCAGCTGGTGGGGGTCCACCAGGGCGTGGAGCTTCTCGGTGGGCAGCTCAAGCTTGATGTCGATGCGCTCGGTGAGGGAGCGGGACAGCAACTGGCTCATGCCATGCACGAGGGCGCCGACCTCCACGGGGGTCGGCTCCAGGGGCTGCTGGCGGGAGAAGGTGAGCAGGCGGCGGATCAGCTCGGTGCCGCGGCGGGCGGCGGAGAGGGCCGGCTCTAGGTGTTCCTCGTAGCCCTGGTGGGCGGGCAGCTTGTCGCGCAGGGTGTGCAGGTTGCCGGTGATGATGGTGAGCAGGTTGTTGAAGTCGTGGGCCAGGCCGCCGGTGAGCTGGCCGACGGCCTCCATCTTCTGGGCCTGGATGAGGGCGGCCTGGCTGGCTTTCTGCTCGGTGATGTCGATGGAAAGCACGAAAAAGCCCTGCACGCCGCCGGACAGCGAGGCTTCCGGCACCACCGCGCTGCGGGCGTAAACGGGTTTGCCGGCGGTGCTGGTTCGTGAGTATTCGTAGCTGACCTGCTCTCCGGCGGCGGCCTGTTCCAGATAAGGCTTGATCTGGGTATAGGCCTCGGGGCCGAAGACTTCCTCGATGCTGCGTCCGACGATGGCGTTCTTGTCGAGGCCGAACCAGTCGGCGTAGCCCTTGTTGGCAAAGCGGTAGCGCTCGCCCGAGTCCACGTAGGCAATCAGGGCCGGGATGGCGTCCATGATCAGGCGCAGGCGCTCTTCGGAGCGGGCCAGCTGGGCGGCCACGTTGTCGAGGCGGGTGGTGGCGGCTTCCAGCTCGGCGGTGCGGGCGCGCACGCGGTTCTCGAGTTCGGCGTTCTGGCTTTCGATGAGCTGCTCATAGCGGCGCTGCTCGGTGACGTCGGTCCACAGGGTGACGAAGCCCAGGTTGGGAATCGGTACGCCGCGGATGGACAGCACCTGGCCGTTGGGGCGGGTGCGTTCGGCATGGTGGGGCTGGAAGGCACGCACGGAGGCCATGCGCTCGGCCACCAGGCGCTCCACCTCGGCGGGGCTGCGGTGGCTGCCGCCGTATTCGCCCCGCTCCACGTTGAAGCGCACGAAGTCCTCGAAGGGGGTGCCGACCCGCACCATGGATTCGGGAAAGTCGAGCAGGCGCAGCATGGCCTTGTTCCAGGTGACCAGTTTGGGGCTGGCGTCGAATACGGCGATGGCCTGGTCGAGCAGGTCGAAGCCGGCCAGCAGCAGGTCGTAGCGGCGCAGCTCCTCGGGGGTGCCGGAGCGGCCGGGGCTGGCAGGAACGGGGGTGATGCGGGCGATCATGGGGCGGGGCTGGCGATCAGGTCGAAGAAGGCGGCTTCGGGGAGGGGGCGGGAGAACAGGAAGCCCTGACTGTAGTCGCAGCCGGCAGCACTCAGACGCTCCTGCTGGGCAAGGGTTTCAACGCCCTCTGCGACAACCTTGATGTCGAGCTTGTGGGCCATGGCGATGATGGCCTCGGTGATGGCCAGGTCGCCCGGGTCGGTGGTCAGGTCGCGTACGAAGGAGCGGTCGATCTTGAGGGTGTCGATGTCGAGCCGCTTGAGGTAGGCCATGGCCGAATAGCCGGTGCCGAAATCGTCGATGGATACCTGGATGCCGGCGGCACTGAGGCGGGCCAGCTGGGCGATGACCACTGGCTGTTCGTCGAGGAGCAGGCCCTCGGTGATCTCGATGGAAATGCACGAGCCGGGCAGGCCGACGCTCTCCAGGCGCAGCATCAGCACCTCAAGGGACTGGCCGCGGAGAAACTGCTGCGGTGATGCGTTGACGGCAATCTGCATGCCCGCGGAGGTCGGGCACAGGGCGCGCCAGTGCAGGATGAAGTCGATGGCGCGCTCGAACACCCAGGTGCCGATGGCGTCGATGAGGCCCAGTTCCTCGGCAACGGGGATGAACTCGTCCGGGGGGATCTGCCCGCGGGTGGGGTGGTTCCAGCGCAGCAGGGCTTCGGCCTTGCGCACCGCACCGCTGGCCAGGTGCAGGATGGGCTGGAAGTGCAGCGCCAGCTGGCCTTCGGCGAGGGCGCTGCGCAGGTCCTTGCCGAGTTGCAGGCGCTGCAGGGCGTGCTCCTGCATGGACGGGGAGAAGTAACTGAAGCGGTTCCGGCCGGCGTCTTTGGCGTGATACATGGCCTGGTCGGCGTTCTTCAGGATGTCGGTGGGGGAGTCGGCGTCCTGGGGGAAAAAGGTGATGCCGATGCTCGCCGAGACGTAGGCCAGGTCGTTGCCCAGGCGGAAGGGGTGGTCGATGGCGGCAATGATGGCCTCGGTGATGCGCTCCACGGGGTTGCGGTCGGAGAGCCCCGGCAGCAGCACGGTGAACTCGTCACCGCCCTGGCGGGCCACGGTGTCGGATTCGCGCACGCAGCCGACGATGCGCCGCGCAGCCTCCATCAGCAGTTGGTCGCCAGCCTCGTGTCCGAGGGTGTCATTGACCTCCTTGAAGCGGTCCAGGTCGATGTACAGCACGGCCACGCTGTCGTGGTCCCGGTGGGCCTTCTTCATCAGTTCGCCGAGCCGGTCGTAAAGCAGACGGCGGTTGGGCAGGCCGGTGAGGGTGTCGTAGTTGGCCTGCACCCACACCAGGGCTTCGGTCTGCTTGCGTTCGGTGATGTCGGTGATGACCCCCACCAGCCCCCCTACGCTGCCGTCCGCGCGGAACCAGGTGGCCTTGTTGAAGATGACGTCCCGGCGCATGCCGTCGGTGGCTTCCACTGAGGCTTCGTAGGTTTGTACTCCAGGGTTGTCAAAGAGGGCCTGGTCGGCTTCGTAGTAGCGGGCGGCCAGTTCGGGCGGCGAAATGTCGAACACCGAGCGGCCAATCAGTTCGGCCCGCGGACGCATGGTGAAGGCCTCGAAGGCCTTGTTGCAGCCCAGATAGCGGGCTGTGTCGTCCTTGAAGAACAGGGGGCTGGGGATGGCCTCGATGAGCTGGCCGATGAAGCTCAGGCGTTCCGTGGCGGTGCGTTCGGCGGCGCAGCGGGCGGTGATGTCCACCAGCATGCCGATGATGGCTGGACGTCCGTCGAACTCGGTGCGATTGCCGAAGACTTCCAGGTCGATGCGGCTGCCGTCCTTGCGCAGGCCCTCGAAGCTGTAGTGCGCGGTGTCCGCCAGACCGTCCAGCCGCTGGCGGATGGCGTCGCGCACCTTGGCCTCTTCACCTGGGGCGATCAGGTCTTTGGGGCCGATTGCGCCGCAGATCTCTTCCTGGGTGTAGCCGAACATCTCGGCGAAGCGGGGGTTGGCGTAGCGGAAGAGCTCGTCCTGGATGATGTAGATGCCGATCATCGCATTGCGCAGCAGGCCGGCAAACAGGCCGTCGGCGTCGCGGATCAGGTCTTCGGTCAGGGCGGTGAGGTCGGTGGGCATGAGGCGCGGGGCATCCCGGTCAAGGCTGGGTGCTGCCGGTATTCGGTGTGGTGATGGAGAGGTGCTTGCGGTAGCGCTCCGGCGACATGCCGGTCCAGCCGGTGAAGGCCCGGTAGAAGGCCGAGGTGTCGGCATAGCCGAGGTCGGCGGCCACCCGGGAGATGGGCTGGCGGGTCTTGGTGAGGCGGGCCAGGGCCATGTCCCGGCGCAGGGCCTCCTTGATGCCGCGAAAGCTCGCGCCTTCTTCCTCCAGGCGGCGGTGCAGGGTGCGTGGCGACATGTGCAGGCGGTCGGCCGCCTCGTCCTGGGTCAGGCTGGCGGGCAGGGCATCGCGGATCAGGTCGCGGACGCGGATCACGGTGTTGCGGTCGCGCCGGTAGAGCATGCTGATGCGGCCAGGGGCGCCTTCCAGAAAGCTGGACAGGGCGGCTTCGTCGCGGCGGATCGGCAGGTCGAGCAGGGTGGCATTGAAGCGGGCGGTCAGCTGCGGGCCTTCGATGAAACTGGAGCGGGCAGTGTAGACCAGCGCGTAGTCGTCCGCATGGGCCGGCGGGGCGAAGGGGAAGTCCACCGAGTCGAGGGCCAGGCCCCGCCCGACCAGCCAGCACGACAGGCTGTGCAGCAGGCGCAGCAGCCATTCAAAGGCAAACACCCGGGCAGGGTCGTTCGGGCTTGCGGTGAGGGGAGCGGCTTCGCGGATGTGCAGCTCGGCCCGGTCATCGCCCCGGTTCACGCTCACGCTCAGGTCGGGCAGCACGATGGCCAGGAAGCGCCGCGCCCGGTCGAGACCGTCGGCCAGGGTGGGGGCGCCCAGCATGCCGCGGCACAGGAACTCGAAACTGCCACGCCCCATGGGTGTCGAGAACAGACCGAAGCCCTCGTCGCCCAGCTCGCGGATCACCAGATTGTAGAGGGTGGCGTAGCGGTCGAGGGGAACCCGGCTGGCCGCGTCTGCAAGATCAATGTCGAGTTCGGCCAGCAGCAGGGTGGGGTCGATGTTGCGACGCAGCATGCCTGCCAGCATGCCTGTCACGAAACCCATTGATACTGTTGAGCCCTGGCGGGCTGGCTTGCTCGACAAGGGGCTCTCTCCGGTGCGTTGGGCAATGGTGCCGGCGGGCCGGCTGCAGCTTGGCGGATTTTGCACGAAAGCCGTCGACAACGGCAATGGCTAAGGCGCCGCCACCCTTCTAACATGCATGGATCGATAAACATGATGTGGGGGAGACAACCATGACCGACCTGAGCGTTGCCAAGAAACTCGTCGCTTACAAGCCCAAGAACAAGGTGCGCTTCGTCACCGCTGCGGCGCTTTTCGACGGCCACGATGCGTCGATCAACATCATGCGGCGGATTCTTCAATCCACCGGCTCCGAGGTCATCCACCTCGGTCACAACCGCTCGGTGGGCGAGATCGTCAATGCCGCACTGCAGGAAGACGTGCAGGGCATCGCGATCACCTCCTACCAGGGGGGGCATGTGGAGTTCTTCAAATACATGATCGACCTGCTGCGTCAGAACGGCGGCGAGAACATCAAGGTCTTCGGCGGCGGTGGCGGTGTGATCGTGCCGGCCGAGATCAAGGAACTCCACGACTACGGCGTCACCCGCATCTACTCGCCGGAAGACGGCGCCGTGCTGGGCCTGCAAGGCATGATCAACGACCTGGTCGAGCGCTGCGACGAGGACCTGTCGGTGGCCGTACCCAAGGGCGCCGACACCATCATCGCCGCCCTCAAGTCCGGCGACCGCCGGGCCCTGGCCCGGGTCATCACCGGCCTCGAGAACGGTGCCTACGGCGACGACGTCAAGCAGGCCCTGATCGAGGCCGCCAAGTCGGTGAAGGTGCCGGCCCTCGGCATCACCGGCACCGGTGGCGCCGGCAAGTCCAGCCTCACCGACGAACTGGTGCGCCGCTTCCGCCTCGACCAGGACGACAAGCTCAAGCTCGCCATCGTCTCCATCGACCCGTCGCGCAAGCGCACCGGCGGCGCCCTGCTGGGCGACCGCATCCGGATGAACGCCATCGAGCACCCGAACATCTTCATGCGCTCGCTGGCCACCCGCGACACCGGCAAGGAAGTCTCCGCGGCCCTGCCCGAAGTCATCGCCGCCACCCGCCTGGCCGGCTTCGACATGATCATCGTCGAGACCTCCGGCATCGGCCAGGGCGACGCGGCCATTGTGCCCTTCGTCGATGTGTCCCTGTACGTGATGACCCCCGAGTTCGGCGCCGCCAGCCAGCTCGAGAAGATCGACATGCTCGACTTCGCCGATTTCGTGGCCATCAACAAGTTCGACCGCAAGGGCGCCGAGGATGCGCTGCGCGATGTGCGCAAGCAGTACCAGCGCAACCGTGAGTTGTTCACCACCCCCACCGAGCAGATGCCGGTGTTCGGCACCATGGCCGCCCGCTTCAACGACGACGGCGTGACCGCCCTGTTCCAGTCCATTGCCCCGGCGCTGGTGGCCAAGGGCCTCAAGCTTGGCAAGGCCAAGCTGCCCATCGTCAGCGTCAAGGCGTCCAGCCGTGGCCGTGCCATCGTTCCCGCCGAGCGTGCCCGCTACCTGGCCGAGATCGCCGATTCGGTGCGTGGCTACCACAAGCACACCGCGGAGCAGGCCCGCGTCGCCCGCGAACGCCAGGCCCTGCGCATCTCCAAGAAGCTCTTCGAGGGCTGCAGCAAGGATGCCGGCGCCTTCGACGAGCTGATCGACTGGAAGGACGGCGAGCTCACCGGCACCGCCAAAAAGCTCCTCGACATGTGGCCGAAGACCGTTGAGCTGTACGCGGCCGACGAGTACGTGGTGAAGATCCGCGACAAGGAGATCCGCACCGTCCTCACCTCCGAGTCCCTGTCCGGCAGCAAGATCCGCAAGGTTGCCCTGCCGACCTACGAGGACGACGGCGAGACCCTCAA
>NZ_JBIJDC010000001.1:0-127159 GCF_044344315.1 Zoogloea sp. | reverse complement strand
CAGAACGTCAAAGAGAGGAAAAGTCCTTGTGCGGCAACGACTTGCAGACTCTCTTGGACTTCTGCGGAAGTCCGCAGAATGATGCAGTGGAGCGGGCGATGGGAATCGAACCCACGGCTCTAGCTTGGGAAGCTAGGGTATTACCATTATACGACGCCCGCTCGAAGAGCCGGGATTGTACGCAGGGCGGAGGCGGAGGGCAACCGGTGGGCGTGGTAAACTCGCGCCATGTCTGCCCAAGCCACTTCTTCCGCATCCCTTTCCGTCACTGTCAATGGCGAGGCCCGTGCTCTTGTGGGGCCTGTCTCCGTGGCGGGTCTGCTCGACCAGATGGGCCTCACCGGCAAGCGGCTGGCGGTGGAGCGCAATGGCGAGATCGTGCCCAAGGGGCTGCATGCCGCGACGCAGCTGGCGGAGGGCGACACCCTCGAGATCGTCGTTGCCGTGGGTGGTGGCTAGGCTCCGCAACGGGGTTTCCGGGGCAGCGGGTGGCCCCTTCATTCTTCCCTTCTATTTCAGACTGGCGCTTCGATGGACGATTTGCTGACGATTGCAGGCAAGGCCTACTCTTCCCGGCTGCTGGTGGGCACGGGCAAGTACAAGGATTTCACCGAGACCCGCGAGGCGGTGCTGGCCAGCGGGGCGCAGATCGTCACCGTGGCGATCCGCCGGACCAACATCGGGCAGGACCCGAACACGCCCAGCCTGCTGGATGCGCTGCCTCCGTCCGAATTCACCTACCTGCCCAACACGGCAGGCTGTTATTCGGCCGATGACGCGGTGCGCACCCTGCGCCTGGCGCGGGAGCTGCTGGATGACCACAGGCTGGTGAAGCTGGAGGTGCTGGGCGATCCGCACACCCTTTTCCCCAACATGCCGGAAACCCTCAAGGCCGCCCAGGTGCTGGTGAAGGAGGGCTTCGAGGTGATGGTGTACTGCTCCGATGACCCCATCCAGGCGAAGATGCTGGAGGACATCGGCTGTGTGGCGGTGATGCCCCTGGCGTCCCTGATCGGCTCCGGCATGGGCGTGCTCAACCCCTGGAACGTGCAGCTGGTGCGGGATGCGGTGAAGGTGCCGGTGCTGCTGGATGCGGGCGTGGGCACGGCCTCGGATGCGGCCATTGCCATGGAGCTGGGCTGTGATGGGGTGCTGATGAATACCGCCATCGCCCTGGCGAAAGACCCGGTGCTGATGGCTCGTGCCATGAAAAAGGGCGTCGAGGCCGGCCGCGAGGCTTTTCTGGCTGGGCGCATGCCCAGGAAGTTCTATACGGCGAGCCCGAGTTCACCCACCAGCGGCCTGATCGGCAGCTGAACACCGGGTAATTGGGGCAACTGCAGGGGCGACTTCCGTCGCCCGCCTACCCCCTTTCCATCATCAACCTCCGCGGGCGACTGAAGTCGCCCCTACATATTTCGGATTTGCGGCATGAGCGAAGAAGAACAGGTTCCGGGCTCGCGCCTTACCTCCCAGTCGATCCGCAGCTTTGTGCTCCGCCAGGGGCGCATGTCGGATGCGCAGCATCGTTTCCTCGACGAGATGATGCCGAAGGTGGGTGTCCCGTACCGGCCGGAGGCCGTCGACCTGAATACGGTATTCGGGCGGCAGGCGCCGCACATCGTCGAGATCGGTTTCGGCATGGGGCAATCGACCGCAGTCATCGCCCAGGCCCGGCCGGACGAGGACTTCCTTGGTATCGAGGTGCATGCGCCGGGCGTCGGCGGCCTGTGCAAGCTGATCGAGGAGGGCGGCATCACCAATCTGCGCATCGTCCAGCACGACGCGGTGGAGGTGCTGCGTGACATGATCCCCGAAGGCTCGCTGGCCGGCGTGCATATCTACTTTCCCGACCCCTGGCCCAAGAAGCGCCACCACAAGCGCCGCCTGGTGCAGGGGCCATTCGTCAAGCTGATCGCCTCGCGTCTGGCGCCGGGTGGCTACCTGCACTGCGCCACCGACTGGGAGGAGTACGCCCACCAGATGCTGGAGGTGCTGTCCGCCGAGCCGATGCTGGCCAACACGGCCGAGGGCTTTGCACCCAAGCCCGACTATCGCCCCCTTACCAAGTTCGAAAACCGTGGCATCAAGCTGGGTCACGGGGTGTGGGACGTGATTTTCCGGCGGGTGTGAGTATGGCTCTCAAACGCTTGCCGGCCGGTGCGTGGCTGCTGGGCGTGCCCGGCCTGTTGTGCCTGATTGCCGGTGGTTTGCTGCTGGCAGGCTTGGGGGCGGATCTGCATCCTCTGCTGCAGGAGTCGGGCGCCGGGCTGGTACTGCTGGTGTCGGGCGTGGCGCTGGTGGGGAGCGCGGCCTTTCCACTGGTGCTGGCGGAGCTGGCGGCGAAGGACGAGCAGGGCTGAGGGCTGCGCCCTTCAGCATCGGCGTGCCTGTGCCCACTGTCCGCGGGCGAATGAATTCGCCCCTACAGGAGAACCCCCGCAGCGCCGGCCGGCAGTTGCCGAAAGCCCTGTGATGTCGGCCCCCAGCCCTCAATACACCTTCGGCTCGCCCGGCGGGCGGGTCTTGAAGCGGCGGTGTACCCAGTAGTACTGGGCCGGCATGGTGCGGACCAGGTCTTCGATGGCGGCGTTCATGCGATGTACGTCGGCCTCCACGTCGCCACTCGGAAAGTCCGTCCACGGTTCGCTCAGGGTCACCACATAGCCCTGGCCGCCCGGGAGCATGCGGGTCACGCAGGTCACCACCACCGCGCCGCCCAGGCGGGAGAGGCGGGGCAGGGCGGAGAGGGTGGCCGCCTGCACGCCGAAGAAGGGCGAGAAGATGGAGTCTTCGATGCCATTGTCCATGTCCGGCAGGTAGTAGAAGGGCCGCATTTCCTTCATGGCCTTGATGGAGGCGCGCACGCTTTCGTCCCGGCGCAGCAGCACCTGGCTGCCGAAGCGGCTGCGCCCGTGAAACAGCCAGTGGTCGATCACGGGGTCGCGCTGGCGGGCGTAGATGCTCACGCAGTCGAAGCTGGCGGCCAGCCGGGTGCCGCCCAGATCCAGGCCGAGGAAGTGGGGCGTCAGCATGATCACCGGCTGGCGCTGCGCGATCAGGCGGGCCAGGATCTCCTCGCCCTCCACACGCACGATCCGGCGGACGCGCGCCTCCGGCGCAAACCAGGCCAGGCCGCGCTCGATCAGGCTGCGCCCGGCCAGGGCGAAGTGTTCCCTGGCCAGGGTGCGGCGTTCAGCTTCGGACAGATCGGGAAAGCACAGGCGCAGATTGGTGTGCACCACCCGGCGGCGGGGCAGGATGATCCAGTAAAGCAGCAGGCCGAGGCTTCGGCCGATGGGTGCCTGGATGGACAGGGGCAGCCAGTGCAGCAGCCACAGCAGGGCAACGATGAGTCGACTCATTAAGGGGGATTACCGGGTTGCAGGTGCGGGCGGTGCGCCGGACGGGCGCTTGTAGCGGTTGTAGCCCCACAGGTACTGGGCGGGGTTCTCCCGGATCTGGGCTTCGAGCTCACGGTTGATGGCGGCAGCCCGGGCATGCGTGTCGCCGTCCAGGGGCGTCAGTGGCGCGCGGAAGCGCAGGTGAAAGCCCTTGCCCCCGGGCAGGCGCTCGGCCCAGGCGAAGAGCGTGTTGACCCCGGCCACTTCGGAAAGGCGTGCCGCCAGGGTCATCGTATACGCTGGCCGGCCGAAGAAGGGCAGCCAGGCGCCTTCGCCACCACCGGGCACCTGATCGGGCAGCATGCCGACCGCTTCACCGGCCCGCAGGGCCTTGATCAGACGGCGCACACCGCTTACATCGGCCGGGGCCAGGTGCATGTTGCCGCGGCGGCGGCCGGCATTGATCACCGGTTGCAGTACGGCCTTCTTTGGCGGCCGGTAGAGCACCGTGATCGGCTTGTGCAGGGAGAAGTACTGGGCGGTGATTTCAAAGCAGCCCAGGTGCGGCGTGATGAACAGGATGCCGCCGCCATTCGCTTCCGCGGCTTCCACATGCTCCCAGCCGCTCACCTGCACCACCTTGGCGGCGATCTCGTTCTGGGGGCGGAGCAGCACCCAGGCCAGTTCGAGGGCCTGCTTGCCGATTTCGCCGACGCTGCGTCGCCAGATGCGCCGGGCCTCGTCGTGGCCGAGGGCCTGCTCAAGATTGGCGCGCAGGCGCCGTCGATAGGTGGGTGACAGGGCGTAGGTGAGCCAGCCGGCGAGAACGCCAAGGGTCTGCAGGAGTCCTAGGGGAAGACTGGCAAGAAATTTGAATATCAGGGACGCCATCAGCCAGTGCCGGATAGGGGCCGAATTGACGGCCGGGTGCGCAAAGTTATAATTGTGAATCCGCCGAGTTAATCCGACAACTTGCAGGGCGGGGGTACAGCGCAGCCAGACTGCCGAGGCGCCCAAAAAATACTGCTAAAGCGTCGCCGCTCTGAAGATCCCCGGAGGCGGCAACGCCGAACCACTGGGGATTTTTGTTTTTTGAGGAGCGTTGCATGGCCCGTGAATTCCTGTTTACTTCGGAGTCTGTCTCCGAAGGCCATCCGGACAAGGTCGCCGACCAGATTTCCGATGCGGTGCTCGATGCCATCCTGGCCCAGGACCCCCGCGGCCGGGTAGCTTGCGAGACGCTGGTGTCCACTGGCCTTGTCGTGATCTCCGGCGAGATCACCACCCGTGCCGACATCAACTACATGGATCTCGCCCGCGAGACCATCAAGCGCATCGGCTACGATGATTCAGACATCGGTTTCGACTACAAGAGCTGCGCGGTGCTCACCGCCATCAACCGCCAGTCGTCCGACATCGCCCAGGGCGTGAATGAAGGCGAAGGCCTGGACCTGGACCAGGGTGCCGGCGACCAGGGCCTGATGTTCGGCTACGCGACCAACGAAACGCCGAGCCTGATGCCCTTCCCCATCTACTACGCCCACCGCATCATGCAGCGGCAGGCCGAAGTGCGGAAGGACGGCCGCCTGCCCTGGTTGCGCCCCGATGCCAAGAGCCAGCTCACCGTGAAGTACGTAGACGGCAAGCCGGTGGCCATCGACACCGTGGTGGTGTCCACCCAGCATCACCCTGACATCTCCCACGCCGATCTGACCGAGGCGGTGATCGAAGAGGTCATCAAGCCGGTGCTGCCGAAGGAGCTGCTCACCGGTAACACCCGCTACCTGATCAACCCCACTGGCCGCTTCGTGATTGGCGGCCCGAACGGCGACTGCGGCCTGACCGGCCGCAAGATCATTGTCGACACCTACGGCGGTGCCGCCCACCACGGTGGTGGCGCCTTCTCGGGCAAGGACCCCTCCAAGGTGGACCGCTCCGCGGCCTATGCCGGCCGTTACGTGGCCAAGAACATCGTGGCTGCCGGCCTGGCCGACAAGTGCGAGGTGCAGGTGGCCTACGCCATCGGCGTGGCCCAGCCGGTCAGCCTGATGGTGGAAACCTTCGGTACCGGCAAGATCTCCGAAGACCGCATCGTCGAGCTGGTGCGGGCCCACTTCGATCTGCGCCCCAAGGGCATCATTGCCGCCCTCGACCTGCTGCGCCCCATCTACTCCCGCACCGCCGCCTACGGCCACTTCGGCCGTGATGAGGTGGACTTCACCTGGGAGCATACCGACAAGGCCGCCGCACTGCGGGCCGACGCCGGTCTCTAAACCGGCCTGGTCCGGACAACAAAAGGGCGACCCTCGGGTCGCCCTTTTGCGTGGGTGCGAGAAAACGACTTACTTGTCGCTGCGGATGGGGCTGAACTCCACCGGTACCCAGGCGTAGCCCTTGCCGTCTGCGCGCACGTGACCGAGGCCGGGGAAGGGCAGGTGCATGCCGGCGAGAGCCAGCTTCTCCTTCGCGGCCCGGGCGAATAGCCTCTTGCGGGCGGCCACGGCCTGTTTCTTGTCGCTGTCGAACTCGATGGCCACTTCCGGCCGGGCGAACTGCACCGCGTGGCTATGAACCGCATCGCCGACGATCAGCAGGCGCTGGCCCTTCGATTCGATCATGTAGGCCGTGTGGCCGGGGGTGTGGCCGTGGGCGTCCACCGCCTTGATGCCGGGAGCCAGCTCCACTTCACCGCTGAAGGGCTTCCAGCGGCCGGCAGCCTGGTAGGGGGCGGCGGCCTCCCGGGCCAGCTTGAAGAAGGGCTTGAAGCCGTCCGGCGCCTTGGCGGCGATCTCTTCCGACAGCCAGAAGTCATTGTCGGCCTGGGCGACCCGGACTTCTGCATTGGGGAACAGGGGCTTGCCATCGGCGCCGAGCAGGCCCGCCGCGTGGTCGGCGTGAAGGTGAGTCAGCAGCACCATATCGACCTGCTCGGGGCTGTAGCCGGCGGCCTTCAGGTTGTCGCCGATGAAGCCGAGGGCCGGGCCGAAGGCCTTGGCGGCGCCGGTGTCCACGAGGATGAGCTTGCCGCCGGCGTTGACCAGGAAGGCATTGACCGCGGTCTGGACCTTCTGGCCGCCCAGGAACATGCGGGTCAGCAGGCGCTGGACTTCGGCCGGGCTGGCGTTGCTCAGGACTTTGGTATCGAGATCGATAAAGCCATCGTAGAGGGCGGTCACTTCCACCTCACCGACGGCGAGGCGGTAGAAGCCGGGCACCTGGGTACGGACGGCTGGGGCCTCGGCCAGCGCCGGTGCAGCGGGAAGAAGGATGGTTGCAGCGGCCAGGGCGAAGGCCAGGCGGGTGAGGCTATGACGGATCATGGGGGCGGACTCCAGCTCGGAAAGGACAAGAGAGTACCCAAATATCCGCTCGCTGCGGAATTCAGGGTGTGATGTGGATGGCCAGCCAGACGGTGTCCGGCCCGGTGGCGGCAACCCGATGGCGCCGTCCGGCGGGGATCAGCAACCAGTCGCCGGGGGTGAGGGTGAGGTGTTCGCCGCTGTCAAATTCGAGTTCGGCGCTGCCCTGGGCCAGCATCACCCACTCGTCGTCGCTCTGGTTGTACCAGAAACCGGGTGGGCTCGCGTGGCGGTGGGAGACGATGCGTTCGATGCGCAGCCCCGGCCGGTGCAACAGAGGCTCGAAGTGTTCGTCCGGGCCCGCTGGCGGCAGCGGAGAGAAGAGGTTCTGGAGGTGCAAGAGGAGCTCGGAGGCTTGGGCGCCTTGCGGGCAGCACGACTCTGCCAGGGTGGCGGAATCAGGAAGCGGTTGGACGGGGAACGGAAAAAAGGCTGCGCCGGGATGAAATCTCTGTGGGGTTTTGGGGGTCTTTGTTGTGCCCCGGCGCGCCGCTCAAGCTCGTTTCGGAACCGTGGAGGCACCTTAACGCCTGATGATGATACGACGCACGGGCTGCGCCGGCCAATTGAAAGTGGGCATGCTCCGGATAGTCCGTCCCTATCGGTCGTGGGATAATAATGTGCCCGAAATGGGTTTTGTGACGGCCATGACGTGGATGCAAGGGCTTACCCTGAGTGCAGGAGGATGGAAGAAGCATGGTGACGCTCAAGGCTCGCGTGCGTGCAGCATTGAAGCCCTTTTCAAGTTCGTTGCGCCTGCGCGTGGCGGCGGGCGTGCTGGCGGGGGTGATGGTAGCCCTGTGGGTGACCACTTTGGCGTGGATGTACTCCCTGGAGCAGGAGATGCTGGGCACCCTGTCGACCCAGCAGTATTCGGTGGTCTCCCTGCTGGCAGACGACATCGACCGCTCTGTGACCGAGAGGGTCAAGGCCCTGGAGGTGTTGGCGGAGGGCATTGATGCGCCGCTTCTGGCGCAACCCGACCGCTTGCGTGCCTTGATAAGCAGTCAGGCCGTACTGCTGATGCTCTTCAACTGGGGGGTGCTGGTGACCGACCGGCAGGGGACGGCCCTGATCAGTCTGCCCGACGAACACGGCCGCCAGGGTGTGAATTACGCTGATGTGCCGGCCGTCATCCGGACCCTTGAAAGTGGCCGCTCCGGAGTGGGGGAAGCCCAGGTGGGCAAGACCACCCGTCAGCCGGTGGTGCCGATGATTGTCCCGATCCGGGATGCGGGCGGGCGCGTTGTTGGCAGCCTTATCGGATTGACCAATCTGGCGGTTCCTAATTTTCTCGACGAAATCAGCGCCAACCGTTTCGGCCGTCGAGGCGGCTATCTGATCACCGATCCGGTCCAGCGCATCTTCATCGCCGGAACCGACAAATCCCGAGTCATGCGGCCGGGGCCACCGGTGGGCATCAACCCTGTGTATGACCGCTACATCGATGGCTACGAAGGCTCGGGCCTGGCCCGCAGTTCGCGGGGTGTGGTGGAGCTGTCGTCCAGCCGCAAGGTGCGCTCGACGGGCTGGCTGATGCAGTCCGTGCTACCTGCCGACGAGGCCTTTGCGCCCTTCTATGCCCTGCGCTGGCGACTGCTGGCATCGTCCCTGGTCCTCAGTGTGCTGGCGGGCAGCGTCGGCTGGTGGTGGTTGCGGCGGGAGCTCAAACCCCTGGGGGAGGCGGTGGATCTGCTGGGGGCCATGCGTGATGGCGCGATCCCCCGCCAGCCCTTGCCGGTGCGCCGGGATGACGAGATCGGTGCCTTGGCCGGCGCGTTCAACGGCCTGCTGCAGACGATCATTGAGGGCGAGGCGCGGGCCGCCGAACATGGTTTCAACCAGCGTCTGCGGGTCATCGTGTCGCAGATTCCCGGGGTGGTCTTCCAGTACCGGGTGGGTGCTGACGGGCGCCACAGCATGCCCTTTGTCAGCGAAGTGGCGCGGGAGGTGTGGGGCCTCACGCCTGAAACTCTGGCGATCTCCGCCGACAGCCTGATGGACGCGCTGCATGAGGACGACCGGGCGTGCCTTGTCGAGTCGCTGCATGCCTCGGCCTGCACCCTTGGCTCCTGGCATCTGGAATGCCGTATCCGGCACCCCCGGCGCGGGTTGCGCTGGTGGCATATGGATGCGATCCCCGATGCCGCCGCGGACGGCAGCCTGACCTGGCAGGGGTTCGCCATGGACATCACCGAGGCCAAGGAGGCAGAGAGTGAGCTGCGCATTGCCGCAGCCACCTTCGAGACCCAGGAGGGCATCTTCATCACCGACGCCGAGGAACGCATCGTGCGGGTCAACCAGGCCTTTACGGCAATGACTGGCTACACCCCCCGGGAGGCCATCGGGCAGACGCCACGCCTGCTCCATTCCGGCCGTCACGATGCGGAGTTCTACCGACGGCTCCGGGAGGGGCTTGCGCGGGAGGGCTTCTGGCAGGGGGAGATCTGGAATCGACGGAAGTCCGGCGAGGTCTTTGCCGAGTGGGTCACCATCTCGGCGGTGCGTGACCGTTCAGGGCGGATCACCCATTACGTGGCGGCGTTCTCGGACATCACCGAGCACAAGCGGGCGGAGGAGCAGATTCAGCAGCTGGCCTTCTACGATCCTTTGACCCGTCTGCCCAATCGCAGGCTCTTTCACGACCGCTTCGATCAGGCCCTGGCGGCAAGTGCCCGCAACAACAGCCGGGGGGCGTTGATGTTCCTTGATCTGGATGGCTTCAAGGGCCTCAACGACCAGTACGGCCACGTCATGGGCGATGCCTTGCTGACGGAGGTGGCCCGGCGCCTGAGTGCATCGGTCCGCGAGACGGATACGGTGGCCCGTCTGGGGGGCGATGAGTTTGTGGTGGTGCTGGAACACCTGGACGAGGGGCGTGAGGCTGCTGCTTCCCATGCTGGCCGGGTTGCCGAGAAGCTGCGGCAGGCCCTTGCCCAGCCTTACCTGTTGGTGCTGCCGGCCGGCGGTGCGGGGGTAAGCCACCGGTGCACCGCCAGCATTGGCGTCTGCCTGTTCAATGGGCATGGCGAGGCCCGTGATGAACTCCTCAAGCAGGCGGATATCGCCATGTACCGTGCCAAGTCGGCGGGGCGTAACGCCATCCGCTTTTTCGGGCTTCAGGCTGAGCCCGATGAGGGCTCAGGGCAGGATCTTGTCGATGACGACCTTCAGGCCGGTGGCGCCGGGCTTCACCGGTGAAAGCTCGCCACTCAGGTCACCCGGCTTGGCGATGGCATCGCCAGTCTTGGAGATGCGCGCCTCGATGCGCAGCTCGCTGGCCGAGGACAGCTTGGCATCGGGACTCATGGCCATGCTGTCGTCCAGGGTGAAGTCCTTGGGCAGATCGGCCACGCGCACGCGCAGCACGGCCAGGGGCATGCGCGGCCCATTGGCGGGGCGGGCGAAGATGAAGACCACGTCGTCGGGGCTGGCCTTGTCCTTGAGCGCCGGTGACAGGCTGACCCGTCCGCTGACGGCGGCGGCCTGGCCGGTGGCTGCAGGCTTGGCTGCCGGTGCGGGGGCGGGCGCGGGCGCGGGCGCGCCCTGGCCCATCAGACTGCGCACCTTCTCGATGCCGGCGCCCAGGTTGCGGGCGTCCTCCGAATCGGGTGGCACCTGGGCCAGTACCCGCTCCCAGTGACGCAGGGCAGCGGGGTAATCCTGGCGGAAGTAGGCGTCGGTGCCCGCCAGTACCAGCGCCTGCGGGTTGTCCGGCTGGGTCTGCAGCACTTTCTTCAGTAGCGCCGCGCCACGGCCCTCCACCTTGCCCTGGTTGATTTCGGCCGATAGCTCGGCCACTTCCAGCATCAGTTCGGGCTCGGATTCCATGATCGCGCCGGCCTTGTCGAAGGCCTTGCCGGCCTCTTCAAGGCGGCCCATGACCTTGTAGCTGCGGCCCAGCATGGCCCAGCCCTGGAGGTTCTCCGGGTTCTTCTCGAGCTTGGCGGCCAGGGTGGCGACCATCTGCTCCACCTCGGCCTGGCTCGGCATGCTGCCTTGCTGGGCGGCGGGGTCCAGTGCGGCCGGGGTGCCCAGCACGAAATACAGGGCGACAGCCGCGGCCGGCAGGCTGAGCCCCAGCCCGATGGCCGTACGGGGCAGGCGCCTGGGGGCCTCGGCGGCGGGGCTGCCGTCATCGGCCACGTCTTCGAGGACGCGTCGTTCGAGCTCGTCGCGGGCGGTGGCGTAGTCGGTCCGGGAGAGGGTGCCGACGGCCAGATCGCGCTCCAGGTCGGCCATCTGGTCACGGAAGATGGCGGCATTGATGGCGCGTCGGGAGGCGCTGGTGTTTTCCCGGCGGCGCAGCAGCGGCCAGCACAGCACGGCAAGGACAAGGGCGGTGAGCAGCCCGGCGGCGATCCAGAAGGCGGTCATGCGGGGTCTTTCGGGCGGGGAGGCGTATCGGCAAGCAGGGCTTCGGCTGAGGCCTTGTCGGCGGCGGAGAGGCGGGCGGGTTCAACCCGGGAGGCGCGTCGGCGCAGGTACAGGATCATGCCGGTGACGGCGCCGGCCATCAGGGCGAAGGGGCCGAACCAGAGCAGCCAGGTGGTCGGCTTGACCGGCGGCCGGTACAGCACGAAGTCGCCGTAGCGAGCCACCAGGTATTCCTTGATCTCGGGGTCGGTCTTGCCGTCCTGGATCAGTTTGCGTACCTCCCGGCGCAGGTCTTCGGCCAGCTCGGCGCGGGAGCCCGCCAGGCTTTCGTTTTGGCACACCAGGCAGCGCAACTCTTCGGAGATGGCGATCAGACGGGCCTCGACAACCGGGTTGTCGGCCATTGGCGTGGCTTCGCCGGCCTGGGCGGTGAGGCCCAGGGGGCCCAGCAGCAGGGCGGTGGCGCAGGTGGTGAGGGTGCGGCGGAGTGCCTTCATGTCAGGACTCCGTTGCCAGCTGGCGGGCCAGGGGGAGGATCTTCTTCTCCAGGGCATCGGGGGTGATCGGGCCGATCTGCTTGAAGCGGATCACGCCCTTCTTGTCGATGAGATAGGTTTCCGGCACGCCGTACACGCCGTAGTCGATGCCGACCCGGCCATCCATGTCGAGGACCGACAGGGTGTAAGGGTCGCCATGCTGGCTCAGCCAGGCACCGGCACGCTGGCGGGTCAGGCTGGTTTCGTCCGCGGGGGACAGCTTCTTGGCATCAATGCCGCCGTCGCCGCGCACTTCCTTGTAGTTGAGACCGACGATGGGCAGCCCGCCCTGCCTGGCGAAGGCGACCAGCAGCGGGTGTTCGGCCCGGCACGACACGCACCAGGATGCCCACACGTTGAGCAGCCATACCTGGCCCTGCATGTCGGCCGGCGAGAAGGTCTTGCCGGGTTCGGCGAGCTTCTCGAGGCTGAAGGCGGGGGCGGGCTTGCCCACCAGGGGCGAGGGAACTTCGTGGGGGTCGCGATTGAGGCCAATGGCGAGGAAGACGACCAGGACCAGGAAGAGGCCGAGGGGAATCAGGAAACGTTTCAAGATGCGGCTCCCTGGGCGGCCAGCTTGCCGGCCCGTGCTGCGGTGGATTTGAGGCGATAACGCCGGTCGCTGGCGGCAAGCAGGCCGCCCAGGGCCATCAGCACGGCACCGCCCCAGATCCAGCTGACGAAGGGTTTGTAGTACACGCGCACGCTCCAGGCCCCGTCTCCACCTTCCAGCGGATCACCGAGGGACACGTAGACGTCGCGGGTCAGGCCCGGGTCGATGAAGGCCTCGGTCATGGGCATGGCCGAAGAGAGGTATTTGCGCTTCTCCGGGTGCAGGGGCATGACCAGCACGCCGTCCTTGAGCAGCTCCAGGTTGCCGCGGGCCGCGTTGTAGTTGGGGCCGGCGACGCTCTCCACGCCCAGGAAGCGGATCTGGTATTCACCGGTCTTCACCGTGTCGCCAGGGGCCATGCGCACGTCCCTTTCGGATTCGTATTGGGTCACCATGACAATGCCGACCACGGTGACAGCCACGCCCATGTGGGCCAGGTGCATGCCCCAGAAGGCCCGCGGCGGCATGCCGGAGCGGGTGCGGGCGAGGATCTGCAGCACCGAAGCGCCGACGATCCAGATGGCCAGCCCCATGCCCAGGGCGACGCTGCCGGACCAGCCTCCAAAGAAGAAGGGGATGCTGACGCCGGCTGCTACGGCGATACCGAAGGCCCAACGCAGGGGGCGGGCAATCTCGGCCAGGCTGGCCTGTTTCCAGCGTGCTACCGGGCCAACCGCCATCAGGAACAGCAGGGGCACCATCAGCGGGGTGAACACCGCGTTGAAGTAGGGGGGGCCGACGGAGAGCTTGCCCAGGTTGAGGGCATCGATCACCAGCGGGTAGAGGGTGCCCAGCAGCACGGCCCCGGCGGCGGACAGCAGCAGCACGTTGTTGATCAGCAGCAGGGTTTCCCGGGACACCAGGGCGAAGGCGCCGCCCAGGCTGACCTTGGGCGCGCGCCAGGCGAAGAGGGCCAGGGAAGAGCCCACCACCACGGCCAGGAAAACCAGGATGAAGATGCCGCGCTTGGGGTCGGTGGCGAAGGCATGCACCGAACTCAGCACCCCGGAACGGACCAGGAAGGTGCCCAGCAGGGACAGGGAGAAGGCACCGATGGCGAGCAGGACGGTCCAGTTCTTGAAGCTACCGCGCTTTTCGGTGACGGCCAGGGAGTGGATCAGGGCGGTGCCCACCAGCCAGGGCAGGAAAGAGGCGTTCTCTACCGGGTCCCAGAACCACCAGCCACCCCAGCCCAGCTCGTAATAGGCCCAGATTGAGCCGAGGCCGATGCCCAGGGTCAGGAAGATCCAGGCCGCGGTCGTCCACGGCCGCGACCAGCGCGCCCAGGCGGCGTCCAGGCGGCCCGACAGCAGGGCGGCGATGGCGAAGGCAAAGGCCACCGAGAAACCGACGTAACCCATGTAGAGCATGGGCGGGTGGAAGATCAGGCCCGGGTCCTGCAGCAGGGGGTTCAGGTCGCGGCCTTCCTCGGCGCCGGGCAGCAGGCGCTCGAAGGGGCTGGAGGTGAGCAGGATGAACAGCAGGAAGCCGGCCGCCACCAGGCCCAGCACGCCTTGCACCCGGGCCACCATGTCGTCGGGCAGGCTGCGGGAGAAAGCCGCCACGGCCAGGGACCACAGGGACAACATCAGCACCCACAGCAGCAGCGAGCCCTCATGGCCGCCCCATACGCCGGAGATGCGGTATTCCAGGGGGAGGCGCGAATTGGAGTGCTGGGCGACGTAGACGACGGAGAAGTCGTTGTTGATGAAGCTCGCGGTGAGGCAGCCGAAGGCCACGGCGATGAGCAGAAAAAGCACCGACGAGGCCGGGCGGGCCAGGGCGATCCAGGCGGGGACGCCACGCTGGGCGCCGATCAACGGCAGGCTGCCCTGGACGAGGGCGACCAGCAGGGCGAGGACGAGGGCAAAACTGCCGATTTCCGGGATCATGGGGAGCCTCCGGGCTTACTGCTTGAGGGTACGGGTGGCTTGGTGGGCCTGGTCTACGGCGGCCTGGGCTTCCGGCGGCATGTAGTTTTCGTCGTGCTTGGCGAGCACCTCGGTCGCGGTGAATTTGCCGTCTGCACTCAGTACGCCCTGGGCCACCACACCCTTACCCTCGCTGAAGAGGTCGGGCAGGATGCCTTCGTAGGCCACCGGGATCTCCTTGGCGGTGTCGGTGACGATGAAGCGGGCAACGATGTCGCTGCGTTGCAGGCTGCCCTCCTTGACCAGCCCGCCGATGCGGAAGGCGCGCTCTTTGGGGGCTTCTCCGTTGGCCACCTGGGTGGGAGTGAAGAAGAACACCAGGTTGCTCTGGAAGGCGTTGAGGATGAGGGTGGCGGCGATGCCGAGGGTGGCAAGCCCGCCGACGATGATGGCGAGGCGTTTCTGACGTGGTTTCATGATTCAGTCCTGAGTGTCGCGGTCGGCAGCAAGTTCCCGGCGCAGGCTGCGTCGGGCGGCGGCAAGGCGCTGGCGTACCAGCACGCCTTCGATCAGGAGGGCTGCGGCGGTGACGCCGAAGCTGCCCCAGACGTAGAGGCCGTAGCCCCCCATGGCGAAGAACTCGCCTGCGCTGCCCCAGTTCATCGTTGCATCTCCGGTAGTTCGGCCACCCAGGTGGCGTGGCGTTCCCGTTCGAGAATGATGGCCCGCACCCGGTACAGGGCGATGGCGATGCTGTACATCCAGAAGGCCAGGGCCATGATGAGCATGCCCCACAGCATGGTGGTGGCCATGGACGGCGCCTTGGTGAGGGACACGGAGGCGCCCTGGTGCAGGGTGTTCCACCACTTCACCGAGAAATAGATGATGGGCACGTTCACCACGCCGACCAGGGCGATGATGGCCCCGGCCTTGTCGGCCCGGCGCGGGTCATCGATGGCGGCGGTGAGGGCGATGTAGCCGATGTACAGGAAGAACAGGATCAGCTCGGAGGTGAGGCGGGCGTCCCACACCCACCAGGCCCCCCACATGGGCTTGCCCCACAGGGCTCCGGTCCATAGGGACAGGAAGGCGAACAGGGCGCCGGTGGGCGCCAGTGCAGAGCTCATCATGCCCGACAGGCGGGTGTTGAAGGTGATGCCGATGGCCGCCCAGAAGGCCATCACGCAGTAGATGAACATGGACATCCACGAGGCCGGCACGTGGATGAAGATGATGCGGTAGCCCTCGCCCTGCTGGAAGTCGGTGGGGGCGACGAAGAAGCTGATCCACAGGCCGACGGCTGCCAGCACGCTGCCGATGGCTGCAAACCAGGGCCACATCTTCCCGGCGAGGGGGTAGAAGCTGGCCGGCGAGGCAAACTTGAACCAATTGACGAGACGCTGACTCATGGATGAATCCGGTTGATTGGATCGGGGCGCCCTACTCGAGGGCGATTCGCAGGGCTGCGGTGGCGGCCCAGGGAGCAAAGAACACGCCCAGCGCCAGCAGCGCGCCGAGCAGTGACAGGTGACCGCCGGCGCCCAGCCCGGCCACATCTGCCTCCACTGCGCCGGCACCGAAAATGAGCGCTGGAATATACAGGGGCAGCACCAGCAGGGACAGCAGCACGCCACCGCCGCGCACACCCAGGGTCAGGGCCGCGCCAATGGCGCCGACCAGGGACAGCACCGGGGTACCCAGCAACAGGCTGATCATCAGCACGCCCAGGGCCCGGGGCGAAAGGTCGAACTGCAGGCCCAGCACCGGTGCCAGCAGCACCAGGGGCAGGCCGGAGGTCAGCCAGTGGGCCAGCACCTTGCCACTCACCAGCAGGGCCAGCGGAGTGGGAGACAGGCTCATCTGCTCGAGAGTTCCGTCCTGGTGGTCGGCGGCGAACAGGCGGTTGAGGGACAGCATGGCGGCCAGCAGGGCGGCGACCCACAGCACGCCCGGGGCAATGCGCCGCAGCATGGCGGTTTCCGGCCCGATGCCCAGGGGAAACAGGCTGACCACGATCATGAAGAAGAACAGGGCCGTGAACACCTCGCTCTTGCGCCGGGCGGCGAGGAGCAGGTCACGACGGACGATGGCAATGAAGGCGCTCACTGGACACTCTCCGTGCTGCGCACTTCGGGGTGGTGCATGGGGCGGCTCGCGCTCATGCCGGCACCTCTTCCCTATCGGGGCGGGCCCGCGGTGTATTTGGGGTCGGGCCGAGCTTGAGGGTGTTGCCGGTGCCAGCGAGCTGCACGGCCTGGTGGCTGGTGAAGATCAGCAGCCCACCCCGCGACAGGTGCTCGTCGAGGATGCCGCACAGCTGGGATACGGCGGCCACGTCCAGGGCCACGAAGGGTTCGTCGAGAATCCACAGCCGCGCCTGGCTGCACAGCAGGCGGGCCAGGGCCACGCGGCGTTTCTGCCCCTGGGAGAGCACCCGGGTCGGCAGATCCTCGCGACCCTTCAGGCCGATGCGGCGCAGGGCGGCAAGGGCGGTGGCCTCGTCCAGCGGTCGGCCGGCCACGGCGGCGGCGGTCTGGATGTTTTCGAGGGCCGAGAGGTCTTCCTTGATGGCCGGGGCGTGGCCCAGATAGAGCAGGCGCGCATGGTATTCGTCGCGCACATCACGTACCGGCTGGCCGTCCCATTCGATGTGCCCGTCGGCGCTCGGCGCCAGACCGGCCAGCATGCGCAGCAGGCTGGTCTTGCCGGCTCCGTTGGCGCCTTCCACCTGCAGCCATTCGCCAGGGGCAAGGGAAAAGTCCACGGCGGAAAACAGGCGGCGGTCGCCGCGGTCACAGGCCAGGCCGTGGGCACGGAGCATCGGGAGGCAAACCGGGAAGTCGAAGGTCGGCGCATTCTGCCCGACCCACCCCGGTGGGTAAACCGCCTAGGTCAAGGAAAGGTGCCGGGGCTGCCTCAGTGGTGGGCGGTGCTGGCGTAGCCTTCGGGGAGAACGGAGGGCGGCGGCGGGGCGGGTGCTTCGGCCTGGGCCTCGCTGCGGGGGGCCTCGCCGGCACTGTCACCGATCTCCAGGACCTCCATCACCTGCCGCGCCAGGGCCCGGCAGGCGTTGCCCACGTTGGAGGGCAGGCCGTCGGGGATGGTCTTCTGGAGCAGCAGTTTGGAGGCTGACAGGCTGGCTACAGGGTGAAGCAGGCGGTCGCGGTGGGCGCCGAGCATCTGTGCCACGCTGCGGTCGGCGGCGTCCCGGGCCCAGGCGTTGGTGGGCCACTGGGAGGGCAGGGCGTAGGCGTGGGGGAAGGCTTCCAGGTCGTGGAGGACGGTGCGCAGGTCTTCGTGGGAGTCGCGGAAGGGCAGCAGCACGATGTCGGCGAGGCCGTTGAGGGTGCGGTCCACTTCGGCGCGGTTGCCACCGCCGTCGATGACGCCGATCCAGCCGTTCATGGTGCGCAGCTTGCTGACGACCTTATGCAGGGCCTCGGGGGTGCGGGCGTCGGCCGTGACGTAGCGCCGTCCGTCGGGGCTCAGGGGTTCGCGGGAGGTATCGGTCAGGATGCAGGCCGAGCGCTGACCAAGCAGGCCAAGGCCCTGGCAGAGCATGTGGGACAGGGTGGTCTTGCCGGTGCCGCCCTTGTTGCCGATGATGCAGATGATCCGGGACATGGTGGGAATCCTCTCGCTGAACGCCAGGCGCGATGGCGCCATTATTCGGGCATTAACGGCCGCAGGAGAGGTGGAATTGAGGGGCTATAGACCTGTAATTCCAGATTTCTGCTGATAAGCCGGCCCGGCGGGCCGGTAGCAGTACAGGCGGGTGTGACGCCGGTCGTCCACGTCGATGATGTGGTCCGGATCGATACCTTCGACGGGAAAGCTGTTGCTGACCAGCAGGGCGCCGGGGCGCAACTCGGCGCTGGCCTTGCGCCACACCTCGGCCATGGGCACCGGCGACAGGAAGGCGTAGACCAGGTCGTAGTCACTCCACGGAATGTCGAAAAAGTCGCCCCGGGCCACGGCAATGGTGGGCTCCCGGCGGGTCAGCAGCACCGACAGGGCGTAGGGTGCGGGTGCGGATTCGATGCCCTCCAGGCGGCAGTCCGGGCGCATTTGCGCCAGGGGGCGCAGCAGGGAGCCGGTGCCGCTACCCAGGTCGAGCAGGCGGGACGGGCGGTTGCGGGGGAGCTGTTCGGCGACGGCGGCGGCGGTGGCCCGGTTGGACAGGAACAGGGGAACCTGGGTGCGGAAGCTGCTCCAGAAGACCAGGGCGAAACCGATGAAGGCGGCGAGATACCAGCCGGGGGCGATGTTCAACTGCAGGGCTACCACCACCAGGGGCGCGAAGCCCAGGTGGATCCAGCGCCACCAGGGCGCGCTGCCGAGCGCGGTGGCCGTTGCCGTGGCGGCCAGTGCCTGGACCACGACCACCGGCCACAGACCACCCGGCAGCATGCCGCTGCGGGCCGCGGCGAGCGCGGTCGCGGTGCCGATGGCCTGGGCCAGCAGGGCCTTCAGGGCAGGAGGCAGCTTCATTCCGTCAGGCCCGGAGCCATGGGCTTACTTGGCCGCCTTGGCGTCCTGGACGGTTTGCGCCATGGACGCCTTGAGCTTCTCCACCAGGGGGCCGATGCGCTGCTGGGTGATGGCGGCCGACTTCTGGGTGACCTGGGGCATCTTCTCCAGCAGGGCGACGCCGGCCGGGCTGCGGTAGAAGGCCAGCAGGCCGTCCACTTCCTCCTGGGTGAATGTTTCGGCGTAGAGCTTCAGGTAGGCGCCCTTGAGGTCAGCCCAGTTGATCTCCTTGCGGATGATCACGCCCGCGTCGGCAGAGAATTTCTCGATGACCTTCTGGCCCTGGGGGGTAAGGGTCCGGCCCTGCAGGCTCTGGTTGATGGAGTTGCGCACGGCTTGCTCCAGGCCTTGCTGGGCGGCGCCGACCGAGCGTTCCATCCGGGTGGCCACCAGAAGCTGGGAGATGGACTCGTTGCTGGGCGGAGCGGCGAAGGCAGAGGTGCCGAGGAGCAGGGTGGTGAGCAGCAGGGACAGGTATTTCATGGAGGGGCTTTCGTGACCGGGAGTGGCAATGATGTGCCCCGATGATGAAGCCATTTCGGGGCGCTGCAAAGCCCGGAATCAGGCTCCCGGCGCGGGGCTCAGGTTAGATTGCGTCTCGGGCGTGACGGAATGGACGAATGCCGCCGCCCTGCCCGGGATTTTGCAGGCGGGGACGGCGGGTGTTGACGGTCGTTCAGGCAGCCTGGCTGGTTGCCCCAGCCTTGCCTGACCAGCGGGCGAGCAGGGCCTTGCGGTGTTGCGCCACGCTGCGCATCGCCGCGGCCTTGACGTGCCCATAGCCCCGGATGCCTTCCGGCAGGCTGGCGATTTCTACCGCCAGGGGAAGGCGGGCGGCGTCGAGCGTGCCAAGGAGGAGGGCGATGTCCTGCTCGTACTCGACGATCAGGGCGCGCTCGGCTTTGCGTTCCGGGTGATAGCCGAAAACATCGAAGGGCGTGCCGCGCAGGCGCCGCAGCCTGGCCAGCCAGCTGAAGGCGGTGAGCATCCAGGGGCCGAAGGCGAGCTTGCGGATGCGCCCGGAGGCCGGGTCGGGCCGGGCCAGGAAGGTCGGGGCGAGGTGGAAGCGCAGGCGGAAGTCGCCCTCGAACTGGCTGTCCACCGCCTCGCGGAAGCTCGGATCGCTGAACAGGCGGGCCACTTCGTACTCGTCCTTGTAGGTCAACAGCTTGAAGTAATGGCGCAGTACCGCTTCGGTGAGGCGCTCGCTGCCCAGCGGGGCTTCGGCCGCACGGACGCGGGCCACCAGGTCGGTGTAGCGACGGGCGTAGGCGGCGTCCTGGTAGGTGGTGAGCACGGCCGCCCGGCGGGCGATGCGGTCGTCCAGGGTTTCGGGGCGTATGGGGATCACCGGCGCCGGTTTCACCTCCCGTTCGACGGTGCTCAGGTCCACGGCGGCCCGGCGGCCCCACAGGAAGGCCTGGCGGTTCATGTCCACCGCCGCGCCGTTGAGTTCGATGGCCTTGTCCAGGCTGGCGGCGCTGACCGGCACCCAGCCCTTCTGCCAGGCGTAGCCGAGCAGGAACAGGTTGGTGGCGATGGCGTCGCCGAGCAGGCGGGTGGCCAGGAACTGGGCATCCAGGAATACACAGCCATCGGTGCCCACTGCCTCCACGATGGCGGCCTGCATCTTCTCCAGGGGGAACTGCCAGTCCGGGTTGCGGGTGAACTCGGACGTGGGTGTTTCGGCGCAATTGACCACGCCGCGGGTGCGCCCGACGGCCATCTTGGCCAGGGCGTCGACGCTGGCGGTGACCACCACGTCACCGCCGATCACCGCGTTGGCTTCGCCGGCGGCGATGCGCACGGCGTGGAGATCTTCCGGCCGGTCGGCGATGCGGATGTGGCTGAACACGGAGCCGCCCTTCTGGGCCAGGCCGGTCATGTCGAGCACGGTGACGCCCTTGCCGTCCAGGTGGGCGGCCATGCCGATCAGGGCGCCGATGGTGACCACCCCGGTGCCACCCACGCCGGTGACGAGAATGCCCCAGGGCTCGCGGGTGGCCGGCAGGGTGGGCTCGGGCAGGGGGGCGAAGCGCTGCTCGCCCGACTGCAGGGCGCGCCCCTTACGCACCCGGCCGCCTTCGATGGTGACGAAACTCGGGCAGAAGCCGTTCATGCACGAGTAGTCCTTGTTGCAGGCCGACTGGTCGATCTGGCGTTTGCGCCCGAACTCGGTTTCCACCGGCAGGATGGCCATGCAGTTGGATTCCCGGCCGCAGTCACCGCAGCCCTCGCACACCGCCTCGTTGATGAAGACGCGGGTCTGCGGGTCGGGGAAGGTGCCGCGCTTCCTGCGTCGGCGCTTCTCGGCGGCACAGGTCTGGTCGAAGACCAGGGCCGACACGCCGGGCACGGTGCGCAGTTCGCGCTGGATCACGTCCAGCTCGTCGCGCTGGCGGATCGGGATGCCGTGGGGAATGTCGGCCACATGCCAGGCCCGGTCGGTGCCGTCGGTGACCAGCACGATGGTGTGCACCCCTTCGCCTTGCAACTGGCGCAGCAGCTTTGGCACCGTCAGGTCGCCGTCCACCGGCTGGCCGCCGGTCATGGCCACGGCGTCGTTGAAGAGGATCTTGTAGGTGATGCCGCTGGTCGCCGGCCCGCTGCCACCGGGGCGATTGAAGGCTGCTACCGCCTGGCGGATGGCCAGCAGGCCCGAGTGGAAATAGGTGCCGTCGCCCAGGTTGGCAAAGATGTGGGGCTCGTCGATGAAGGGCGCCTGGCCAACCCAGGGCACGCCTTCACCGCCCATGTGGGTGAAGGTGCCGGTCTTGCGGTCGGGCATAAAGGTGGCCATGTAGTGGCAACCGATGCCGGCCATGGCGCGGCTGCCTTCGGGCACCACCGTGGAGGTGTTGTGGGGGCAGCCGGGGCAGAAGGTGGGCACCCGGTCGATGGCGAAGACGCGGCGGCCGAGGGTGGCCTCCTTGGCCTGCAGGAAGGCCAGGCGGGCCTCGATGCGATCGGAGGTGAAGAAGCGCCCGATGCGGGCAGCGATGACCCGGGCGATCATGGCCGGGGTCAGCTCCCCGGCGGCGGGGAGCAGCCATTCGCCGTGGTCTACGGTGGTACGGCCGTCCGCGCCCAGGGTAGTGAGCAGCGACCATTCCCCCTTCTCGTCGAACTTGCCGACAACGCGGGGGCGCACGTCCTCGCGCCAGTTGTAGAGCTCTTCCTTGAGCTGGTATTCGAGGAGCTGGCGCTTCTCCTCGATCACCAGGATCTCGTCCAGCCCTTCGGCGAAGTGGCGCACCCCTTCCGCCTCCAGGGGCCACACCATGCCCACCTTGTAGAGGCGGATGCCGATCTCGGCGGCGAGTGCTTCGTCAATGCCCAGGTCGTCGAAGGCCTGGCGCACGTCCAGGTAGCTCTTGCCGCTGGTGATGATGCCCAGCCGGGGCTGGGGCGAGTCGATGACGATGCGGTTGAGGCCGTTGGCCCGACAGTAGGCCAGGGCGGCGTAGAGCTTGGCGTGGAGCAGGCGCTTCTCCTGCACCAGCGGCGGGTCGGGCCAGCGGATGTTGAGCCCGTCAGGGGGCAGGGCGAAGTCGTCGGGGATCTTCGTGGTGACGCGCAGCGGATCCACGTCCACCGAGGCCGAGGTTTCCACCGTGTCGGCCAGGGCCTTGAAGGCCACCCAGCAGCCGGAATAGCGCGACAGGGCCCAGCCATGCACGCCGAAGTCGAGATAGTCCTGCACACCGGCGGGGGCCAGCACCGGCATCATCATCGACTTGAAGAAGTGGTCGGTCTGGTGGGGCAGGGTGGAGGACTTGGCGGCGTGGTCGTCGCCGGCGATCACCAGCACTCCGCCGTATTGCGAGCTGCCGGCGGCGTTGGCGTGGCGGAACACGTCGCCACAGCGGTCCACGCCCGGCCCCTTGCCGTACCACATGCCGAACACGCCCTGGACGCGGGCCTTGGCGGACAGGGAAACCTGCTGGCTGCCCCACACGGCGGTGGCCGCCATGTCTTCGTTGATGCCCGGCTGGAAGACGATGTCGTGGCTGGCTAAGTGGGCCTTGGCCTTCCACAGGGTCTGGTCGAGCCCGCCCAGGGGCGAGCCCCGGTAGCCCGAGACGAAGCCGGCGGTGTTGAGCCCGGCGGCCCGGTCGCGATCACGCTGGATCATCAGCAGGCGCACCAGCGCCTGGTAACCGGTCAGATAAACGCGCCCGGCGGTGGTGGTGTACTTGTCGTCGAGAAGCGTGCTGCCCGGGGTGGGCACGGAAAGCGCGCGGACGGGGTCCTGCTCGGCCATGGTGGGTTTCCTCGCAAAAATCGTGTTTTTGATCCGTTCGCGGGGCGGGCCTTGTGGGCCCGGTCGCGGAGGTGTTGCAAGGCGAGTCTGGCTGCAGGGATGCAGCAATTCAATGCTTGGATACCCTTATTGTCAGTTGGGTTCCGGCAAGCTTGCTGCATCTCAATCGGCATATATTCTTTTCTGTGGGCGTGATCGCGTAATATGCAGCGTTGGGAGTCCCGGATTTCCGCCGCGGTCACCGGTTTGCCGACATCGCCTGGAGCTTGCCCCTTGGAACCACGCCCGCTGCCGCTCATTGAACCGCAGTCCCTTGAAGTGTATGGATCGCCTGGCAGGTCGTCGTCCACCCTCTCCCGGATCGGCGGGCGGCTGCGGCACTGGTGGTGGTTCAAGGCGATGGGTACCAGTCTTTTCATGTATGTTTTTTTCCTGGCCTATCTGGCGCTTCTCCACCACCCACTGAGGCCGGTGTTCGAGATGCCTTTGACCTGGGTTGATCGGCAGGTGGGTTTTCAGCCCTGGGCGCTGGTGGTTTATGCGTCACTCTGGATCTATGTGTCGCTCCCGGCGGCGCTTGCCCCTGGCCTGAAGCGCCTGTTCAGCCTTGGCTGGCACATGGGCTGCCTGTGCGGGGCGGGGCTGCTCTGCTATGTCTTCTGGCCCACTGTCGTGCCGCCTGCCGCGGTGGATTGGGGGCTTTATCCAGGTTATGCCTTGCTCAAGGGTATTGACCCCGGGGGTAACGCCTGCCCGTCCCTGCATGTGGCTGCGGCCCTCTATTCGGCCCTCTGGCTGAGGCGCGAGTTACGTGAGCTGCAGTGCAGCCGGGTCTGGCATTGGGCCAACTGGCTGTGGAGTGGCTTGATCGTCTTTTCGACGCTCGCAACAAAGCAGCATGTCTTGTTGGATGTAGTTGCCGGTAGTGTGCTTGCCGCGGTGGCGGCGGCCTTCTCCCCCGGTCTGCGGCGCTTGCGCAGCGGTGGCGGGAGGGGCTGGATTACGGTATAACCGCGCCGCCGTCCTGGCGCTGGATGCGAGGAAACGAAATGTTGGAGCCTGCACTTGAGGGAGACCCCCTGATTGCAATGAGTACGTGCGACGTGCTGGTGATTGGTGGTGGTCCGGCGGGCAGCACGGTTGCCCCGCTGCTGGCTCGAAAAGGCTACAGGGTGGTCTTGCTCGAGAAGGCCCACCACCCGCGTTTCCACATCGGCGAATCCCTTCTGCCCGCCAATATGCCGCTGCTTGAGGCCCTGGGTGTGGCCGACGAGGTCACGGCGATTGGCATGGAAAAGTGGGGGGCGGAGTTTGTCTCTCCATGGCATGAGCACGGCCAGGAATTTCGCTTTGCAGACGCTATCGACAAGTCATTGCCCATGGCTTACCAGGTCAAGCGAGCCGATTTCGACCATATCCTGATCCGCAATGCGGCCCGGGAAGGTGTCGAGGTCATCGAAGGCTGCAAGGTGGGGGCGGTGGATTTTCAGTCGGACAACCAGGGTGCCGTGGTTCACGCTACCGACGACGACGGACGGGAGCGTCGCTGGCACGCTCGCTTCGTGGTTGACGCCTCGGGTCGCGACACCTTCCTGGCCAACCGTTTCCAGATCAAACATCGCAATCCGCGCCACAATAGTTCTGCCATGTACGCCCACTTTGCCGGCGCCCGCCGCCATGAGGGGCAGGCGGAAGGCAACATCACCATTTTCTGGTTTGATCATGGCTGGTTCTGGTTCATCCCCCTTTCTGACGGGCTGACCAGCGTGGGTGCGACGGTGTGGCCGTATTACATGAAGACCCGTGCCGGACGGAGCCTGACGCAGTTCCTGCTCGACACCATCGCCAGCTGCCCGCCCCTCGCGGAACGCCTCAAGGATGCGCGGATGGTGACTGACGCGGAGGCGACAGGTAACTTCTCCTACGTGTCGGAGCGCAATCACGGTCCCAACTACCTGATGCTCGGCGATGCCTTTGCCTTCATCGATCCGGTGTTCTCGTCCGGGGTGATGCTGGCCATGAACAGTGGCTTCGCCGGGGCCAAGGCGATCGACACCTGTCTGTCCCGTCCGGCTGAGGCTGCCGCGGCGCTGGCAGAGTTCGATCGGGTAGTGCGGCATGGGCCGGAGGTGTTCTCGTGGTTCATCTACCGCATCACCAATCCCACCATGCGTGACATGTTCATGGCGCCGCGCAACATCTTCCGGGTTCAGGAGGCGCTGCTCTCGGTACTTGCCGGCGATATCTACGGCAGTACCCCGATCTGGCGACCGTTGCGCATCTTCAAGGTCATCTACTACCTGTCCTTCCTGGGCAATCTGCGCCAGTCCCTCCGCGGCTGGCGTAACCGCCGGATCAACATCCGGCCGGTGGATGAAGCCGGCCTGGGGGCCGGTCAGTGACGGGCATGCATCATGGCTTGCACCGCTTCCTTTCCGGCGCCAGGCTTGCAGAGGGGCTGCTTGATCCGGCCCTTCTAGGCCTGTCCTGGATAGGGCTGGCGGAGCCGACGCATGTCCCGCAGGGCCTGCCGTGCCAACAGCTGCATGCTCCCTGCCTGCTCGGTGAGCCCGTCGAGGCCTGGTTTGGCGCCAGACCGGCACAGGCTGGCACCCGCCACGGTGTGCGTTACCGGCACGATGGCGAATTGCTGTTCGGCGTCATTGAGGTCGTCGAGGACGGCGCTGCGCTGGGAGGCAGTAGCGGCCCGGTGCTGCAACGTGCCGGCCAGCAGGCCTATGAATCCGTGTTCAAGCTCCTCGCCGAGGAGGGATATCCCCACCTGTGGCGCATCTGGAACTATCTCCCCCATATCAATCAGGAAACCGACGGCCTCGAGCGCTACCGGCAGTTCAACATCGGGCGCCATCGGGCCTTCGAAGCGGCAGGGCGCCTGGTGATGGACAGCATTCCGGCGGCCAGTGCCCTGGGGGTGCAGGGTGGGCCGCTCAGCGTGGCCTTCCTGGCCGGGCGAACACCCACCCGGTCCATCGAGAATCCGCGCCAGCTCAGTGCCTTTCGCTATCCGGCGGATTATGGTCCGTGCAGCCCCACATTCTCCCGGGCTGCGCTCGGGCAGCACGCCGATGCAGAGTGGCTCTTTGTGTCGGGGACAGCCAGCATCGTCGGCCACCAAAGCATGCACCCCGGCGATCCGGTGGCCCAGACGCGGGAGCTCGTGGCCAACCTGGACGCCGTGCTGGCGGAGGCCAGCCGCTGCAGTGCCGGCCCGGCCTACCGCCTCTCCGAGCTCAGCGCACGGGTGTACGTGCGTCACCCGGCCCATCTTGCCCCTGTGCAGGCCGAACTCGCCGAGGTCCTTGGTACATCGGCACAGCAGGTCTATCTCCTGGCCGATGTGTGTCGTGCCGAGTTGCTGGTCGAAGTGGAGGCCCAGGCCTGCCACCTACTGAGTTGAGTTCTCCATGAGATTGCTTTCATATGCCTGCATTGTGCTGGGGTGTGCGGCACTGCTGACCAGTGCTACCTCGGTCGCGGCCGACAGGCCGCTCTGGGAGGCCGGTGCCGGCCTGGGCGTGCTGCACCTGCCGGCCTGGCGCGGTGCGGCGGAGTCCCACGAGCTTGTCCTGCCGGTGCCCTACTTCATCTATCACGGGCGTTACCTGCGCGCTGACCGGCAGGGCGTGCGCGGTGTGCTCTTTGATAGTGACCGTGTGGATCTGGGCGTCAGTCTTGGCGCGTCGCCGCCGGTGGGCAGGGACAGCAGCGGTGTGCGGAACGGGATGGCCGATCTGGATGCCACTGTCGAAATCGGTCCGCAGCTGGATCTCACCCTCTGGCGCAGCCCGGACCGGGCGCATCAGCTCAAGCTCATTATCCCGGTGCGCAGTGCGTTTAGCCTGAGCAGCACGCCCCGCCACGCAGGCTGGGTGTTTTCGCCGGCCTTCAATCTGGATATGGTCGATCCGCCCGGCCTGCCCGGCTGGCGCCTGGGTTTGCGTAGCGGCCCCATTTTTGCGTCGAGTCGTCAGCACGCCTATTACTATCAGGTGAGCCCCTCCGAGGCCAGGCCGGATCGCCCGGCCTACTCGGCCAGCGGCGGCTACAGCGGCACCCAGGTGCTGGCCTCGTTATCGCGGCGCTATCCACAACACTGGGTGGGGGCTTTCGTCCGGTATGACATGCTGCAGCACGCGGCCTTCGACGATAGCCCGCTGGTGGCCCGCGATCATTACCTGGCTGCAGGTGTGGCCGTGGCGTGGATTTTCGGCGAGTCGAGCGAACGGGTGAGTGTTGATGACTAGCCCGCTGGCCCGGTGTGGCAAGCTGCTATGGACGGCCTATGAGTATGTCGCCATGGTGCTGGGCCTGGGGGCGCTGGCGCTGATCTGCCTGGTGTGGCTGCCGTTTGCACTGGTTTTCAGCGTGTTGCCGCGTCGCATTGGGAGCGTTGTCGGCCGGTTGGCCATCATGATCGGCTTCCGCCTGTATCTGCATTTCCTGAGCGTGTTCTGTGCCTGCAGCTTCGACCTGAAGGCCCTGGACACCCTGCGCCGCCAGCCGTCCCTGGTCGTCGTGGCCAATCATCCGTCGCTCCTTGACGTTGTGCTGATTGCGTCTCGTCTGCCGAACGCGGTGTGCATCATGAAGGCTGCGCTCATGGAAAATGTCCTCCTCGGAGCGGCAGCCCGTCTGGCCCGTTACATCCACAATGACAAGCCGGTGCGAATGGTCCGGCGGGCGACCCGCGAGCTCCGGGCGGGGGCCCACCTGGTGATATTTCCCGAGGGGTCACGCACGTCGAACTTTCCCTTTGACGGTTGCACCAACGCGGCAAGCCTCATTGCACGGCATGCGCAGACCCCCGTTCAGACCCTGTTCATCGATTTCAGCTCGCCCTATCTGGGCAAGGCCTGGCCGCTGTTCCGCAAACCGGAGCTGCCCTTGCGTTTCAGCGTCCGGCTGGGGCGGCGTTTCGACGCCCCAACGCGGGTGCTGGCCTTTACCGCCGAGCTGGGCGACTACTACCGCACGGCCCTGGCCCAGCCACCGGCTGCCGGCGCGGTGCCACCCCGCGCTACCTAGGAAAGCACTGCATCGTGATGCTCCCCTCATCATCCCACCTGGTCATGATTCCCAGCTACAACCCCGGCTCCAAGGTCGACGCGACCGTTCGGGAGGCGCGTGCCCAATGGAATCCGGTGTGGGTGGTAATCGACGGCAGCACCGACGGAAGCACCGAGCGCCTGCGGGCCATGGCCACGACCGACCCCGGTCTGCGCATCATCGAGTTGCCGCAGAACCGGGGCAAGGGGGCGGCGGTTCTGGAAGGGCTGACGGCTGCAGCGGCGGCCGGTTTCACCCACGTGCTGACGATGGATTCCGATGGCCAGCATCCGGCGCACTGCATTCCCGATTTCATGCAGGCCTCGGCCCGCGATCCGGCGTGCATGGTGCTGGGCAAGCCGGTGTTTGATTCTGAGGCGCCTCAGTTGCGGGTGAAGGGGCGGGAGATCTCCAATTGGTGGGCCAATCTGGAAACCCTGTGGATGGGTATTGGTGATTCCCTGTTCGGCTTCCGGGTCTATCCCATTGCACCGCTGGAGCAGATCATGCGCAGCCAACGCTGGATGCGCCGCTTCGACTTCGATCCCGAGGCGGTGGTGCGCCTTGCCTGGGCGGGGGTGCGACCGATCAATCTACCCGCCCCGGTGCGCTATTTCCGTACTGACGAGGGCGGCGTGTCCCACTTCCGCTATTTTCGTGACAACCGCCTGCTCACCTGGATGCATACCCGGCTGTTCATCGGCTTCCTGCTGCGCTTGCCGGGCCTCGTTGTACGTCGTCTGAGCGGGCGGTGAGCGGTCCGCCAGGCTTTGTCAGCGGGCAGCCCCCATGCGTGGCAGCCAGTGGCGCAGCCCCGGCGTGGTGACCACCGTGCTGATGATGGCCATCAGTACCAGCATCGTGAACATGTCCTGGGAGATCACGCCCAGGTCGTAGCCGACATTGATCACGATCAGCTCCATCAAGGCACGGGTGTTCATCATGATGCCCAGGACGCTGGAGGCTGCGTGATCGAGGCCACAGCTGCGCGCCGCCACATAGGTGCCGCCAAACTTGCCCAGGGTGGCGAGGGCGATGGTCAACAGGCACCAGCCCCACAGAGCAAGGCTGTCCAGCCCGCCGATATTGGTGCGCAAACCCGTGTAGGTGAAAAAAATTGGCAGGAAGAACACGGTGACGAAGTGGCCGATGCGCTCCTTCCAGGCCTCCACGAGCTCAGGCTCATCGTGCACCAGCACGCCCATCACAAAGCCCCCGAAGATGGCAAAGATACCCAGCTTGTAGGTGACCATCGCGCACAGGAATATGGCGGCCAGCAGCAGCCCCATGAGGTGGGGTGAGAGGTGACCGTGATGGCGGGTGCGCCGTATCGCCCACTTGACGAGGGGACGGACGATGAACCAGGCCGCCAGCATGAACACGGCGACCAGCACGACCTTCAGCGTGAAGTCGGCTGGGTCGAAATGGGACAGGGTCAGCGTGGTCACCAGGGCCAGCAGCAGCCATCCCACCACGTCATTGACGGCGGCGGCGCTGATGGCGATCACGCCGATGGGGCGGCGGGTGAGCCCGAACTCGATCATGATCCGCCCGAGAATGGGGAGGGCGGTGATGGAAAAGGCGGTGGCGATGAACAGCCCGGATGCTACCCGGTTGGCCTGGGGCGACAGCTCCGGCGCCGCCAGCCAGCCGAAACCCAGGCCGAGGATGAAGGGGGCCACCAGCCCGGCCAGGGCGACACGGCGTACCGTCTTGCGATGCTGGCGTTCCGACAGGTGGGAAAAGTCGAATTCGATGCCGATCTGGAACATCAGCAGGATCAGGCCCACCTGGGAGAGAACCTGCATGGGCTCCGGTGGTGCGGAGCGGAACACATGGTCGAACACGCCGGGAAACAGCAGCCCGAACAATGAGGGCCCCAGCAGAATCCCGATGATGATCTCGCCAACGGCCGATGACTGCCCGACGCGGCGGGCGAGAATGCTCCCGATGCGCCCCGCCAGCACGATCACGGTGAGCTGCAGGAGGGTGAAGAAAAGGACGGCCTCCGCCTTGTGGAGCGACACCTGACCTGCCAGTTGGGGGGCGGCGCTCATTCAGGCCGCCCGTGCTCGCCCGACCTGCCTGGCTTGGCAAGCCCAGGGCGTGCCGCGTTTCGCTGCGGGTCGCTGGAGATGCGCTCCATCTCAGACCATTCCGCCATTGACCGAGATGATCTGCCCGGTGATGTAGGTGGCCTGTTCGGAGACCAGAAAGGCGACGAGGTCTGCGACTTCTTCGGGTTTTCCGGCTCGTTTCATTGGCACAAGGCGCTCGATGGCGGCCTGATCGAAGCTGCCTTCTATCATCCCGGTGGCGATGATCCCGGGTGCCACCGCATTGACGGTGATGCCCCGGCTGGCCAGCTCGAGGGCGAGGGATTTGGTGGCGGCGTGGAGCGCGCCCTTGGCTGCAGCGTAGTTGACCTGCCCCCGGTTGCCGACCAGGCCCGCCACCGAGGTGATGGTGACAATGCGGCCCCAGCGACCACGGATCATCGGCATCGTGAGGGGCTGGGTGATGTTGTAGAAACCGTTGAGGTTGACATCCATCACCTGCTGCCATTTTTCCGGGCTCATGCCGGGAAAGACGGCATCCGCATGGAGGCCGGCATTGTTCACCAGGATGGCGACGGGGCCCGCTTCCAGCATGGCGTTCACGGCGGCAGTGGTGGCGGCGGCATCGGTGAGGTCAAAGCACAGCACCTCGGCCGAGCCTCCCGCCGCCTGGATGTCCGCCAGCACGGCGGCGGCGCGCTCCGGGTTGCGATTGGCGTGGATCAGCACATGGTGCCCGTCTGCACCCAGACGCCGGGCGATGGCCGCCCCGATACCACCGCTGGCGCCCGTGACAAGGGCGCGTCTCATGGCAGGGCTCCGGCGTCGAGGATCACCGCCGCGCGGCCGTCCAGCACGGGCGTGTCGCCACTGGAGAGGGTGAAGCGGTAAAGCACCTGGGTGGCATCGCCAGACAGGCGTTCTGCGGCGATCTGCAGGTCGGCGGGCAGATCGTCCAGAAAAGGGACGTGAAATTGCACCTGTCGCACACTGGCCAGGTAGCCCTGGCGTGGAGGGGCATTGCCGGCAGCCAGCAGGCCGCCGTGTACGGCCATGGCCTGAGCGGCGTACTCAATCCCTGCGGCGACACCCAGGCGCCCTGCATGACGCAGCGGGTTGTCGGCATGCCGGTGGCTGACGGCGGTGCAATGGATGCTGGCAGGATTCCATTCGATGACCGTGTCGAGGAGGCTCATGGTGCCCTGATGCGGGATGCGGGCGGCAATGGCGTGGCGGTCTAGCATGGGCTCAGTGTGACGTGGAGGCTCAGGGGGGCAAGGTATTCCAGGTCGAGCTCGCCGCCGCGGGCGGAGGCCAGGGCCTCAAGCAGGGGCAGGCCACGGAGGGCCGGGATGGCCGTGCGCAGAGCCTCCAGGGAGGGGGAGCCCAGCCTTGTTGCGGGCCCGTCGCCAAGGCGGATATCCAGACGCGCCATGCTGCGGGGGGTAGCCTCGGGCCTGAGCGCCAGGCTGATGCCGGCAGCATCGGGAATAGGGCGCAGGCTGGCGAGGGGTTCCGGATATTCCGCGTCGTAGGCAATCAGCACGCAGGGCGCTGCGGTGGCGTGGATCTGCACCAGGGCTTCGATCAGGCCGGCCGCAAAGCTGGCATCGTAGGCGCACAGGGACTGGCTGGCGGCCATGGCCCCCGTGGCGATGCTCCAGTAGCCCGCCGGGGTGTTGTGCAGGGAGTTGTGAAAGCGCGTCGGAGAGACCCGTTGATCACTGGACGCCAGGGTTTCGCAAAGCGCGTGGCAGTTGTGGCCGTCCGCGGTTGATGCCGCAAAGACCGCCGCCACCCCGGATGGCTCCATGCCGGCCTGCTCCAGCGCCGCCAGGCCGCTGGCCAGGGCCACACGTACCACCCGGCTGGCACGGCGGCGTTCGTTGGGCGGCAGCACCATGGGTGCCGGCAGCACGCTCGGCGCCGGTACATGTGCTTCCAGGCCGGCCAGCACCGCTGCGCCATGGGTCCAGTCGGGCAAACCGGGGGCAATCAGGCCTATGCCTTCAATCCAGGCACTCAGGGACATTTCGGGGTTCATCCGGCCCTCCCGATGATCACGCTGCAGTTGCTGCCTCCGAAGCCAAAAGAATTGCTCATGACGCGGCGCAGGGGGGCGCTGCGCGAGGCAAGCACATAGTCGATGGGGACGGTCGGGTCCAGGTTCAGGGTGTGTACGCTGCCCGGCAGCAAGCCATCGGCCAGGGCCATGGCGCTGATGCTGATCTCCAGCGCCCCTGCGGCACCAAGGGTGTGCCCGGTGATTCCCTTTGTGGAACTGGCCGCGACTCGCGTGCCGAACAGGCTCGCAACGGCATACCCTTCGGCGGAGTCATTGTTAAGCGTGGCGGTGCCGTGGAGGTTGATGTAATCGATGTCGGCGGGGCTCAGGCCGGCCTGGGCCAACGCGCCTTCCATGGCCAGCTGCGCACCGAGGCCTTCCGGATGGGGCGAGGACATATGGTAGGCGTCACTGGATTCGCCACAGCCCAGAAGCAGCACCGCGTCCGCATCCAGGCTGCCGGTAGCGCGCTCCAGCAGGCCGAAGGCCGCGGCCTCCCCGATGGAGATACCGGACCGTGCAGCGTCGTAGGGGCGACAAGGTTCGGGCGAGGTGAGTTCGAGGGAGGCAAAGCCATGCAGGGTGGTGAAGCACAGGCTGTCGACCCCCCCCACCAGCGCGGCATCGATCAGGCCCGCATGGATCAGTCTGGCGGCGGCGGCATAGGCCTTGGCCGAGGAGGAGCAGGCCGTGGACACCACGTAGGCGGGACCTTCAATGCCCAGCCAGGTGCGCACAAAATCGGCCAGGGAATAGGTGCTGTGGCTCCCCGGGTAGTTCAGGCCGGCTGGCAGCGGGCCGCCTTCGGGAGCCCGCTGGCGATAGGCAAGCTCGGTGCTGAGGATGCCTGAGGTGCTGGTGCCCAGGACAACGCCCACGCGCCGCACGCCATGGTGGGCAATGCGGCTGCGGACGGCGTCCTCGAAACCGTCGGCAGCGAGGCCGCGCCGGGCGAGCCGGTTGTTGCGGCAGTCGAAGCCGCGCATGGGATCGGGCAGCGCTGTGTCGTCGAGCCCTGGGACCTCGCCGATCCAGGTGTCGGTGCCCAGCCCTTCAATGCGGTGGGGGCGCAGACCACTGGTGCCGTTGCGGAGCGCCGCGCGCAGAGGTGCCAGGCCATCGCCTGCACAGCAGCTTACGGTGTGGTGGGCAAGGTGGAGTGGTATCACGGTGCAGTCTTTTCAGGCGGTGTCCGGAGTTTACCAGAGGGGCTCATGGACTGAGCTATGGCGTGTCATGACAATGGCTTCAGTTCGGGAAGGCGCTGAGCAGAACGTTCGCAAACCCTGCCCCTGCCATCGGGCAGGGCTCGACGCGGAAGCCCAGATCGCCCAGGAGGGCCTGCCAGGCGGTGGCCGGGCGACAGTGAAGTTGCGGCCAGGCGCCACCTTGCACCCTGACCACGAGGCTGTCGACAACGCGGGACAGGCGATGAGGCAGCCCGGCGGCCCCGTCGCCGACCCGCAGTAGCAGTCTGCCGTTGGGTGACAGGCTGCTGCGGATGCGTTGCAGCAGGCCCTCCTGGGCGCTGTCGGGGAGGTAGTGGAGGACATCGAAGAGGGTGATCACGTCGGCGCCAGGCAGTGCGAAGTCACGCAGGTCACCGAGGTCCAGGCGGACGGAGAAGTCGCAGTCGGCCAGGGCCAGATGGGCATACCTGATCGCTGCGGCCTGCATGTCGAGCCCATGATAGGCGCTGATCCGTGGTGGGGCCGCTTGCTCAACCGGCCAGTCCTGGCGGGCGTGGAGCGTGGCGGCAGCCTGCAACCAGCTGGCCAGCAGGCCCTGCCCACAGCCCAGGTCCAGGTAGCGGCCGCTGGCCGGGAGCAGGCCCGGGCGCAGCAGGGCTGCAAAGACTGGATCGTTGGAGAGCTTGCCCCGGGCGAAATGCCAGGCCCAGCGGCCGGCGGGGCGGTAGGGTGCGCTGGCCTGGTGGACCAGCCTGCGCTGGAGACCGTCGCTCACAGGCACACCGGGGTCAGGCCGGCCGCACGGATGCGGGCGAGGAGGGCGGGCAGCACCTCGAGGATTACCGCCTGTCCGGTGGGCGTCCGGGCCGCGTTGCCGTCATGGAGGAGCAGGATGTCCCCGCCCGCGAGCCCCCTGGTGAGCCGTGCGAGCACGCTGGCCGGGTCGCCGTTGCGGGTGTCGTAGGCGCGACGGGTCCAACTGGCCAGCTGCAGGTCGAGACGCGCCAGCACCGGGTCGAGAAAGGGGTTGCGCAGACCGGCCGGTGCGCGGAAGTAACGGGGGCGCCGGCCGGTGAGCGCTGCAAGGCTGGCCTGCGCAGCGGAAATCTCCCGGGCCATGGCGCCCGGGCCAAGGGTCGAGAAGCGCTTCCAGTGGTGTTCGCTGTGGTTCTCGATGGTGTGCCCGCGGGCGATGATGTCGCGCACCAGGCCCGGATGGGCAGTGGCGCGCTGGCCGATGCAGAAGAAGCTGGCTCGAGCGCCGGCGGCGTCGAGCTGGTCGAGCACTTGGGGTGTGACCTTGGGATCGGGGCCGTCGTCGATGCTGATCACGACCTCGCCGCGGGCGGCTGCGTCGGCTGGCAGGTGGGTTAGGGTGGGGCCGAGCAGCTTGGAGCGGGGCAGCAATCCGGCGGTGGTGAGGAGCGCATGATTGGCGACAAGCATGCCGGTCGCTACGGGCCACGTGCCGGGGTCCAGCAGCATGCCGGCCAGCGCCCCGGCATGCACGAGGGCGCTCACCTGCAGGGTGGGGCTTGGCCGCCAGTGGCCCATCTCAGCGGGGCGCCCGGTGCGCCAGCATGGCGGAGAGGACCAGCGTGAGCACTGCGCCGGGGCCGACGGTGATTCCGATGGCCTGAAGCACGGGCACAGGCGAGAGGGCCAGGATGCCGAAGCCGATCACTGTGGCCAGGTTGGCGAGGAGCAGCGAGGCCAGCGTGCGGGGATCGTCGCCCGGGTTCTGCTCGGCCTGGTTGAAAAACAGCGCGTAGTTGGTGCCTACTGCGACGATCAGCAGCATCCCGACCAGGTGCAGGAGGGTCAGCGCGTGACCGGTGGCGACAAGGCCGGCCATGACGATCAGCTCTGCGGTGACCACCGGGACCATCACCCGCACCAGGCGCATGGGCTCCCGCAGCACGACGCCCATCAGCACGACGATGGCGAGAATGCCGGCCAGGGACAGCAGGATGGCTTCGTCGAGATAGGTCCGGTAGAGATTGTTGGATTCGCCGAAGATGTCGACGAACAGGGCCTCCGTGCCGTTCAGGGCGGCCTCTACCCGTGCTGCCTGGAACGGTGCGTCACCGTCTGGCGTGCGCAGGGGGATCAGGACGGTCCATCCCTGTGGACGTTCGAGCAGCAAGGAGTCGACCGCCAGTGCCAGTGTGGAGCCGCGCAGGGATTCCGGGGTGAGAAGGGCTTGCGTGCGGGCCTGGTCCACATCATCCAGGAAGGCGTTCAGGCGGTCTGGGCGAAGGGGAAGGCCGACGAGGGCGGTTTCCAGGTTGCGGGCCAGGGCATCCCTTTCCGGTAGCGCATTGCGACGGGCCTGCTGGGTCGCAGTGCTGGGCAGAAAGCGTGCAGGGCTCTCGAAGCCGGCGAGCACCCCGTCCGCCACCAGCCCCCGGAGGCGCTCTCCGACGAACTCGGCACGTTCCAGCGCATCTTCACGGCTGCCTGCCTTGAGCACCACCAGATAGCGCAGATTGGGTGCACCAAGGTCGGCACGCAGGCTTTGGTCAAGGGCCTGGTCTGCGGCGGAGACGGGGCTCAGACCCGAAAGGCTGCTGCTCCACACGTGGTCCCTGTTGGCGACAAGGACGAGGACTGCGGCCAGCCCCAGTATAGGCACGATCAGCCGCAGCCGCGACAACCAGGCCCAGAAGCCCGCCAGGGCCCGGCCGATGGGCGCAATGTCATGGATGCGCAGCTTGGCCGGGCGCAGGTGCGGTAGTACGAAGCGTGTCACCATCGCAGCGGTGACGAGCCCGGCGATCGAATAAAGGCCGAGCTGGGCGAGGCCGGGAAAACCGGAGAACAGCAGGGATGCGAAACCGAATATGGAGGTGAGCACGCCGAGCCGGATGGTGGGCCAGAACCGCTTCATCCAGCCGCCTTCCTCCTCTTCGTCCGACTGCACAAAATAGTAGATGGAGTAATCGACAGCCTCGCCGATCAGGGTGGTACCAAAGCCGATGGTCAGCCCGTGCACGGTGCCGAAGCCCAGGGCCACGGCCGCAATGCCCGCGAGTGCCCCGCTGGCGACCGGCAGCAGGCCCAGGAGCACAGCGGTGAAGGAACGGTAGATGAGTAGCAGCAGGGCAATCACCGCGGTGGTGCCCAGGGTGGTCAGCCGCACGGCCTCGGATTCGATGGCGGTACGGGAGTTGACAGCAAACACGGCCGCTCCTGATACCACCATGCGTGCTTCGGGTTGTCCGGCTTTGCTTGCGAGGTTCGCGAATGCCGAACGGATCTGGGTAATGGCGAGGGCCTGGGCGTCGGTGTCGGAGCCCGCTGCACGGGTCTGAAGCATCAGGATGGCCCGCTCTCCGTCACGGGACACCCAGACGCCGTTCTCGCTGGCTGGGCTGCCGCTGGTGTCGAGGCTGCCGATCAGTTCGACCAGCTCGCCGGTGGGGTCGCGGCCCAGGAGCCCTTTGAGCATCAGCCCGATGGGAGAGGCCAGAAGGTCAATGCTCTCGCTGATGGCTGCATGAAGCCCTTCGGGGGTGAAGCGCTCGGGGCGAACCGTAGGACTGAGCAAGTAACGGTTGGCGAAAAGGAGTTCCCGGTCGCGGGCCAGAATGGCTGCGTCACCATTGCGTACGGAGAGGAACAGCCCCCCGTCCTCAAGGTGCTTGGCCAGGCCGCGGGAGAGTTCGGCGCGGCCAGTCGGGGTGCTGCCCTCGATGCCCACCAGCAGCAGCCGGGACAGGACTCCCTCTGTGAGTTGGTCCACCAGCAGCTGCTGTGCTGGTGTCGGGCTTCGCGGCAGGAAGGCCGACATGTCGGCGGTGTAATGGGCGCGCAGGGCCACGCCGGCGCACAGGGCCAGACCGAGCAGCCAGAGCAGGACGGGGCGGGCGCTCAGGCGTTTCATCGGGCGTCGAGGGGCTCAATGGACATGAGCGAGCGGTCACCATCCGCCTGCAGGTACTCGATGCTGCGGACCTGCTGCCGGCTGCCACTGATGGTGATTCGGGTCACCAGTTCGGCGATGCGCGGATTGCTGGGGGAGAGGTTGAGGGTCCAGTTGTCCCGCTGACCTGACAGGTGCAGCGCATAGTTCTGCTCCAGCGCGGCGCGATTGCCCGACAGGGTGCCGCGGATGCTGGCCACAAAGGCCAGGATTTCCGGCTGTTCCCGCAGGCGCAGGGTGAGTTTCTGCTTGCCCCGTTCGAGACTGATCTCGTCCTTGTCGAGCACCATGACCTCAAGGCGTGGCGTAAGGGTGCGCTTCTCGAGGTAATCCGGTGCCACGTAGCGCATTTCGCCCGAGGACACGACCGGCTTGTCGAGGAGGGCGATGTATTTCCGTTCGGTGAAGTGGGCGCGTCCGCCCTGATTGCGGGCGAGCTCGGTCATGAGCTGGGGCAGATCCCATGCAGCGACGGCTGGCAGGGAGGCCAGCGTCAGGAGACAGGTGACAAGGCGGAAAGCGAACTTCATTGGGCGGGGTGAGTGGACGGTGAGCGGGGATCGCTCCAGAAATCGAAGAAGTTGAACCAATTGTAAGGAGCCTTGCGGCAATGGTTTTCTAGCAGGGCTGCATAGGTTTGCTGGGCCTCGGCGATGGCGGTGGATCGCTCGCGGGGCTCCACGTCGCTGAAGTCGGCGAGGGGGGACAGTTCGACCCGATAGCGTCTGCCGCCCAGCCAGGTGCCACTCATGAAGAGTACCTGCCGTTGCAGGAGCGCTGCGAGTCGGAAGGGGCCGTTGGGAAAGGGGGCTGGGCTGCCGAGGAAAGGCAGGTGCCGGACGCCGTTCTCTCCGGGGTTGCGGTCGGCGAGGACGCCTACCAGCTGCCCGCCATCGAGCCTGTCACGCAATTGCAGCATGGAGTCGAGCTGGCCGAGGGGGAGGATGTCCTGGCTTGCGGTGGGGTTGATCGCTGCCAGTACCTGGTTGATCTTGCGAGCGTTTTCGGCGTGCATGAGCATGCAGATCGGCTGCGTTGCATGCCTGTGGCCGACGGCGCGGAGAACCTCGAAGCTGCCCAGGTGAGCGCCAAACAGGAGAATGCCGCGGCCCTTGGCCATATGCGCTTCCACATGTTCAAGGCCGTGAATCTCAATGTCGAAGAGGTCGAAGCGGCCGTTCAGGAAGTAGATGCGGTCGTGGATGGTTGTGGCGAAGGTGAGGATGTGGCGGTAACGATCGGCCAGACCGGGCGCGTGTCCGAGAACGCGCTGGAGATAGGCCCGGGAAGCTCGTCCGGCCTTTGGGGAGAAGAGCAGGAAATAGATGGCGATGCCGTGCAGTACTGTGCGGCTGAGCTGGCGTCCCAGGGTGAGGGACAACCAGACCATGAAGCGCATGATCGGAACGCTGCTGCGTTCCGCCTGGCGTGCCCAGCTTGCACCCTCGGCGGGCGACGGGGACGGACGACTCACGTTTGCGGCCCGATGGCAAAGCTGCCGGAGGCGACAAGTCGATCGGATGCATGGACCTCGAATGCCAGGGCCTTGGTGCTGGCCGGGGCATAGCGGAATATGAGGTGGGTGCCCGGGCCCACGGGCTCGAAAAATTTGGTGTTGCCCAGACCGCGGATCGTGCAGCCCGTGGGCAGCAGTCCATCGGCCAGATAGGTGGCTTGATCAATCAGCACCACGCCCGGCAGGATCGGCCGTCCGGGAAAATGCCCTGGAAACGCAGGGTGTTCGGCGGGTACGGTCCAGCTGCGTTCCCTGTTGTGGGGGGGCGTGCCGGCCGTGTCGGTGCTTCCCGTGGCGCCGGGCAGAAGAGCCAGCAGATCGGCGCGGGGCAGCTTGCTGGCTGAATTGCGGGGGAGGCGCTCGACGAACACCAGCGGGCGTGGAAGAAAGGCTGTATCGATGCGGCTGCGCAGGGCCGCGAGCAGGCTCTGGCGGGTATGCTCAGGCGCCACGACACAGGCACACAGGCGGGTGGCGTGGTCGTCGGGCTCCGCGTCGGGCATGAAGAACACGCCGTCGATCACGCCGGATACTTCCAGGAGTTGCTGGTTGAGGTAGGCGAGGGAGGTGCGTTTGCCAGCAATGTTGACCTGGTCTGCGTTGCGGCCATGCAGCAGGAAATGACGTTCGTCCACGAGCTCGATCACGTCGTTGATCGGTACCGTGCCTTCCACGTGACCGCCCCGGGCGGCGTGGCCGGTTTCCGTCGCGCAGAGCGTGACGTCGCCGAGAAGTTGCCAGACGCGGGTCTGGGTGGAGCGGCGGCTGGCCAGTTGGCCGGTTTCCGTGCAGCCATAGATCTCCAGCAGAGGGGCTCCACAGACGGCTTCCGCGCGGGTCGCGAGATCCTCGGAGAGGGGGGCCGTAGCCGACAGAAGGAAGTCCACTGGAGGCAGCGGCAGTCCGGCATCCAGGAGGGCGCGCAAATGGAATGGGGTGGTAACGAGCGCGCGGGGGGGGGGGGACGGCTTCGAGAGCTGCACCAATGTCCGCCGGGTAGAAGGGGCGTCCGGACCAGCAGGCACTACCACCGTGCAGGCAGATGAGTACGGTGGATTCGAAGCCGTACATGTGCTGCGGCGGAACCGTGCCCACCAGGGCTCGGCCGCGGGCGCCGAGGCGTTCGGATTCTGCCCGGGCATTGATGACGAGATTACCCCAGGTCTTGAGATGGGTCAGGGCGGTGCCGGTGGAGCCGGAGGTGAAGACATGGGCGACAACCTGCTCGGCGGGGATCTCCGGTACATCCAGGATGCCCTGGGCGGGGGCGTGATCTGACGGGATGAGAAAACCCGGTAGGTCGACACCCTCCATGCTTCCGTCATGCAGGCAGAACACGTCCGGGGTGTCGTGCTTCAGGCGGGAGAGTGTGTTCGGCGTCAGGCTGGACGGTAGCAGGCTGACCTGTCCGCGGACGATGGCCGCGGACAGGCCGACCAGGAAGTGATAGCGACTCTGGCAGATGTTGAGCACATGCCTGCTGTCAGGGAGCTGCACGGCGAGATGGTGTACGTCCGCGAGAAACTGATTGCGCGTGACAGGGCCGCCGGGCAGCCAGGCGATGATGCTATCGGGGGCAGGAAGATCGGTCAGCGGACAGGAGGCTTGCCTCATCAGGAGATCCGGGGGGGCAGGTCGGGTTCAGTGATCGGAGGTGGAGGTGTTCGGGTCGCGGTCATGTAGGCCTTGACTGAGGCGATGATCCCGTGGCGCTCCTCCGGAGGCAGACGCTTGCGCCGCACCAGCCCTTCACCGATAAACATGAGCGCCAGGGAGGGCAGGTAGAACAGGTTTGTGAAGGCGGACCACAGCGCGATCGGAGCGAACAGGTACAGGAGTATCGAAATGCAGGCGCTGGCAAAGAAGAACACGGTCCAGGCAAGGGTGACTTGCCGTGTGTAGCGCACTACCGTCGCACTCGGGGACGGGTGCAGCAGCATGGCGAAGGTGGTGCACGCCGGGGTGCGGTCACCCAGCAGGCTTTGACCGAAATAACTGGCGAGAGCCAAATTGGTGCCCAGATACTGGAGTAGGTAGAGATGGGTCAGATTGTCCCGCACCAAGGGCCAGACGAGCAGTGCGAAGCCGATGCTTGCAAGGCCTCCCAGTAGCGCTGCAGGCAGGCCAAAACGCCGGTGAAGCAACTCGGCAAGCAAGGCTGTGGCCGGTAGAAGGCTGAGCAGGGCCGCCCAGGGGGCTGCATCCGGATAGGTGCTGACGTAGTGAGCCAGCGCGTCGTAGGCGACGATCGCGCTTCCTGCGAGCAGACCCGTAACGAGGGGGCCAGGCCGTCTCTTCATGCGGCCCTGGATGTGGCGACGTAGTCCGCGAGGCTGCGCAGGGAGCGGAAAATGTGCGTGTTGTCCTCGTCGTCGGCACGCAGCTGGATGCCGTATTGCTTGGAGATGACCAGAGCAACTTCCAGAATGTCGATGGAGTCCAGCCCGAGCCCTTCGCCGAACAGGGAAGCATCGGGATCAATCTCGGACGGGGACGTCTCAAGATTCAGGGCGGAGACGATGATCTCGGCGATCTCGGCAACAAAGGCGGGCGTAGCGCCCTGCGTGTTCTGTTGAGGCGTGGTGCTCATGATGTGGAGTGCGCTTGCGAACGGAAAGTCGGGAAGAGGAAGCTGGGCCAATGCTCAGGCCGGGTCGGCCTTGCGAAAGGCCAGCACGGCATTGCATCCGCCGAAGGCGAACGAGTTGGATAGGGCTACGCGTGCGTCTGTCCCGCGGAGTGCGCTGCCGGTGATGTGGCGAACCCCTTCGCAGGCGGGGTCTATGGCGTCCAGGTGGGCGGTTGGCGGCAGGGCATCTTCGACAAGGGCCAATACAGTGGTGACTGCCTCAATGGCGCCGCCTGCGCCCATCAGGTGACCGTGCATGGACTTGGTGGCACTGACGGGAACCCGAGCCGCCCGGTCGCCAAACAGGGTGCGCAGGCTGTCTACTTCGATGGCATCTCCTTCGACGGTGGCGGTGCCGTGGGCATTGACATAGTCCACGTCGTCGGGGGCGAGGCCGCCATCGTCCAGCGCGAGGCGCATGGCGCGGACCTGGCCCTCCCGGTCGGGGCGGACAAGATGGGAGTGATCGCTACAGGTACCGTAGCCCACGACTTCGGCGAGGATGGTGGCGCCGCGCGCCCGGGCATGCTCCCACTCCTCGAGGATCAAGGTGGCTGCACCTTCGCCGAGAACCAGACCGCTGCGGCCAGGGTGAAAGGGACGGCAGCTGGAGGGGGCTGTGTCTGCGTCGCCCTGGGCGACTACGCGCAGGGCGTCCCAGGCTTTCATGACCGCATAAGCCAGGGGCACGTCGGAGCCTCCGGTAACCATCAGGCGCGCCTCCCCGTTGCGAATGCGTTTGAAGCCTTCTCCGATGGCTGCCGCGGCGGATGCGCAGGCTGCCACATAGGTGAGGCTCGAATTGCCCAGCCCGAGCTGGATCGAGATATGGGAGGCCGCAGCATTGCTCATGCCCAACACCACGGACAAGGGCGGCAGGCGGTCACGCCCGTTCTGCCACATCTCCCGATAACCCCGCTCCCAGGTGCTCGTGCTGCCGAGGGCGGACCCCCAGGAAACGCCGTAGTCTTGCCGGCCTTCCTGGTTGCGGGCCAGGCCAGCGTCCCTCCAGGCTTCAAAGCAGGCCGTCAGGGCCATCTGGACGGAACGATCAGTGGTGCCGGCGAGGGCTTTGCCGATGCTGGCTTCGGCATTGAACCCTGCGCAGTGGATGGCCGGCTGGGTGACCGGCCGTGGAGGCTGGTCGATGGTGTGCAGCTGGATGAAGGACTCGCCGCTTGCCAGACGGCCGAACATTTGCCGCGCGTCGATGCCCGAAGGGGCAACCACGCCAAGGCCCGTCACGGCGACGCGGTGGATGTCCGCCATGGGTTAGGCCTGCTTGGCTTTCTGTGCTTCGACGACGAATTCGTCAACGATGCTGACGAGTTCGCCGATGTTCTTCGGTGAGCGTACATCCCGCTCAAAAACCACGTTGTACTTTTCCTCGCATTCGAAGATCAGTTCGACCAGCATCAGGGAGTCGATCTGGAGTTCTTCCAGGGTCGCTTCCGGTTGGATTCTCGAGGGGTCGATTTCAAGACGATCAACGAGGAATTCACGGATGACGGTCAGAGTGTCCATGGCAGATAGCGGTTTCGGGATGAGGATGGGTATCCCGGGTCAAGCGTGCCGGGGATCTGGTTTTACCCTTGATTTTAACATGGATGTTCCGGACTCAAGCCGCACTTGCGCCGCGGGCGGGATTCGCTTTTGGTGATTCATTCTGCATGGCAGGGGCTAGAAGTAATGCTGCCAGCCCAAAGTCAGGCGGCGTTCCGCCCTGTCAGTGTCGGGCAGTTCGATGTGGGTCCATTCGTAGCCGGCGACGAGGTTGTCGCGGGGAGTGAGGCGGGTGCGCAAGTGGGCGCGGGCCGTGCTGCGGTCGAGGCGCCGGTCGTTGAACCACTGGCGGCCCGCTTCGAGTTGCAGGCGGCTGCCGGCGCCCACGTCCCACAGCAGGCCGGCCAGGGGGCCACTGCCGATAGCCCAGTGTTTCTGCAGGTCGCCGTGGCCGAGGAGCTGGTTCTCCAGAAAGACATAGCCGAGCAGGCCCTTCCACTCCCAGGCGGCACCGGGGCCGCCGGCCACCATGGGGCCGGTGGCGCGGCGGGCGCCCAGGGTGCGTTCCCAGCCGAAGCGGACTTTCCAGGACAGAGGCTGGGTCCAGCTCAGTCGGGGCGCGACGGAGACGATGTCCACCGGCAGGAAGCGGTCGAGCCGCCAGCCTTGCCCTTCGCGCTGGCTGGCGCCCAGGTCGAGGAAGCGGATCTGAGCGCCCCGGGCGTAGCCGGTTTCGGCGTCGAGGAGGTCATGGTAGGCGGGGCGCAGGTCAAGGAAGAGGGCGTTGGTGCCGTCCAGCCGGCCGGTGGCGAGGCCGGCGCGCCCGGAGGCGTGTCCGTTCTCGGGGCGAGGCGGCACCGGGATCGCGCCGGTGTCGATGGTCGGCAACTGGCTGCGGATGATCTGGATGGCTTTCAGGCGGGCCAGGGCCTCGTCCTGGTCGAGCTTGCCCGCATGCCCACGGAGAGACACCAGGCGGTCGGCAAACTCGAGCTGTTCGATGGCTTGTGTGTCGGTGCCCAGGCTTTGCGGGGTGCGCCGGCCATCGGCCACCGCGATGGCGGCGTCCAGGCTGGTCGGGGCCAGGCGGCTGGCGCGATGGGCCAGTTCGGTGCCGGTGGAGGGGCGGAAGCGGATGTCGGTGACCAGATCCGGCATGGCCACAACCCCCTTCACGGTGTCCACGGGGATGGCGGTCCAGTAGAACTGCTTTGCCACCCGCAGGCCTGGCCGGGCCACGTCGAGGAGGCGCAGGATCATGTAGGAGCAGTTCTCGTCGAAGAACCAGTAGTCGAAGCGGGTGGCGCCGATCTCCCAGGCGTGGCGCAGCAACTGGCGGGTTTCGGCGGGCGTCAGGTTGAGCCGGTACTCCCATACATCGCGGCTCTCCATGTCGCTGTATTCGCGCACCTTGGCGTAGTAGGGCGAGCTGGACAGGGCGCCGGGATAGAGGCCGGTCAGGCCCTTTAAGGCGAAGGTGAAGCCGTCGGTGGCGTCGGCCTTGGCCGCGTAGTTGATGGTGTAGGCGAGCAGGCGGGTGGCTTCGGTCTGCTCCGGAGTGTCGATGCGCAGCAGGGTGTGGCCGAACATGGAGGCCGGGCTGTTCACGTAGGCAGAGGGGAAGACCAGGGTCACGCCGGCGGGGTTGATTTCGGCGGCCCATTTTTCCAGGCGCGGGCAGGGCTGCTCGGGCAACTGCATTGGGCTGAGGGCGAGGCGCTGGCGCAACCAGTGATGGCGCGCCGGAAAGCGGCATTGGGGGTGCTCGTCGGGGGCCTCGGGGCGGGCCGGCTCGAACAGGCGGGCGAGGGTGGCGTCGAGTTCTGCCGTTGGGTTGCGGGCGCCATCCGGGGCGTTGAAGAAGCCCTTATCGTCGGCCAGGCTGCGTAGGTGGCCGGTGATGGGGTAGGGCTCGTACTGGAGCAGGTCGGCCCAGGCCGGGTCATCGGCGAGGCGTGCGTCGCGGGCCGCCGTGAGGGTGTCTGCCAGGGTGTCGGCTTGGGCCGCGGCCATGGTCAGGCTCAGGGCGGTGCCGAGGGCAATCAGGATCTTCATGGGTGGGCGGGCGCAAAAAGAAAAAGCCCTGTGCAGGCACAGGGCTTGGCGTGGCATGGGTCGGGGAAGGTCCGGCGACCCGCAGCCCCGTGGCTTACACCGCGTCGGCGTACTTGGCGAGGCGGGCGTCGGACTGCAGGGCAGCCTTCAGCTGGGTGGCGATGGTTTCGGCGGAGTCGACGGAGGCGAAGATTTCTGCGTGACGGGCCTTGGTCAGGCTGACGAAGGCAGCCTTGTCCTGGGCGTCGATCTTCAGCAGGGCGGCCAGTGCGTCCAGGGTTTCGCCCTGACCGGAGGCGGCGTCGCGGGCCAGCTGCGACTTGTTGCCGTCGATGAACATGGCGGTCTTCCAGGCGGAGGTGACGACGCCATCCTGGGAACAGCCGAGGGTGCCGGAGGTGATGCCGAAGGTCTGGTTGCCAAAGGTGCCGTTGGTGGTGGCGGCGAGAACCTGGGGTGCAAGGCCCCGCTGACCTTCGAAGACCTTGGATCCGAGGCCGCAGGAGCCGATGTTGTTGGCGGCGGCGAAAGCAGTCACGGGCAGGAACACAACCAGCGGAAACAGCAGTTTTTTCATGGTGCTTACCCTCATTTTATATTCATTGGTTTGTGCATCATCAAGACGATGCCGAGAGGATGGTAGCGCATTCGGTGTCAGGGGCAAGAGGGAGGGGCGTGGCGAGTGTTGTTTCGCCGCAAATCACCGCCTCTGGCGGCTCAGAAGAGATCGACGGCGCCCGCGTTGACGTCGGTCTGACGTACCGAGTCGAAGCGGATTTCCTCTGCCGAGCGCGTGGATGCCTGCAGCAACTGGGTCAGGATCGCGTTGCGGCGCTGGATGCGGGCGAGGCCGTCGCGCTCCTCGACGTCCCGGTGCACGTCGAAGAAGCCGTGGGCGTACTGGCTCATGAAGTCGGTGTGTTGGCGCAGCTTGCCCAGGAGCTGGCTGACGATGTCTTCAAACTGCATCGACAGGACCCCCTGCATGACCAGGCGGTGGATGGCCGCCGATACTTCGTTGATGCGCTGGGACTGCTCGGCGGCGCTGGCGGTCAGGTCCTGCATCTCGCGGCCCATGGCGGTAACGCTGGCCTGGGAGGCTTCGGCTTTGCTGACGTCGGTGGAGGCGGTGACATCCACGGCGCTGCCCACATCATTGATGGCGGTGTGGATCTCGGCCAGCAGCGCATCGATCTGTTCGCTGAATTTCTCGGTGCGCTGGGCCAGCTTGCGGACTTCGTCGGCCACCACGGCAAAGCCGCGTCCGGCCTCGCCGGCCCGGGCTGCCTCGATGGCGGCGTTGAGGGCCAGCAGCTCGGTCTGGCTGTTGATCTGGTTCACTTCGGTCATCAGGCGGCTGACCGCGTCGACCTTGCCACGCATGGTCGCAAAGCGCTCAGCGATGTCTGCGCCGCTGGTCTTGAGCTGCTGCACGGTGCTGACGAAGGCATCGATGGTGTCGCGGGTTTCCTCGGCGAAGCGGATTACCCCGCTGTTGCGGGCCGAGCTGTCCTGGGCGCCAGCCAGGGCCAGGAGTTCGTCGGCCAGATGGCGGAGGGAGTCGGACTGACTGGTGTTGCTGCCGGTGAGGCTGCGGTTGAGGTCGGCCAAGGCATTGGAGAACACTTCCTGGATCTGGCCCAGGGATTCCTGCAGGCGCTGGTACTGGTGCTCGCTGCTGCCGGCGATGCGTTCGCATAGGGCGTCATATTCCTGCACGCTGCCGTTGATCCGCTCGCGCTGCAATTGCTGGTTGCGCCGTGCCCGGGCCCTGGCCCGATGGCTGATCACGGTTGCGGCCAGCAGGGACAGGATGGTTCCTGCACCCAGGGCATAGGCCAGCCATCCTGGGCCATCAAACGCTGTGGCGATGATGCTGGCGATGGACAGGGCAATGCCAGAGAGGGTTGCGACGTCGTCGGCGCGGATGGTCGTGGCGTGCATGGGCGGGAACGGTTACGGACGGGACAATTCCTTAACGGCGGTGTTCTGAGTGACTTGATGATTGACTATGACATTAATCACAATTTGACAGGAACTAGGTCACCTTGCCGAGGAGTACTTTCCCGGGGTTCATGAGATTCAGGGGATCCAGGGCGGCCTTCAGGGCGCTCATCACCGCGACGCCTTCACCGTGCTCGGCCAGCAGGAAATCCCGTTTGCCGATACCGATGCCGTGCTCACCGGAGCAGGTTCCGTCCAGGGCCAGCGCGCATTCCACGATGCGCCGGCCGAGTGCTTCGGCAGCGTGCACCTGGGCCGGGTCGTCCGGGGTGGTGAGGATCACCACATGAAAGTTGCCGTCGCCCACGTGGCCCACCACCGGTGCGATCAGGCCGCTCTCGGCGATGGCCGCCTGGGCGCCGGCAATGGCGTCGGCGAGGCGTGAGATGGGGACACAGACGTCGGTGGAGATGCCCCGGCTGCCCGGCTTGAGGGCCAGACTGGCGTAGAGCACGTCGTGACGGGCCTGCCACAGGCGGCTGCGGTCCTCCGGGCGGGTGGCCCACTCGAAGCCTTCGCCGCCGTTGTCGGCCGCGATCTCCTGCACCGTGCGGGCCTGTTCCTCGACGCCGTTGGGCGAACCGTGGAACTCGAAGAACAGCATGGGAGACTCGCGCAGGTGGGTCTTGCTGTAGCGGTTCACCGCGTGCACGGTGAGGGCGTCGAGCAGTTCGATGCGCGCCACCGGTACGCCCAGCTGGATGGTCTGGATCACCGTCTGCACGGCGCTGGCCACGTCGGGGAAGGAGCAGGTGGCGCTGGAGATGGCCTCGGGCAGCGGGTGCAGGCGTACCGTGACTTCGGTGATGACGCCCAGGGTGCCTTCCGAGCCGACGAACAGGCGGGTCAGGTCGTAGCCGGCCGCAGACTTGCGGGCGCGCCCGCCGGTGCGGATGACCCGACCGTCGGCGAGCACCACTTCCAGGGCCAGCACGTTCTCGCGCATGGTGCCGTAACGCACGGCGTTGGTGCCCGAGGCGCGGGTGGCCGTCATGCCGCCGAGGGACGCGTCGGCGCCCGGGTCGATGGGAAAGAACAGGCCGCTGCCATGCAGGGCGGCGTTGAGCGCCTTGCGGGTCACGCCGGGCTGCACCACGGCGTCCATGTCTTCGTTGTGGATGGTCAGCACCTGGTTCATCTCCGACAGGTCCAGGCTGAGGCCACCGTGGGTGGCCAGGATGTGGCCCTCCAGGGAGCTGCCGACGCCGAAGGGGATCAGCGGTACCCGGTGTTCCCGGCACAGGTTCACTATCTCAACCACCTCGGTGGTGCTGTGGGGCCACACCACGCCGTCGGGCAGGGCGTCGGGGAAGTGGGATTCGTCGTGACCGTGGTGGGCGCGCACGGCTTCGGCGGTGGAAAAACGCTTGCCAAAGCGTTCGGTGAGCTGCTGGACAAGGGGGGCGGGCAGGGCAGGCATGGTGTCTTTCCGGTTCGAACGGGCCAAACCCGAATCTTGCCACCGGCGTGCGCCGGGCAGGAGCAGGGTAAACTCCGGTCCGAGCAGATTTCGCCGGTTTGCCGGCCTCTTTTCACCCGGAGCCCCTTCATGAGCAAACAGATCATCGCCACGCCCAGCGCCCCCGCCGCCATCGGCACCTATTCCCAGGCCGTCAAGGCCGGCAACACCGTCTACCTGTCTGGCCAGATCGGCCTCGACCCGGTCAGCATGCAGATGGTCGAGGGTTTCGAAGCCCAGACCGTGCGTGTTTTCGAGAACCTCAAGGCGGTGGCCGAGGCCGCTGGCGGCTCCCTGGCCGATGCGGTCAAGCTCACCATCTACCTCACCGATCTGGCCAACTTTGCCAAGGTGAATGAAGTCATGGCCCGTTACTTCTCGGAGCCCTATCCGGCCCGGGCTGCCGTGGGCGTGAAGGAGCTGCCCCGCGGTGCCGTCGTCGAAGCCGACGCCATCCTGGTCATCGGCTGAGTACCTGTGCCCGTGCCGGTCGAGTCTGCTGTCGCGCTCCCGGCTTCGCCGCGCAAGCCCGCGCAGCGCGGCTGGCCGGGTGTCGGGCCGCAGCTCGCCGAGCGCCTGGCCAAGCTGGACATCTTCGCGCCGGCAGATCTGATCCTGCATCTGCCCTTGCGCTACGAGGATGAAACCCGCCTGACCCTGCTGGCCGACGCCCGCCCGGGCGTGCCGGTGCAGTGCGAGGTGGAGGTGCAGTCCTGCGAGATCACCCATGGCGGGCGCCGCCAGCTGGTGGTGCGGGCCACCGACGCCAGCGGCGAGGTGATGCTGCGCTTCGTGCATTTCTACCCCAATCAGCAGAAGCAGATGGCCGAGGGCGCGCGCCTGCGCATCTTTGGCGAGCTGCGTGATGGCTTCTTCGGGGCTGAGATGATTCACCCGCGGGTGCGTCCGGTGGCCGCCGGCGAGCCGCTGCCGGAAAGCCTCACCCCCATCTACCCGACCACCGCCGGCATGGCCCAGTCGGCCCTGCGCAAGCTGATCGGCGGCGCCCTGCGCCACAACCCGGTGCACGACGACCTGCCCGAAGCCCTGCGCCAGCGCCTGCATCTGCCGTCATTGCCGGACGCCTTGCGCCTGCTGCATGCGCCGCCGCCGTCGGTGTCGGCCCTGGACATGGAAGACCGGGGCCACCCGGCCTGGCAGCGCATCAAGCTGGATGAACTCCTCGCCCAGCAGATTTCCCTCCGCCGCGCCTACGCCGCCCGTCGGGCCAAGAATGCCCCGGCCCTGCCCCTCCACGACACCCTGACCCGCAGCCTGCTGGAGCAACTGCCCTTTGCGCTGACCGGTGCCCAGAGCCGGGCCTTTGCCGAGATCGCCCGCGACCTGGCCTCGCCCCACCCCATGCAGCGCCTGCTGCAGGGGGATGTGGGCAGCGGCAAGACCTGCGTTGCCGCGCTGGCCATGCTGCAGGCTGCCGAGAGTGGCCGCCAGGCAGTGCTGATGGCGCCCACCGAAATCCTCGCCGAACAGCACTACCGCAAGCTGTCCGACTGGCTGGCGCCCCTGGGCATCGCGGTGGCGTGGCTGTCCGGCAGTCGGCGCAAGAAGGAGCGGGAGGCCACCCTGGCCCGCCTTGCCGCCGGTGAAGTGCTGCTGGCGGTGGGCACCCACGCCCTGATCGAAGACCCGGTGGCCCTGCCCCTGCTGGCCCTGGCGGTGGTGGATGAGCAGCACCGCTTCGGCGTGCGCCAGCGCCTGGCCCTGCGCGAGAAGGGGCGGGCCGGTGAGTCGCCCCACATGCTGATGATGTCGGCCACGCCCATCCCGCGCACCCTGGCCATGAGCTACTACGCCGACCTGGATGTGTCAGTGCTCGACGAACTGCCGCCGGGGCGCACCCCCATCGTCACCAAGCTGGTCAAGGACGAGCGCCGCGACGAGGTGATCCAGCGCGTTCGCGACGCCTGCCTGAAGGGCCGTCAGGCCTACTGGGTGTGCCCGCTGATCGAGGAGTCCGAGGCGCTCCAGCTGAAGACCGCCGAGGAGAGCTTCGAGATGCTGTCGGCGGCGCTGCCGGAGTTGAAGATCGGCCTGGTGCATGGGCGCCTGAAGAACGATGAGAAGTCCGCCACCATGGCGGCCTTCATCGCCAACGAGGTGCAGGTGCTGGTGGCGACCACGGTCATCGAGGTGGGCGTGGATGTGCCCAATGCCAGCCTGATGGTGATAGAGCATGCCGAGCGCTTCGGCCTGGCCCAGCTCCATCAACTGCGCGGGCGGGTTGGCCGCGGCGTGCATGAGTCCGTGTGCATCCTGCTTTTTGCCCAGCCCCTGTCCCAGACCGGGCGGGAGCGCCTGAAGGCCATCTACGAGCACACAGACGGCTTCATCATCGCCCGGGAAGACCTGCGCATCCGTGGCCCCGGCGAGTTCATCGGCGCCCGCCAGAGTGGGGTGCCCCTGCTGCGCTATGCCGACCTGGAAGAAGACGCGGTGCTGGTGGACATCGCCCGTGACCTGGCCGAGGAAATTCTGCGCGATGCACCGCGGGTGGCGGACGTGGTTACGACGCGCTGGTTCGGCGGGCGGGCGTCGCTGCTCAAGGCCTGATACGCGCCCGCAAGAAACATGGATTTACGCCTGTTTCAGTGTTGAAAGGGTGGGCATCGTGAACAATCCCGCATCGCCGCTCTCTGCGGGTTTGAGATCAATCACTGCGATCACGAGGCGTGCCGGTCGATATGCCATACTTCAATAACCCATTGATCGTCCTGAGTGAGAAGAAAACGCTATGCCGCATCCTGCATTGATGATCCTCGCCGAGGAAGCTGGATACAACGCATCCAGGGCTGCCGGGGCTTTGGGCCGCCTTCCTGATGGGATATCCGTGGCCGGTGTCATCGCTGACTTCGCAACAGTCGGGGATTTTGATCACTATCGCCACGTTCCTGACCCGGTGCGCAGCGCGCTCGCACAGGTCGAGGCGTTGGGGGGGCGTGATGCACTTCGGCTGTTTCTGCGTGCAGTTCTCGGTCAGGGGATTGCCGAGCTGATCACCTCTGGCCGACTTGAGGCCTTGCCGCCACGCATCGTTCATCATCATTCGAAGCAGTTGCGGCGTATTGCGGCAGCCATCGCGGAGGATGCCGATTGGTTCGATATTGACAGCGATCTGTTTCTGAAGGACGTTGGCCTCGTCACTTTGCGGCTATATGCCGCTGCGGCCCAATTGCTTGATACACGCTGCGGCATTCCTCGCTCGCTCCTGTTCCGGCAAGGGCTTGCGAAAATTCCGGCGATCGCTCTGAAATTCACTCGGTTGGGCGGGTTCAAACCCTACATTCAGATCCATACCCACCTGTCCAACCTGGAAGACTTCAACGAAGAGGGCTGGAACGAATGTTATCGCTGTTGTGCTGATCTTTATCGGATCCGGCCAGATTTGCTTGGGATGTTCGGGAGTAGCTGGTTTTATGATCCGGTGGTGGAGGAGCTCAGTCCCCGTCTGGACTATCTGCGCAGGATACCGGTGCTGGGAGGCGCTGAGCTATTCTTTGTCGAGGCCGGCGGCGGTGCCATCGGAAATGCCATTTCCACTTCGCCCAGTCGCAGGAAGCTCTACGAGGAGGGTAAGTACATGCCCACAAGCTACATGCTGGCCTGGGGGCGCCAGCAGCAAATGAGCTGGGCTGAGCGCAATCCCGCGGGATGGGCTGAATAGGCGCTAGCAGACCCGGAGCGTTTGAGCGCATGTGTATGGCGGGATGCCGATATGCTTTTGCTCGCTTCTTCATTCTCGGGACGTCAATTGATGCCAGAGCAGTTTCTCCGTTTTTCTTCGCACGTCTCGGTGCCTGCTAACGCATGAAAACCATCAAGCTTTCTATTTTGCGCGCTGCCCGTTTGGCAGGTTTGTTCCATTTGTTTCGTTACCTGACGCGCTCTAAAGTCCGGATCCTGTGCTACCACGGAGGGAGTCTCGGCGATGAGCATTGTTTCAATTCGCTGCTTTTCTGTCGTGCTGACTTCCTCAATGACCGCCTCCAGTGGCTCTGCGACAAAGGCTTTTCCATTCTTTCCCTGGAGAGCGGGGTTAGCTTCCTCGGTAGTGACGCCCCTCGCCCACGGCTACCCACGGTACTGACTTTTGATGATGGTTGGTACTCGACTTACAAAGAACTTCATCCCGTCATCGCACGGCATGGGGTGCCGGCGACCCTTTATCTGTGCACCAGTTACTTTTCTTCTGGTCAGCCTAATCCTGATGTCGCTCTGAGTTACCTTTTTTGGAAAGCGGGTGGCCGTCGGGTTGTCATCCAGGGTATTGATGACCGGCTTGATGGCGCACATGATCTGACTGACAAAATTGACAGGGGCCGCCTGTCCAGTGCTGCGCTGGAATGGCTGCAAGAGGGGAGCGGCCAGGGTTCGGTGGGCGAGAAGCTTGAAATGCTTGGAACTCAATTCGGTGTTTCTGCCGCCGAGTTGGATCTTGCCTCCCGGCGCTTTTCTTTTGTCAGCCAGGATGAGCTATTGAAATTGGCGGCGGAGGGGTGGTCCATTGAATTGCATGGCCACGCCCATCACTACCCCGCAGGTCAGCCGGAAGTGCTCAAGGCGGATCTTGAGGCCTGCCGGGTCGAGATCCGTAATTCCGGGTTGCCAGAGGCTCTCCATTACTGCTACCCCAGTGGCAACTTTGATACCGGGGCCCATCGTCTGCTGGCGGATCTAGGCGTCATTTCTGCCACCACGTGCCTGCCAGGCCTCCTGGATCGGGCTGATGAGGGGCGCCGGTATTATCTCAGCCGCTTCCTGGATGGGGAGGATATCCATCCTCTGGAGTTCGAATCGGAAATGAGTGGTTTCTCCGATTTTCTTCGCAGGCTCGCTGGCCGTTCGTGAACCTCTTCAACGAGTAGCCCCCGGCTGTTCTCATTCCGGTAGGTCAAACGAGAAGCGCGCGGTCTGGGTCGTTCCTGTAGTCAGGGGGCGTCCGGCTTCACCAGCCTTCCTCCCGCGGCGGCTAGAACCTACAATACGGCCCGCCTGCTTCAAGCTCCGCATTCCATGACCCTCGCCCACTTTCCGGGCCGTGACCCCTTCCGCATTGCCGCCTGGCAAGCCCCCCGCTCCATGCGCGGGTGGCTCACCGACGACAGTTCGTTGACCGCCCGGATCCGTTCCCGCTGCGGGCGCTTCTCCCTGCAGGTGGTGAGTCAGGGCAAGGGGCGGGTGATGCCCGACGAACGGGCGGCGCTCGGTGTGGCACATCATGGTGACCTTTGGATCCGCGAAGTCCTGTTGGTCGCCGATGGCGTGCCGGTAGTGTTCGCCCGCTCGTTGGTGCCTACGACGTCCATTCCGGCCGCTTGGCATCTATTGCATGGGTTGGGTGGGCGGCCGTTGGCCAACGTGCTGTTCAACGACCCCCGAGTGCGGCGTTCTCCCTTGGAGGCCGCGCGCCTGGACGCCCGCGACTCCCGCTGGCACCACGCGGCGCGTGCCACCGGTCGTGTCGATCTGTCCCTCCTGTGGGCGCGCCGTTCGGCCTTCCGTCGCAAGGGGTCTCCGTTGCTGATTACTGAAATTTTCCTGCCCGAGATCGGGTCCCTCGCGCCATGACGTCCTTGAACATCTTCCGGCGCTTGGCCGGCCGCGTGATCAACGATTAAGCTGACAAGGACTTCGACGGCCACGTGGAGCGCACCCGCAACCAGCCGCTGGCGGGGCGGGCTGGCGCTGCAGCCCGTCCTGCGGGCGCTGCCCCTCAATGGCCTGACCATCGCCCTCAGTGTGTCGGCGGTCGTTCTGGCGGGCAGTTGAGCTGGCCCGTGGAACCCCCGGTGAGCGTTTGGTCCGCAATGACATTCTGATCCGTCCGTAAAGCGGGTTGCCCTGACGCGGAAGAGGGGGGCGCCGCGCCTTTTTTATGTCTTCCGAAAACGAAACAGGTCGGCCATTTGCGAGCCCGTGCGGGCCGGATGACATGCCGGGCCGAGATGCCCGGCCGGGGCGATCAGCCCTAGGCCTGGGCCTTTTGGGGCGTTAGGTCGACGTGCCGGACACCCCGTTAACGAACTCCAGCAGTTCATCCATCTGGAATGATTTGTCGAAAAACGCTTCGGCCCCGAGGGCGAGGCAACGGGAGCGAACAACCGGATGGGCGTGATTCGAAAAAACCACCGCGCGAGTCGATCCTGATTCGCTCGGCGTGCTCTGGATGGCGCTCAATACCCTCAGTCCGGTTCCCTCGCGGAGTTCGAGGTCCACAATGGCGAGCTGGGGGCGGGTTGCATGGATTAGGGCGATGGCATCGGCTTCGCTTGCCGCCGATCCCACGATGCGGATGCCGTCGATGCCGTCCAACATCCCGGTGAGCAATTCCAGAAGGGCGGGATTGTCTTCGACGATGACCGTTGAGATCGGTGGTTTGGATGACGACATGGTACGGAGCAATTGAACGTGGTCGGATCGGCGAGGCAGCCTTAGTCGATTGGAGGCGACCACAAAGGTGGCCACCGTTACATCTGCTTTCAGCTTAAAGCTTGAACTGTCCAGTGTCTGTCGGCCGTTTCCTACAGTTTGTATGGGGTTCTGCCCACATCTCGACGTTCGGTGGGCTCCTATCATGGCCTTATGGCCGTCTCGTCCGGGCGGCATTTCTCCATGGGAGCAGCGACATGTACGACTATTTTTTCCGTTACTTCAAGTCTGGGCGCGGGCGCTCACACATCGAGTTCGCGAGGGATGTGCAGGTGGGCATGCTGGGCTACGAATCCGCCCATCCTTTCCTGTTGGGGCACTTTCCCCCGACCGTGCGTCATTGAATCATGGCCACCACGGCGCGACCTCCGCTTGATGCCCGCCCGCCATGGGTGGTCGTGATCAATGCCGCGTCGGGTCGCCAGGAGGGTGAAGCGATTGCCGGCCTCATTCGCGATGCGCTGACCGAGGCGGGCATTCAGGGCAGCATACGGCTGGTTTCCCACGCCGAGGAGATCCCGGGCATTGCCGAACAGGCCGCGCGTCAGGCCAGGGAGCGCCGCGGTATTCTGGTGGGCGTGGGGGGGGACGGAACGCTCAGTGCGGTGGCGGCGGCGGCCGTCAGGGCTGGCGCCGCGTTTTCGGCGGTGCCGGGCGGCACCTTCAATTACTTCGGTCGTAGCCACGGCTTCCCCGAGGAGCCCCTGGCGGCTGTGCATTCGGTGCTGCAAGGCGAGCTGCGCCCGATTCAGGTCGGACAGGTTAACGGCCACATCTTTCTGGTGAATGCCAGTTTCGGGCTCTATCCCCAGTTGCTGGAGGACAGGGAGGCATTCAAGCAGCAATGGGGGCGCAGCCGCCCGGCGGCGTGGGGGGCAGCGCTGCTCACACTCCTCGGGCAACACCGGCTTCATCGCCTGCACCTGAAGGTGGGCGATCAGGAGCAGGTGATGCTGGCGTCCACGGTATTCGTCGGAAACAACCGCCTTCAGCTCGAACACATTGGCTTGCCCGAAGCCTCTGTTGTCGATGAAGGGCAGCTGCTGGGCCTGATCCTGCGCCCGATGGGGCGTCTGGGGCTGGTCCGGCTCGCCGTGCAGGGGGCATTGGGCAGGCTGGGCGGCGCAGATGAGGTCGAGCGTGTGGTGTTCCGCCATCTGACAGTGGCGCCAGGGGGCTGGTGGCGACGCAGAACGGTGAGAGTCGCGATGGATGGCGAGCAGTTTCGCATGCGCAGCCCGCTGGTCTTTGATGTCTCGCCTACGCCCCTGTGGCTGCTTGCGCCGGGCCGCCCTATGGAGGTGGTGCACCCGTGAGCGTTGTCCTGCAGGTTTCCGACACCCATTTCGGCACGGAGCGATCCGAAGTGGTGGAGGCCCTGGTGGATCTTGCCGCCCAGCTCAAACCCGATCTGATCGTGCTGTCGGGTGATCTGACCCAGCGGGCACGTGAATCCGAGTTCGCCGCATTTCGGGCGTTTGTGGCGCGCCTGTTGCCGGCGTCGTGCCTGGTGGTGCCCGGCAACCATGACATTCCGCTGTTCGACCTCGTCGCCCGCCTCACCCGGCCTTTCAGCGCGTATGCGGCCAGTTGCGGTCCGCTACTGGAGCCCTCCTGCAGTCTTCCCGATCTGTTCATCACTGGCGTCAATAGTGTCCGCCCCTGGCGGCACAAGCAGGGCAGCCTGGCGGCGGTGCAGGTTGACGCAGTAGCACAGCGCCTCCGTCGCGCGGGGCATACAGCGATGCGGGTTGTGGTGGTCCATCATCCGGTTGATGTGAGCGATGGGCTGGACCCGGGCGATATCGTCCTTGGCGCGGCGGACGCGGTGTCGGCATGGGCCAGTGCCGGTGCCGATCTGGTGATGTCGGGGCATGTCCACCTGCCCTTGTGTCGCGCCCTGGCCGTTCGATATGGCCCCAGTGCGCGGAGGTGCTGGGTTGCGGTGGCGGGCACGGCGGTTTCGGGGCGCACGCGACGGGGGTGGCCCAACTCGGTGAATGTGCTGCGCATCGACCGCTTTCAGGGCGCCGAGCGGCGGGTGCTCGAACAGAGGGACTTTGATTCGACGCACCGTGCATTCCGGCTCAGCGCCACCTTTGAACTGCCTTGATGCCCCTTGCCGATCACGATTTGATGATGGCGATATGCCGCGACGGCAGTGTTGCAGCTTGCCCCGCCCGTGGCTGGCGAGCGCGTCAACGATGGCCTGCCACAGCCGGGATGGCCCCTCCATCATTGGGCCTTGATGGGGTGGCGCGCGCGCCATGGATTGCCTCCGGAGTGCGGGTGTGCTGCTTGGGGAGATCACACGGTAAAAGCGGGCATGCCGGGGCGGGTATGTAGGACGATTCCTGCATCAATGTCAGACGGCGAATACGGGCAGCATGCGGGCCGTCCGATAGAATGGGCGTGACTAATCCTGGAGAACACACATGTTGCATCTGGCCATCGTGGATGATCACAAGATCGTGCGGGCGGGGTTCCGGGAAATGCTCGCGGATGAACTGGGTATACGGGTCGAATTCGAGGCCGCCAGTGGTGAGGAAGCCCTGCAGCTTCTGCGCGACACGCCCTGCGATGTGCTCTTGCTCGATCTGTCATTGCCAGGGCAAAGCGGTGTCGATGTGCTGCGCGCCGTGCGCCAGCGCTACGAATCCCTCAAGGTGCTGGTGCTCAGCGGTTTTCCGGAAGAGCGCTATGCGCTGCCGATGATCCGTAACGGGGCCAACGGCTACCTGTGCAAGGATTGCGAGCGCGATGAACTGATCAAGGCTATCCGCACGGTTGCCCAGGGGCGGCGCTACGTTTCGGCTCGGACTGCTGAACTCATGGCCGATGATCTGGCAGGCGTGGGCTCATCTTTGCCCCACGAGAGTCTGTCCGAACGCGAGTTGCAGGTATTCCTCAGGCTTGCCAAGGGTGAATCGGTCTCCGGCATTGCCGAAGTGCTCAATCTCAGCGTCAAGACGGTCAGCACCTATCGTTCGCGCCTGCTCGAGAAGATCGATGTGACGAGCAACGCGGAACTGGCCGCCTACGCCTTACGCCACGGGCTCATGGTGGATTGATTCGGGTGGCGGTGGCGCACTCAGGAGCGGCATGCGGGCGTCGATGCGTGTTCCGGATCCCGGGGAGGAGGCCATGGTAAACCGCCCTCCGAACATCTGAACCCGATGCTTCATACCCGCCAGGCCGTGCCGATTCAGTTTGGGGCTGGTCGTGTCAAAGCCGCAGCCATCATCGACGATCCATAAATGGATTTCCCCACCCCCAGCCTCCAGGCCCAGTTCGAGCTGCCGGGCCTTGGCATATTTCCGGATATTGGTCACGGCCTCCTGGGCAATCCGGAACAGGGCGAGCCCCTGTTGTTCCGGACAATGGATATCCTGCTCGGGCAGTTTGAGTTTGATGGAATATTCGCTGCCCAGATCGTCGGTCATCGCACGCAGGGCTTCCACGAGGCCAAGCCCCTGGAGCAGAGGTGGGCGGAGATCGTCGATGATGCGCCGCTTCAAGGTAATGCCCGAGCCGATGGTGTCGATGAGACGGCGAAAGCGGGTCTGGATATCGGGGCTGATGTCTTTGCCCAGGCTGCGCAGCAGCCAGCTTGTATCCATCTTGGCCGCCGTCAGAAGCGCCCCTAGCTCATCGTGCATCTCTCGGGCCAGACGCCCCTTCTCGGCCTCACGGGCGTCGGTGAGGTAGCTGGCGAGGTCCGACAGTTCCTGCGTGCGCTGGACAACCGTCGATTCAAGCACGTCATTTTCATGGGCAAGCAATTCGGCGATGCGCGCGCGTAAAACGGCCTGGCGCTGCTGAACGGCGAACAGCGCGATGATCAGGCCCAGCGCGCCCAGGGCCAGAATCGTGATTGTCTGCTGGGTATCGTTGAGACGTTTTGCCGTCTCCATGACCAGATGCTGGTTGCGCTCCTCCAGGCGCTCGCGCAGGCGGGTGATCGAACCCCGGATCTCGTCCATGTAGATCTTGCCCATGCCGCTTTGACCGGTGGGAATGACGGAAGTGACCCTGCCTTCCTGCACGGCTTTTGCCAGAACCTGGCGCTTGGCGTCGATGAGCCCGATGAGCATTTCGAACTCGCTGCGGTCAGTGCTGCCTTCCGGAAAATCGCCGTTGATGGCGGCAAGCAGCCCTTGGATCGTGCGCTCGCTGGACTCGTAGGGCTGGAGATAGGCCTGATTGAGATCGGTGAGCAGATAGCCGCGAACGCTCGTTTCCGCATCCAGCACCAGCACCAGCAGGGAGTTGAGGCGGTCGATCTGGGTCTTGAACGTCTGGGTGCTGCGCATGGCTTCGCTGGCGAACTCGGAGTGGAGTCGGCCGAAGACAAGGAGCGTGGACACGACCACGCAGCCTGTCACGATCAGCAGGATGGACCAGAAGCTGTGGGGGATCAGCCGGCTGAGTTGCTGGCGGATCGAGAAATTGTCGGCATCCATGGGCGTGGTTTCAGGCGAGGTTCCGTCACCAGGGGGAAGGTGGCCAGGCCGGCAAGCCGGCGGGCCCGAGTCAGTGGCGATTATCGTACCTCGGGTGAAGCGCCGGGCGGGCACAAGGTGAAGGCTGCATGCCCGCTCCGGCGGGTGCCTGGGTCAGGTCTTCCCGCGCAGGGCGTTGACCACGAAGCTGACCACCGCCAGGATGAGGAAGACGAAGAACAGGATCTTGGCGATCTCGACTGCGCCCGCGGCAATGCCGCCAAAGCCGAACACGGCTGCAATCAGGGCGATGATGAAAAACACAACGGCGTAGTGGAGCATGATGTTCTCCTTGAAAATTCAGTAGTCAGCGCGGACTCTCGTTGGATTGGTTGGCAACAGCCCGGCGTACCTTGTCGAGCTTGCGCCCGATGCGGAGTTTGCGGATGTCGGTTTCGTCGTCGATCCATTCATTCCAGCTGGCGGCTGTTTCGGTGCGGCGCCCAACGCGGGGTGTACGGGTTGGAAACTCGATCTGGACTCGCTTCATGGTGTGCTCCTCCAATAAACTGGATTTCAATTCGGGGCTCGGGTCGCTGAAGTCCGTTGCCGCTTCTGCATGATTCAACTGTATCCGACCCGGGTTTGCCTGCGAGTCGGCGAGAGCCGAATGCAGTGTGGGATTTGTCTGACGCCCCGTGCCTGTCATGTCGTGCAGGGGCGGCAGCCCGGAGTCAGGGCGGCGATCCGCCCGCTTGGTCACGCAGCGCCCGGGCAAGACCCTGCAAGGCGGAGCGCAGGCCTTCTTCGAGTACCGGGTGATAGAACGGGCAGGCCAGCGCGTCGCTGACCCGATCGCCGCGCTGGATCGACCATGCGAGCAGATGCGCCAGGTGTTCCACGTCCGGCCCGAAAAGCTCGGCTCCCAGTATTCGGCCGTCTGCCCGATCACCATAAACGCGAATGACCCCCTGGTTGCGACCCATCACCCGGGCACGGCCCTGGTCGGCGAAGGACGCCTCGCCCCAGGCAAACGCTACGCCGCTGCTGGTCAGTTCCCCGTGGCTCGCTCCTGCCATGGCCATCTGCGGGTCGGTGAAGACGATGTTCAACGGGGTCCGGCGGGTCTCCGCGCGAACGTCGGGATAGCGTCCGGCGTTGCGGCCGGCGATGCGGCCATCGTCCGCGGCCTCGTGGAGAAGGGGGCGATCATTGTCCGCATCTCCCGCGATGAATACGGGCGTATCGCTGATCCGGCAGGTGTCGCGATCGAACCGGGGAATGCCCTTGTCGTCGAGCGGAATGTCCGCCTTGTCCAGGTCGAGCCCGGAGAGGGCTGGCCGCCGACCCGCTGCGGCCAGCAGGTAATCGAAGTGCTCCCGGTGAGGGGCCTGACGTTCATCCCGCCATTCCACGACGATCCCCTCGCCCTCACGGCGCGCGTCGAGATCGGAGGCATTGCCGCTATAGGGTAGTGTGGTCTGTAGCCATGCCTTGACGGCGGACTGCATCACCGGATCGGTCAAGGGGCCGGCCCGGCCACCGCGGCCGAACAGGCGGACCCTTACCCCAAGGCGATGCAGCGCTTGGGCCAGCTCGAGACCGACCACACCGGTCCCCACCACCGCCACGGAGTCGGGCAGTGTCGTCCATTCGAAGACATCGTCGTTGACGATCAGACGGTCACCCAGTCGATCTCGCCAGCCCGCTGGAATGTTCGGTGTCGCGCCCGTGGCGATGACGATGCGCGCCGCGTTGACACGCAAGTCGTCGTTCACGCAGAGCACACCGGGTGCCAGGAATCGAGCCCGGCCCTGGAGTCGGTGCGCTTCGGGCCAGCCGTCCACCGTATCGAGCACAAAGCCCACGAAACGGTCGCGTTCGCGACGGACCCGCGCCATAACCGCGGCGCCGTCAATCCTGCGACCGGCCACTTCAATGCCAAATCCGGCACTGCCATCGATCACGTGTGCGGTGCCCGCCGCGGCGATCAGGAGCTTGCTCGGCATGCAGCCCACCCGCGCGCAGGTGGTGCCATAGGGGCCTTGTTCGATCACCACCAGCTTGTCGGTATGGGCACGCGCCGCCTTGTAGGCACTCATGCCGGCCGAGCCTGCTCCGACAATGGCCACATCCACATCGATGCATTTCATGCTGTGAGCTCCTTCGAGAGTTCGGGCGAGGCACGTTGCCTTTGCACGTACATGACGCAGGCTCCATAAAGGAAGATCTGGGCCGAGGCATAACACCACACCAGGATTGCGGCGAACGAACCAGCGGCGCCATAGGCGGAGGTGACGCCCGCATGGGTGAGGTAGGCCGCGATCAGGTAGCGGCCGAGGGCGAATAGCACGGTGACGACGAGCGCAGCGGGAATTGCATCGCGCCAGCCAACACCATCCGGGGCAAGCCTGGACAGCAGGGTTGCAAACAGAAGGGTGCTGAAAGCATTCACGACAAAGAGATTGATGAACCCGGCCGTCAGGTCGAATCCGGGAAGATCCTCGCCCACCCAGGCCACCGTGGCACGCAGGGCGGCTTCGGCCAGCAGGGTGACGCCGAGCAGGAAGCCGATGCCGAGGGCGAGGGCCAGTCCGCTCAGGCGACCGGCGATCATCGCCTTGGCTCCTGAGCCGGATGCCGGGCGCGTGTCCCAGATCGAAGCCAGCGCGGCCTTGAGCTCGAGGAAGGTGACGCTGGCCCCCAGGAGCGTGCTGCCCATCGCCACCCAGGCCGCCATGCCACTCGACTGAAGGCGTTCAAGGGCATGTCGCATCATCGCGACGATCACTCGTGCCTCTTCCACGCCAAGCACCCGTTCCAGGTATTCGGCGATCGTATTCTGTGCAGATGCTGTCCCAAGCAGCACTGCGATCCCGGCGGTGACCACGACGAGCAGGGGAGCGAGCGAAAAGACGGTGTAAAAAGCGAGCGCTGCGCCATGGCGAGGAGCGTCCCGTTCAATAAACAAACAGGCGGCCGGCCACAAGCAGCCGGGCAAGGCGGAAAGCCCTCCAGCCGATTGAACCCTGCGAGACGCGAGTTGGACCTTTTGGCTGTCCAGATCCATGGTGGGATGACCGGGCGAAGCAGCCTGTGCGGAATGCACCGGCTGTCATATGAAAGCGTGATCCGACTGCTGGCGCCAAGCCATCGGGATTTGCCGAAAGTGATGTAGGACTTGTCCTGCACCGCACGGCCTGTGGGTGAAATCCTACGCTTTGGTTTGCAACTGTCCGACAGGCAACTGGGGGTGATTTGGTTGAAATACGCTCCATGAAGAAAACTCAAGCTGAATGCGCTGGATTGCGATCATCACCGAATGTACCGGCCTGGCCGTCGTCACGGTTCGAAATCGATGTTGGCCACGAGATCGGGCATGTTTTCGATCAGCTCTGCCGCATTGAGATTGGTAAAAGTTAACAGGAGATTCTCGTCGGCGCTAACCGAATAGCCCATGGACCATTTGTGGAAACGTCGGGGGCCATCGAAAGGGCTGGAAAGCAGCTCGACATAGTTGTCGTGGCGCGGATCGAGCCGGAGCTTGTCCACGAGGCGGCGAATTGCTTCCTCGGGGCCCTCCAGATACTGGAAAAAGCGCCAGCCATCAAACACGAGAATGCCCGTGATTCCAGACAGGTCGTTATTACGCCGCGACACCTGAATAATCTCGTTGACTCGGGTCAAGCTGATTTCGGGGCGGATGCAGCTGGTGTAGGCGTACTGGAAAAGCGTGTCCATGTTCAAGGCGCGTGCAGTGGGTCCGCCACGAATTTACCCCGAGAAGGGCGATGTCATTACGTCAAATGACATTGCGCGAATGGGGAGGTATGGGCATATGTCGAAAATGTCCAGTAAATGAACAGTTCATGCCGTCAGGGAGGTGGATGCCATGGGAGATACGTCCTGTTCCGATTGTCCGCTGCGAGCCCAGGGTGGGTTTTCGCAGGTCAGCGCCGAAGAGCTCGCTTTCATTGAGCGATTCCGCCGGCGCGAAATCAAATTGGAGGCGGGGGGCTCGATCCTGCGTGAAGGAGAGTCGTCGGAGTTGTTATTCACCCTGCGCGCCGGGTGGGCATTCCGCTACCGAACTCTTCCCGATGGGCGCCGGCAGATTCTCAGCTTTCTCTTGCCGGGAGATTTCATCGGTCTTCAGGCCGAATTGTCCGGACAGCTACCTCATGGCGTTGAAACCTTGACTCCAGTCCGGCTGTGCGTCTTTCCGCGCAACGAGCTTTGGGATCTCTACCGGGGCTTTCCCGGGCTTGCCTATGACCTTACTTGGCTCAGCGCGCACGAAGAGTTGATCGTAGACGAGAACCTCCTTTCCGTCGGCCGGCGAAGCGCGATAGAGCGAATCGCAATGCTGCTTGTGCATCTTTACAAGCGCGCGCGCAGTGTCGGGGAGGGTAATGAAGGCGGAGTCAATTTCCCGCTCAATCAGCAGCATATTGCCGACGCACTGGGCCTGTCCCTCGTGCATACGAACAAGTCGATTCGCCGCCTTCATGCCTACGGGCTTCACGAGATGTCGGCAAATCGGCTTCGCATCCTTAGGGTCGAGGCATTGCAAAGCCTCGCCGAATACTATGCCCTGCCTTTGCGGGGACGCCCTCTCATCTGACCACCACGATGGTAATCAATCATGAAGACGTTCCGCTGCACCCAATGTAATCATCCTGTGTACTTCGAAAATACTCATTGCGCCGCATGCGGCGCAGCCTTGGGATATCTTCCTTCTCTGCTCACGATGGGTGCTTTCGTGCCGACACCCGAAGGGCCCTGGACGCGGTTGGGAGGCGACGGCAGCCACGAATGGCGGCCGTGCGCGAATTACCGCGGTGAGAACATTTGCAACTGGATGGTTCCTGCCGACGATCCCGCTGAGCTGTGTTCCTGTTGCAGGCAGACGGAAGTGATCCCGTCCCTGGAACAGGCCGACAACCATTTGTATTGGGTGCGGCTGGAGGCGGCGAAGCGCCGTCTGTATTATTCCCTAGACACCCTTGGGTTGGCCCGGCCGGGACTTACCGAGAACGCTGAGCGTGGTTTGCGCTTTCGCTTTCTGGACTCAATCGATGGCAAGGAGCCGGCACTCACCGGGCATGACGACGGATGCATCACCGTCAATATAGCCGAGGCCAACGATGCCGAGCGTGAGGCGAGGCGTACCGCGATGGGCGAGCCGTATCGCAGCCTGCTCGGACACTTCAGGCACGAGATCGGTCACTATTACTGGGACGCGCTCGTTGCCAACGGCTCGTGGTTGCTGCCCTTCCGCGCGCTTTTCGGAGATGAACGCGCCGATTATTCCGAAGCCCTCGCCGTCCATTACAAGAACGGTCCGGCGCCCGATTGGCCCGACCATTTCATCAGCGCCTACGCCACATCACATCCCTGGGAGGATTGGGCGGAAACCTGGGCGCATTATCTGCATGTGATTGATGCGCTCGATACGGCGGAGCATTGGGGGCTGCACCTTGATGGGCGGGGGGGGGATGGTCCCGCGGGTGTGGACCCAGCCGCGGCGTTCGGGATGCCCTTCCGTGAGCGTCTGACGTCCGGGTGGTTGCCCCTTGCTCGTTTTCTCAACAGCATTAGCCGCAGTCTCGGCCACGGCGATAGTTATCCCTTCGTGTTGCCTGATCCGGTGCTGGATAAGCTCGTCTTCGTCGATGCAGTTGTAAGGAGCGCAAGCGGCCTTCACTGGCAGGCCTGGCCTCCGGCCGCGCCTGGCCGAGATGGGAGCATCCACCCGGCGCCGACGGGGCCGAGCCGCGATACCCTCAAGCCGTCAGCACCATTCAGCGGGTGCCGCGGCGTGTAACACCGACGGCCTGCTTCATGCAGGCCGTATTTCCATCTGTTTCGCCGACATGCGCGTAAGTGCATTCTCACATTCTATTCGGATGTGGCCGACTGCCCCGCCGCCGGGCTGCGCATAAAGTAGAACCATGCAGAAGCAACTGCATACCGGCGAAGCAGGTGGCCTTGGCCCTGCCCTTGCCGGCCAACCCAAAAGGAGAGACGTCATGAATAGCGACATCATTGAAGGTAACTGGAAGCAACTCAAGGGCAAGCTCAAGGAGCAGTGGGGCAAGCTCACCGACGACGATCTGGATGTGATCGAAGGCAAGCGTGAAGTCCTCGCGGGCAAGATCCAGGAACGCTACGGGGTCACCAAGGACGAGGCCGAGAAGCATCTTAAGGAATGGGAAAAGAACATCGACGTCTGATCGCTCGATGTACTGAATCCGAAAACCACTCAGGAGAAGCCGCCATGCTGCATTACGCTCTTGTGTTCTTCGTAATTGCGCTGATTGCCGCCGTATTCGGCTTTGGCGGGATCGCGGCCGGCGCGGTGGGAATCGCCAAGATATTGTTCTTCGTCTTTCTCATCCTCGCCATTGTCAGCTTTGTCTTCAATTCGGCACGCGGTAAGGGATAACGTGTCGATGGCAGAAGAAAAGCCGTGAGCGACTGACCGGAAGGTCGCTCTTCTTGATCGGGGGACAGGCTGTTACGGCCTGTCCCCCGGTTTCGTTTGCCGGCGATTCCGGTAGTCCGTCAGCGCCCGCGCGGGGCTGCTTTGCGGGGGCTGACGCCGAGCGTGGTGGAGCAGGGGGAGTGTTCAGCCCCGCCCGTTTCAATGAGCGGCAGCAGCGCGAGGGGCGGCGCAATCATGCCCAGTGCCACGGCGCCCGCAATCCGGGAGCTCAGGGGGAGCGGCTCGGGTCGCACCACCGGGTCGGCAAAGCTGCCGCCGAGGTAGAGCGGGCCGCGCAAGGCCAGGAGGCTGGTGTCCTTGGCTTCCGTGCGCAAATGCAGGTCGAGGGTTTCGTCGCGCAGGCTGATCTGACCATTGCCGCGGACCCGCGTCCGCGCAGTGTCGAGGATGAGGGCCCGGGGTTTGAGCACGCCGTTCGTGGCTTCCATGTCGGCGATGATGCAGCGGATGTCCTCTCGCTGGCCGCCGGAAAGCCAGCTCACCAGTGAATTCGCCACGTCCAGGTTGGCCAGGCGGACAAGCAGACGGTCGGTGCTGCCGCCCGTCATCGCCAGGGCGAGGGTGCCGTTGGCACTGGCCAGCAATTCGGCGACGGATTGTCCGCGCATGGCGAGTGTCGCGTGCCCGCCGAGCACGCCGGAGGTGAAGCGGCGCGAGTTTGTATCGGGTAAAAGCTCGCGCAGTTGCAGGCGTGTGGCACGCATGTCCAGCGTGGCGCTTGCGGGCTGCTTGCGGGTGTCGAGTTGCAGGCTGCCGTCGGCCACGCCCTTGGCCAGGCCGAGCTTGAGGGGGGAAAGCTTCACCTGGCGGTCAACAATCGTGAGCCGACCCTGGGCCGAGTCGAGGGGCAGCCCGGTATTGCGGAAATCGTCGACGACGAAATCCAGATCCACATTGGCCGCAGCAATTTTTTCAAAGCCGAGCGGGCGCGAGGGCAGGACCTTGCCCGGACGCGGTGCGATTTCCTGCCCGGAGTGTTTACGAGCACCGATGAATCCGGACAGATCGGAGAGATCGAGGTGTCGGGAGCGCAGCTTTCCCGCAAGTGCCTGGGGCGTGGTGCTGCGATCGATGCTCAGGTGCCCACTCACGTCGCTTGACCCCACCTTTCCGTCGATATCCTGGAATTGCCAGCTCGGGCCAGTTCTCACGAGGCGGCCGGCAATGCGATAAGGCGGCGTGGCGGGGAGCGGAACGCCGGTCAAGGGGAACAAGCCCGCGAGGCTTTGCCCTGACAGCGTGAAACGGATGTCGAGCCCGTCCAACTGCGCAACGTCCCCGGCGCTGCCGCTCACATTGAAGCGGGTTGGCCCGATGCTGCCCCTGGCGTCCACCGAGTAAGGTTGGCTGCCATACAGGAGCCCCTGCATCACGTCCGCCCTTCCCGAAATGGCGACGGCCTCGCCCGCCCAGCGACCGGCGACGGTGACATTCAGGCGCTCTTTGTCTTCGTCCGAGGTGAGGCGGAGTTTGAGATCGACCTTGCGAGCAGGAAGAACCAGGCCGAGTGTGCCATCGCGGATCCGGATCTTTCCGTAGCGTACCGCGACCGGAGCCTCATCACCCTGTCGGCCGAGCAGCCAATTGCCCTTGCCGGTGGCGTCTTCTTCCAGTTGGACGTCGGCGCGATCCAGCTCCATGCCATCGAGCACCCATTTGCCTTTCAGGCTTTCGCTCAGGTTGAGCGTGATCTGAAGCCTGCCCACCCTGGCCAGGTGGGGGGCCTTGCCGCCCGGCGCGTTGGCCAGTTCGACCTCTTCCGCACTGAGGCTGGGATGGAGGCTCCAGAGATGGACGGAAAGGGGGCCGTTGATACGGATCTCCCGTTCCAGACGCCCGCTGATCACGTATTCAAGGGGGCGGCGCAATACGTTCCAGTCGAGAAGGACGGTGCCAAGACCGATCACGGCCAGGGCTACAGCGGCCTGGCGGAGACGTCTGCGGCGGTGAGTCGGGGGGCTTTGCGTCGGCATGCTTGGTTACGGTGTGAAAAGCCTGCCTGCATCTTATGCGTGACCGGCGGGGGCGGGTGTCGGCGGCGGACGAGCGGCTTGTAAGACATGTCCGGCACACATGCCGCCCGGCGCGACACTGCTGCTGCACAAGCGCGGCGGCGCGAGGGCTCGCCGCCGCGCCGGTGGCGAATCCGATCCGACATGGCCGACGGTCGATTCCTACAGGCCTTTCCGTTCTTGTCGGACAGATCGCGTTCGGAGCGACGAATACATTGGAGTCATGGAAACGCAAACGCAGTGTCTGAATGCAGCTGCGATTCCTGATTCAACTTCAATCGAAAACCAGAGGAGAACATCATGAAGCAGTCTGCCAAATCGATTCTTGTTGCCAGCATGCTGGCCCTTGCTACCGCGACTTCGGCCTATGCGGTCGAGAAGGCCCACGACAAGTCGTCCGTGTCGCAATACGTGGATGACGCCTCGATCACCGCGAACATCAAGGCCAAGCACGCGGAAGACAAGGCCGTGCGCGTCACCGCCATCGGTGTGGAAACCAAGAATGGCGTGGTGCAGTTGTCCGGCTTCACGCCATCGGCAACCGAAAAGATGCGTGCTGAAGAGATCGCCAAGTCGGTCGACGGCGTGAAATCGGTCAAGAACGACATCATCGTTCGCGCCAAGTGAGCGCCACATGGCTTTGTCCGGCGCGATTTTCGCTGATCCGGACAGGCCTTCCCTTCGAAATTAACTTCGAGATCAATTCAGGAGATGAAGATGAATACCATCGAGACCACCCCCACCGCTCCGAACGCCTCGACCACGCCGGGCAGCATCCGGCAGGTTGCCTCTGATCTACAGGAGGGCGCTCGGGCAGCCATCCCAGGCGTGCGTCGCCAACTGGATGCCACGGCGGAAGTCACCCGTGATGCCGCTGCCACCGTCATCGATAACCTGCGCTGCGCCGCCAGGGACGCGGCCGAAGTTCTGCGTCGCGACGCCCACCATTCCAAGCATGTGGCAGAGCGCTACATCGGTAGCAATCCCTGGCGTTCGGCGGCGATCATCGGTGCCGCCGGCCTCCTGGCTGGCGCCTTGCTCAGCCGCCGCCGCTAAGGCATCCGCGCGATCTCTGGGGTGCCGGCCCCTGGCAGTACAGACAAGCGGGCCGGACATACCCCTCGAATTCGGGAGCAGTTTAATGAAAATCAACCTCTTTCCTCTGGGCATGGCTGCGCTGATCGGTCTGAGCGCCTGCGCGAGTATGTCGGAAACGCAGCGAAATGCTGGCGTGGGTGCCCTGGGCGGTGCCGTCGGTGGCGCCTTGATCGGCAAAGCCACGGGCAGCGACAAGGTGGGCCGTGACACGGCCATCGGAGCAGGGCTTGGCGCCCTGGGCGGTTACGTATGGTCGCAGCGCATGGAGGCGCAGCGTCAGGCCATGAGCCAGGCCACCTCAGGCACCGGTGTCGAAGTGAGCCGCACTTCCGACGACCAGCTCAAGCTGGAAATCCCCAGCGACATTTCGTTTGATGTGGGGCGCAGCGAGATCAAGCCTGACATGCGCCCCATCCTCACGCGTTTCGCCCAGACGCTGAAGGACAATTCGGGCGCAACGATCCGTATTGTTGGGCACACCGACAGCACAGGTGAGGACAGCGTGAATCGCCCGCTCTCGCTCGGGCGCGCGACGAGTGCCCGCGATTTTCTGGTGGATCGGGGCGTGTCGGCGGAGCGTATCCGCGTAGCGGGAAGAGCCGAGCTGGAGCCCGTTGCCTCCAATGCGACGGAAGCCGGGCGGGCCAGGAACCGCCGTATCGAGATCTTCGTGGGCGAGCCGGGCGGCGCCTGAGACCGGTGGAATGAGGAGGAACAGACATGCGTGGATCCAGCCGTTACTCCGGTGAGCCAGTGTGGGCGCAACCTGGGCCGTGGGATTGGACGGTGACGATCTCGTTTATCGCCACCTTGCTGCTGTGCTTTGGGATGCTCTTTTCGAGTCTTGTGTTTGGGCATGAGGGCACGGGCTGCCCGGAGAACATGACTGGCCTGCAACGCATGATCGGCCCCGCAGCCTGGTACGCATTCGATGAATGTGTACTCCAGGCGCCCGTCGTGGCCCGCTGAACATCCTGCGGGAGCGCGAGCCTCGGAAAGGGCAGCCGGCTTCGCGAGCCGGGCTGCCCTTTCCGCATTCATCTTCACCGCTGCACGCTTGGACGTTTCCCCTTCGTCCGGATTGACACGGAGCCTGGCGGCCGGGTCGAAGCGCGAACGCGTCAGTGCCTGCCTACGACAGTTTAGGCGTTCGCCTCCAGAGGTTCCGGGCCGAGTGCTGCCAGACTGGTAGTCAGGAAAATGCCGATTTTGAGGATGTGGGAAGTCCACCGCCCGGAAGCCTAAATTCAGAAAGAAATGACCATGGATGCCCGCGCTAACCTGCCACTTCGTGTGGTGCTGATAGAAGATTCCGCGGTCCTGCGGGATCTTCTATCCGCAATCCTCGGCGGTATAAGCACGCTCGAGATCGTCGGATCTGCCGACAGTGAACCGGCCGCCCTGGTCCTCCTTACGCAAGTCCGCCCCGATCTGGTCATCGTCGATCTGGAACTCAAGGCTGGCACCGGCCTTGGAATCCTCGCCGCAATCCACGCTGTTCCGGAGCGCTTTGGCTCGCCGCGGGCGATCGTGTTCTCCAACCACTCCCATCCGGCGGTCCGGGCACGCTGTCAGGCGCTCGGGGTGGCGGCGTTCTTTGACAAATCCTTCCAGATGGACGAGTTGCTCAGCTACATGGATGGCGCAGCGGGGCAAGGCGCGCCCGTTGCTGTTTGAGCCTCGTCACATGGTCGGAGATAAGACTTGTCCGACACGCACTGTCTGCGACGTCCGACAGCGGCGGGGGTGGCGCCGGACCATCATGGAGTCATGACGGTGGTGATTGCAATTCGGCAATTCGTACCGTTCCCATTCCGGGAGTCCGACTCAGGAGATTGTCATGGCCAAGGATTACACCAACGATTCCAGCTTCCTCACCGACGTGAAAACCCTGCGCGCCCGTGCCCGCAAGCAGATTGAGGACGGCGCGCTGACGCCCGGCTACGAACTTGACCCGGACCAGGTGATTCACCTGCTGAATACCGCGCTGGCCACCGAACTGGTGTGCGTACTGCGCTATCGTCAGCATGCTGTCACCGCCAGCGGTATCCATTCGGAGCCGATTGCGGCGGAGTTTCTGGTGCATTCGAACGAGGAACTTGCCCACGCCGACCTGCTGGCCAAACGCATCGTGCAGCTCGGCGGAACGCCGGAGATGGACCCGGCGGGCTTGAGCGAACGCAGCCATGCCGAGTACGTGGCATGCGACAGCATCGACAAGATGATCCGCGAGAACCTGGTCGCCGAGCGCGTTGCCATCGAGAGCTATCGTGAAATGATCCGGTTCTTTGGCGACAAGGACTCGACGACCCGTGCCATGCTCGAAGGGATTCTCGCGATGGAAGAGGCGCACGCGGACGAACTGGCTGATCTGCTCGAATAAGAACGGCCGGCACCGGATCGCCTCAAGTTCGAGCGTTACCCGGTCCCGACATCAGTGGGCAGTGTGGGCGGGGGCGCACCTCCTTCCTACAGCGCTGGCGGGGACCGTACAATACGGCCCGCCTGCTTGGCACCTCTCCCGGGCCACCGGCGAACCCGACCTGCCGCCCCTGTGGGCCCGCCGTTCGGCCTTTCAACGGGGCGGAGCGCCCTTGCTGATCACTGAAGTCTTCCTGCCCGCCATTCGGAACCTGGCCCCATGAGTACTTTGAGCCTTCCCCAGCGCCTCGACGAATACAAGAAGCTGATGCGCCTGGACAAGCCCATCGGCATCCTGCTGCTGCTGTGGCCGACCCTGTGGGCCCTGTGGGTGGCCGGGGCGGGGCGGCCGGCGCTGGGTGTGGTGGCGATCTTTGTGGTTGGCACGGTGCTGATGCGCTCGGCCGGGTGCGTGATCAACGACTACGCCGACAAGGACTTCGATGGTCATGTGGAGCGCACCCGCAACCGGCCGCTGGCGGCGCGGCGGGTGCGCCCCGGCGAAGCCCTGCTGCTGGCGGCGGGGCTGGCGCTGCTCTCCTTCATGCTGGTGCTGCCCCTCAATGGTCTGACCATCGCCCTCAGTGTGCCGGCGGTGTTCCTGGCAGGCAGCTATCCCTTTACCAAGCGCTTCCTGGCCATTCCCCAGGCCTACCTGGGCATTGCCTTCGGTTTCGGCATTCCGATGGCCTTTGCTGCCCTGCAGGGCGAAGTGCCGTTGGTGGCCTGGGTGATGCTGCTGGCGAATGTGTTCTGGGCCGTGGCCTACGATACGGAATACGCCATGGTGGACCGCCCGGACGATCTGAAGATCGGCATCAAGACCTCGGCCATCACCTTTGGCCGTTTCGACGTGGCCGCCGTGATGGCCTGCTACGGTTTGACCTTGGCCCTGCTCGGCTGGGTGGGCTTGAGCACCGGGGGAGGGCTGTTCTTTGTGGCCGGGCTGGCGGTGGCCGCCGGCATCATGGCCTATCACTACACCCTGATCCGGGAGCGTGACCGGCCGAAATGCTTCAAGGCCTTCCTCCACAACAACTGGGTGGGGGGGGCGATCTTTGCGGGCTGGGTGGTGGATTACCTGCTCCGGCCGATGGTTTGAGCCGCCTACGGGTCAGCGTTTGCGGGCCCGGGCGCTGTGCAGCAAGGGTGCCAGTAGGGCGAGGGTGCGCGCCGTGGCGCCCCGATGGGTTTGGGCAAAGTCCCGCCCAGCCTCGCCCATGGTCTTGCGTCGCGTCGGGTTGTGCAGGATTGCCAGGGCCAGATCAAGGCCGTTGTCCAGGTTGTCGGCCCGTTGGGCCGCGCCGGCCTCGATGGCTTGCTCACAAACCGCCTTGAAGTTGAAAGTGTGCGGCCCCACGATCACCGGGCAACCCACGGCACTGGCCTCGATGGGGTTCTGGCCACCGAGTTTCTCCCACGAGCCGCCTATCAGGGCGGTGTCGGCTGCCACATAGTAGGCGTACATCTCCCCCATCGAATCGCCCAGCCAGACCCGTGTGTCAGCCATCACCGGCTCGTTGCGGGAGCGGCGCTGCAGCTTGAGCCCACTCCGGGCCACCCGTTTGGCGACTTCGTCGAAGCGCTGGGGGTGGCGCGGTACCAGCACGAGCAGGACCTCCGGTGGGCACAGCCGGGCGAAGGCTTCCAGCAGGGGGCCTTCCTCGCCCTCGCGGGTGCTGGCGGCCAGCAGGATCTGGCGCGGGCCGATCCGGTTGCGGAACTCGCGCCCCAGGGCCAGCAGGGCTTCAGGGGGGGTGATGTCGAACTTGATGTTGCCGGTGACCTGCAGCCAGCGGGCCCCCAGGGCGCGCATGCGGTGGCCGTCGGCCTCGGTCTGGGCGCCGATGGCCGACAGGTGGGCGAAGGCGTCCCGTGCCAGGCTGCCGGCCCGCCGGTAGCCCCGCGCCGAACGCTCGGAGAGGCGTGCATTGACCATGGCCAGTGGTGTGCCGGTGCGTCGGCAGCCCTCCACCAGGTTGGGCCACAGCTCGGTTTCCATCAGCACCCCGATACGTGGACGGAAATGGCGCAGGAAGCGCGCAACGGCCCAGGGAAAGTCGTAGGGCAGGTAGACGCTCTGCACCCGCGGGGCCAGATCGCCGAAGATCTCGGCGGCGGTGGCCCGGCCGGTGGGCGTCATGTGGGTCAGCAGCAGGCTGCAGTCGGGGTGGGCGTCGAGCAGCGCATGCACCAGCGGCGCGCTGGCCCGGGTTTCCCCCACCGACACGGCATGCAGCCAGATGAGGGGGGCCGGCATGGACGTCGGATAGCGCCCGAAGCGCTCGCCCACGTGCTGCAGGTATTCGGGCTGGCGGCGCGCACGCCACACCAGGCGCAAACCGATCAGTGGCGTGGCCAGGTACCAGAGTGCAGAGTACAGAAGACGAAGGATCAAGGGATGCGCCTGGGGCTTGCCGGGGCCTGAAAGTATAACGGTCGTTACAGACGACACGTTCACGGGGGGGAGCCGATTTACCCTGACATGCTCCCGTGAGAAAATGCCGGACTGCTGACCGCGTATCCGGGCATCTTTGCAGTCCGGCCCTGCCTTGTCTGCTCCCTACAACTTCGAGTACCCCGCGATCATGAAAATTCTCGTCACCGGCGCTGCCGGATTCATCGGCATGCATACCAGCCAGCTCCTGCTGGCGCGAGGCGATCAGGTGGTCGGTCTCGACAACCTCAACGATTACTACGAGGTCCAGCTCAAGCACGACCGGCTGGCCCGTCTGACGCCCCACGAGAACTTCCGCTTTGTGAAGATGGACGTGGCGGACAACGCCGGCATGGCCAAGCTGTTTGCCGAAGAGAAGTTCGACAAGGTGATCCACCTGGCCGCCCAGGCCGGCGTGCGCTACTCCCTGGTCAATCCCCAGGCCTACGTGGAGAGCAACCTGGTGGGCTTCATGAACATCCTGGAAGGTTGCCGTCACAGCAAGGTCAAGCACCTGGTCTATGCTTCCAGCTCCAGCGTGTACGGTGGCAACACCCGCATGCCCTTCTCCGAGTACGACAGCGTCGATCACCCGGTGAGCATGTACGCGGCCACCAAGAAGGCCAACGAGCTGATGGCCCACACCTACAGCCACCTGTTTGGTCTGCCCACCACCGGCCTGCGCTTCTTCACCGTGTATGGCCCGTGGGGCCGTCCGGACATGGCCCTGTTCCTGTTCACCAAGGCCATCCTCGAGGGCAAGCCCATCGACGTGTTCAACCACGGCAAGATGAAGCGTGACTTCACCTATGTGGACGACATCGTCCAGGGCGTCATCAAGACCCTCGACCACACCGCCGAACCTGACGCCGCGTACAACGCTGACCAGCCCAACCCCAGCACCAGCAACGTGCCCTACCGGGTTTTCAACATCGGCAACAACAACCCGGTGGAGCTGATGGCCTTTGTCGAGGCCATCGAGAGCGCCCTGGGCAAGCAGGCCGAGAAGAACTTCCTGCCCCTGCAGGATGGCGACGTGCCGGCCACCTACGCCAACACCGATGCCCTCAACGCCTGGACCGGCTTTGTACCGGCCACCCCGGTGCCGGTGGGCATCGGCCGCTTCGTCGAGTGGTATCGCGGCTACTACGGCAAGTAAGCCTCAGTCGAGTCTCGCTGCCCGTGGGCGCCCCACCCGGAAGGGTCGGGCGCCCACTTTCTCTGAAAGTCCAATACCGCGTCGGTTAAACTGTCGGCCGGATTTGTTGGATAACCGATAACGATGAAACCACGTTTCGCCCTCGGCATGCTCGCCGCGAGCCTGCTGGGCCTTGTGTCTGCGCCTGCCTCCGCCGTCAGTACCACCGCCTCCGGGCCGACCGCCCAGGTGGCCTTCCAGGCCTACGAAGCACGCCTCAAGGCAGCCCGGGCAGCTGTGGAGGTGGCCGAACAGGGAGGGCGTGCCGAGGCGCTGAAACTGGCCGCCGCGCTCAACGAGCTGGCTTCGATCCACGTCCTCAACGCCGATTTCGACCTCGCCGAGCCCCTCTTCGAGCGCGCTCTGTCCATCCGCGAGAGCCGTCTTGGGCCGGATCATCCCGATATCGCCACCTCCCTGAACAACCTCGGTCTGGTCTATCTGGGGCAGGGGCGTCTCGACAAGGCGGAGGGCCCCCTCAAGCGTGCCCTCGACATCCGCGAGAACGTGCGCGGCTACACTAGCGTCGAGGTCGCCAACTCCCTCAACAACCTGGGGGCTTACCACAAGGCCAGGGGCAATTACGCCAAGTCGGCGCTGCTGCACAAGCGTGCCCTCGATCTGCGCGAGCGGGCCCTGTCGCCGACCCATCCGGATGTGGCCATGTCCCTCGGCAACCTGGCCGAGCTGTACCGTGCCCAGGGGCTGTTCCCGGCCGCCGAGCCTCTGCAGACGCGGGCCCTGGCAATCCGTGAGAAGGCCCTGGCGGCCGACCACCCCGATGTTGCGGCCTCCCTGGGCGATCAGTGCGAGCTTCTGCGCGATCAGGGGCGCTACGCCCAGGCCGAGAAGCCATGTCTGCAGGCCATGGAGATCCGCGAGCGTAGCCTGGGCGCAATGCACCCCGATGTGGCCCTATCCCTGCTGGCGACGGCCGAGCTGTATCGGGCACAGTATCGATTCAGTGCGGCTGAGCCCCTCTATCGACGCGCCCTGGAGATCCGTGAGCAGCGCCTCGGCCTGACTCACCCGGAGGTCGCTACGGCCCTGACCCGGTTGGCTGCACTGTATGCAGACCAGCGCCAGTACGCCCTGGCCGAGCGTACCCTGCAGCGGGCGGTGATCATCCGCGAGAAACGTCTGGGCCGTGACCACCCGGACTATGCCGAGGTGCTTGCACGGCAGGCTGCCGTGGTCAGCGCCCAGGGGCGCAATGAGGAGGCGGATGTTCTGCTGGACGAGGCCTTCCTGGCCCTGCAGGACGGAGTGTGGTCCGATCATCCGGCGCTGGTGCTGGCCGAATCCGTGCGGGCCCGGGTGGCCCTGGCCGAGGGGAATGTTGCCCGGGCCGAGCCGCTGTATCGCCGCGCCCTCGCCATGCGCGAGAAGAACCTGCCTGCCGCCCACCCGGCCGTGGCCCGCGCCCGCTACGAGCTGGCCGAGCTGTACCGCCTGCAGGGGCGTTACGTGGAGGCGACGCCCCAGTTCAAGAAGTCCCTCGCATCACTGGAGAAGGTGTTTGGCCCGGAGCACCCCGAGCTGCTGCCGCCCCTCAACGGCCTGGCTGCGATCAGCCTCGCCAGTGGCGAGCAGGGCGAGCTTGATGCTTACAACAGGCGCCTGCTGGCCATCCAGACCGCCTTCCTGGGGCCGGATCATCCGACCGTTCTGGCCTTGCTTGAAACCCAGGCGGACGCTTATCTCGCCCGCAAGCGCTACGGTGAGGCGGCGCCTCTGTACACGCGTCTGGTGACGGGGAGCGAGCTGACGCTCGGCTCCGGCAGCCCGGCCTTCGAGGCCCTGCTCGAACGGGTGGCCGGCATCCACAAGGCCAACGGCAACGCGGTCGAGGCCGAGAGCCTGTACCGGCGCCTGCTGACCCTGCGGGAGTCCCGCCCGAATGCCGACCGGGATCCTTCCATCCTGACCCTGCGCCTGATGCTCGCCGATCTGGAGTTTGCCCAGCAGCGTTATGCCGAGGCCGCCACCGATTACCGTTTCCTGCTCGAAACCCGGGCGGCGGTGCTCAATGACGACAATGCCCAGACCGGCGTGATCCTCAACAACCTGGGTGAGTCCTGGCGCCTGCAGGGGCGCGCCGACGAGGCCGAGCCGTGCTATCGCCGCGCCATCGCCATCCTCCGCCGGGTTTCCGGCGGGGCAAGTGCCGAGCTGGCCAATGCCGAGAACAACCTGGGCGTGTCCCTCTTCAGCCGGCGGGCCGGGCCCGAAGCGGCTGAACACCTGGCGGAAGCCCTGCGCATTCGCGAAGCCATCCTGCCGGCCGATGACCTGGATCTGGCCACCTCCCTCAACAACGTGGCGTCCGAGCGCATTGCCCGTGGTGATTACCAGGGTGCCCTGCCACTGCTCGAACGGGCCAAGGTGATCGTCGACAGGAAGCCCGACGCCGCCAAATTGCGGGCCACCGTCACGCAGATGCTGGAGTCCTCAAGGGCCCTGGGCCGCAGCAAGGCCGAGCAGAAGTGAAGCCGGCCTGCCGTCCGCTGAATCACGCCCATGACTGAACAGACCTTCTCTCCTGATCCCCAGTCCCCCCGCGCCCTGCTCGGGGACATGCTCGTTGCCGACGGCAAGCTTGGCGCCCGGGACCTCGAACGTGCCCTGTCGGCCCAGGCCGAAATGGGGGGCATGCTCGGCTCCGTGCTGATCCGGCTGGGGGTGGTCTCCGATCTGGATGTGGCCCGGGCCCTGTCCCGCCAGCTGGATGTGCCGCTGGTGCTTGCCGACGCTTTTCCGGCGGAGCTGCCCCTGCCCGACGGTGTTTCGCCCGACTTCCTCACCTCCCACCGTGCCTTGCCCCTCCGCGAGGAGGACGGGGTATTGACCGTGGTGTGTGCCGAGCCGCAGAACGCTTTCGTCGCCAAGGCCCTGCGCCTGGCCACCGGGCTGGATGTGCGCCTGGCCCTGGGGCTCGAGGGCGACATCGAAGCCGGCCTGAAAGGCTTGCTCGAGACGCCCCCGGAGGACGATGAAGGCGACGTCGGCGGTGATGACTTCGAAGCTGGCGGCGACTTCATTGAGCATCTGAAGGATCTGGCCAGCGAAGCGCCGGTGATCCGCCTGGTGAACCAGATCGTGGCGCGGGTCATCGACCTGAAGGCCTCGGACATCCACCTGGAGCCCTTCGACGACGGTTTGCATGTGCGCTATCGGGTGGACGGTGTGATCCAGATGGGCGAGTCCGTGTCGCCGGCCATGTCCGCGGCGGTGGTGTCGCGGATCAAGCTGCTGGCCCATCTCAATATCGCCGAACGTCGCCTGCCCCAGGATGGCCGGATCAACCTGCGCATCAAGGGGCGCGAACTGGATCTGCGCGTGTCCACCGTGCCGACGGTGCATGGCGAGAGCGTGGTGATGCGGGTCCTGGACCGCGCCAGCATCCGTTTCAGCCTCCACGAAATGGGCTTCAGCCGGGACACCCTGGAAGTCTTCGAATCACTGCTGCAACGCCCCCACGGCATCCTGCTGGTTACCGGCCCCACCGGCTCGGGCAAGACCACCACGCTCTATGCCGCCCTTGGCAAGCTCGATGCCCAGGCCACCAAGATCATCACCGTGGAAGACCCGGTGGAGTACCAGCTGGGCGGTATCAACCAGATCCAGGTTCATCCCCAGATCGGCCTGAGCTTTGCCAACGCCTTGCGCGCCATCCTGCGCCAGGATCCGGACATCATCATGATCGGTGAGATGCGCGATGGGGAAACCGCCCAGATCGCCGTTCAGTCTGCGCTCACCGGCCACTTGGTGCTGTCCACGCTGCACACCAATACGGCGGCCGGGGCAGTGATCCGCCTGCAGGACATGGGCCTTGAGCGCTACCTGATCACCTCGTCGGTAAATGGCGTGCTGGCCCAGCGCCTGGTGCGCCGGCTGTGCACGGCCTGCAAGGCACCGGTGGATCTGGACGAGAGCGTGCTCGAACGCAGCGGGCTTAAGCGTTTCATGGGCGGCAGCACCCGCGTCTACAACCCTGTGGGCTGCCCGGCCTGCCGCCAGACGGGTTACTCGGGGCGGACCGGTATCCATGAGCTGTTCGTGCTGGGCGAGAGCATGCACCAGGCCATCATTTCCGGTGCCGACGCCACTGCCCTGCATGAAACCGCGCGCAAGTCGGGCATGTTTACCCTCTATGAAGACGGCCTGCGCAAGGTGGCTGCCGGTGAAACCAGTCTGGAGGAAGTGCTGCGCGTGACCCAGGATCAGGGCAATGCCTGAGTTTGCCTACCAGGCTGCCGACGCCAAGGGCGTGCGCCGCGACGGCGTGATGGAGGCCCTCAGCGAAGATGCGGTCCTGCGCAGCCTCAAGGCCAAGGGGCTGACGCCCCTGCGCATCACTCCCGCGGGGGCAGGGGCCGTGCAGGCGCCCAGGGACGGCATCCCCCAGCCCGCCGGGCGGGCGCCGGCCAAGGGCAAGCCGACCCAGGCCGACCTGCTGGCCTTCACTTCCGAGCTGGCCATTATGCTGCGGGCGGGCCTGTCCCTCGACCGGGCCCTCAAGGTGCTGATCGGCATGAGCCACAAGGCGTCGGTGGGGAGCCTCCTCGCCGGCGTGCTCGATGCGGTCAAGGGGGGCTCGCCGCTAAGTCGTGCCATCACACCGCATCGCGACTTCTTCGGCGACTTCTACATCAACATGGTCCGTTCCGGTGAGATCGGCGGCCAGCTGAGCGAAGTGCTGACGCGCCTGGTGGAACACCTGGAGCGCATCCGGGCCCTGCGCGAGAGCGTCATCTCGGCGATGATCTACCCGGCCATCCTGCTGCTGGTGGCGGTGATTTCCGTGATCGCCATGCTCGGCTTCGTCGTTCCCCAGTTCGAGACCCTGTTCAAGGACATGGGCGATGCGCTGCCCACGCCCACCCGCATCGTGGTGGCCACCGGGCATTTTTTTACCGATTATGGTTTGCTGCTGGGCGTTGCGGTGTTTCTGCTGGGGGCCGGCCTGAGCCGCTGGTTTGCCTCCCCCTCCGGGCGCCTGTGGTGGCAGGGCAAGGCGCTGCGCCTGCCGGTGTTCGGGGCCATCTTCCTGAAATACGAGATCACCCGCTTCACCCGTTCCCTTGGCACCCTGCTGGGCAATGGCGTGCCGGTGATCTCGGCCCTCAACATCGCCACTGAAACGGTCGGCAATGTTCATGTCCGCACGGCTTTCGAGCGCATTGCGCCGGCCATGAAGGGCGGCGGGCGGATGACCGATGCGCTCTACAAGACCGCGCTGTTTGAACCGATGGCGATTAATCTGGTCCGTGTCGGGGAGGAGACGGGCCGGCTCGACAGCATGATGCTCGAGCTGTCGCGCATCCTCGACCGGGAGGTGGAGACCAGCATCAAGCGTGGTCTGACCCTGCTCGAACCCTTGCTAATTCTGACGCTCGGCGTGATGATCGCCGGGATCATCGTATCGATCCTGATGGGAATCCTGTCGGTGAACGATCTGGCTGTGTAAGACTTTTCAATCCAAGATCCGGAGTGCCAATGCTGTACGTTTCCCGTTCTTCGCGCGTGGCGCGCAATGCCGGCTTCACGCTGGTCGAACTGCTGGTCGTGCTGGCCATCCTGACTCTGCTGGTGGGCCTCGTTGGTCCGCGCATGCTCGGTCAACTTGGCGGCGCCAAGAGTAAGACCGCCGGCATCCAGATCGCCGATCTGGAAAAATCCGTCGAACTCTTCAAGCTCGGCGTCGGCCGCTTTCCGTCGGACGAGGAGGGGCTGGAGGCCCTGGTCAAGAAGCCGGCCTCGGCGAATGGCTGGGATGGCCCTTACCTGAAGGGGGGCTCGGTGCCCCTGGATCCGTGGAACAACGCTTACCGCTACAAGCGCGCGCCCAACGGTGCCGATGTCGAGATCGTCTCCTACGGGGCTGATGGCGCTCCGGGTGGCGAGGGTGAGAACGCCGACATCCGCAATGGCAAGTAGCAGTAACGGCCCGGCGTTCAGGCCGGGCCGCCCGAAGGCGCGACGCGCCTTCACCGGTTTTACCCTGCTCGAACTGATCGTCGCCTTTGCGGTGATTGCCCTGCTGCTCGGCCTTGCGCCGGTGGCTTTCGGCAAGCTCATGGAAACGTCCCAGTACCGTAGTACGGTCCGCCACATGCTCGCCGGGCTGACGGCCGCGCGCCAGATGTCCATCCAGACCGGGCAAAGCACGCTGTTTGCCGTCGATATGGAAAAGCGGGTCTTCGGGCCCCAGGGCAAGATGGATCAAACCTTGCCGGATTCCGTGGACGTGCGCCTCGTCATTGCCGGGCTTGAGGCTGGCCAGGGCGGAGGTGGCATCCGCTTTCTGCCCGGAGGTGGTGCGACCGGCGGCAGCGTGGATGTCCTGCGGCGCTCCGGAGACGGGGTGCGCCTGCGCGTGGACTGGTTGCTGGGGACCGTGACCCAGGAGCCGATTTCCCGATGAGCCCCCTTCGCTCGCGTACCCAGCGGGGTTTCTCCCTGCTCGAGGTGCTCGTCGCCTTTGCCATCATGGCGCTCTCCCTGGCGGTGCTGTACCGGACCAGCGGCGGCAGCGTGCGCGCGGTGGCCGATGCCGAGCGCTATGAACGGGCGGTGCGCACCGCCCGTTCGGTGCTGGCCCTGCAGGACGGCGTGCCCGAGTCCGGCCTGTTCATCGATGGTGTGGATGGCAGCATGCGCTGGCAATTGCGTACCGCGGCTTACCCCTTGCCCGCCGCCGCAGCCGGGCCTGCCGTGCCGCTGCACCGGGTGGACGTGGAGGTCACTTTCGGTGATCCGGAGCGCCCCCAGTCGGTGACCCTGTCGAGCCTGCTGCCCCAGCTCAGGCCGCCTCCCGGAGCGCCACGGTGAGGCTCCGGCACGAACAGGGCTTTACCGTCATCGAGCTGATCATTTCCCTGGTGATTGTGGCGATCATCATGGTGGGGCTGCTCACGGCGATGCGCTCCTTCGGGATCACCGGGGAGAAGCTTGATGCGCGTGTTGCCCTTGTGGACGAACGTCGCGTGGTTTCCGGATTTCTCGATGACGTGTTCGGGCAGGTGGTCCTGCGCCCCCGGCTCAGCCTGGCCGGAACGCCTGACGAGAGCACTTTTGTGGGGGGGGCTGCGGCCGTGCAATGGGTGGGGGTCATGCCGGCCCGCCATGGCGCGGGCGGGCTTTACCATTTTCGCCTGCAGGTGGCGGCTGCCAACGATGGCGGCAGTGCGCTGATGCTGGCCTATCTGCCCTATACGGGCGTCGAGTTACTTCCTGATTGGTCGCTGGCCGAGCAACGGGTCCTGCTTGGGCGTCTGGACGGATTCTCGCTGGCCTATCAGCTGGATGACGGCGGCGAGTGGCGCGAGGCATGGCGCAACAGCCCCGAGCCCCGCACGCTGGCCCGTATCCGCCTGTCGATCTCTGCCGCAGGGAGTGCGTGGCCTCTGATGGTCATTCCAGTGCGTAGCCTGATGCCCTCCGGTGCCTCGGCCCGCATCGTCACCGGAGCGGGGACGCCATGACGCGCCGCGTTTCGCGGGGCAAGTCGCAGGCCGGCTACGCCCTGATTGCCGTGCTGTGGATGGTCAGCGCATTGATGCTGTTGGTGTCGGCGCTGGTTTTTCAGGCGCGCACCGAACTGCGTACGGTGACCGCAGGCCGTGACATGGCTGCGGCCGAGGCTCGGGGCGATGCGGCAATCCAGCTCGCCCTGCGCAGCATCGTCGCTGACGGAAGAGCGGCCTTCGCCGTCCAGCGGACCCTCGATCTTGCCTTTGATGGGGAGGGGGTGCGTGTGGTGGTGACGCCCTTGAACGGACTGATTGCCGTCAATTCCGCGCCGGAGCCCCTGTTGGCGGCTTTGTTCGTGCATGGGGCGGGGCTGGATCCGGCCACGGCCCAGACGCTGGCCCAGCGCGTGATCGATTGGCGCGATCCGGATTCGGCCTCGCTTCCGAAGGGGGCCGAGAACCCGGAGTATGCGGCCGCCGGCGTGCCCTTCCGGACCCGCGGGGGCGCGTTCGAAGCGCCCGAAGACCTCCTCCAGGTGCTTGGGGTTGACCTGGAAACCTATGATAAAATTAAGGGCTTGATCACCGTCGATGGTGGTTCGGCGCGCACCAATCCGCTTGCGGCGCCTTTCGAAGTCTTGCTTGTGCTTGCCCAGGGGAATGCAGCCGTCGCCGATAGGGTTGCTGCCGCGCGAGACGCGGGGCAGGTCCAGGTTGATACCACCACTCTGATGCAGGAATTCATCGATCAATCCTCCTCTTCGCGTTTTCGGCTGAAGGCCTTCGTGCCCCTTGGCGCCGATCGTGCCATCGTGCGTACCCAGGTCGCTGATGTTGCGCCGCATCCGTCATCCCGGCTGCCATGGACGGTGTTGCGTGCCGAGCGTTCGCTGGGTGTGGGTGGCAATCTCCCCGTGGCGCAGCGCTGAATGAGCAGTTCCAAGAGTCAATTCGACCTTTTTGGGCTCGATCTCGCGGCCGTCGGGCGTTACTTCGTCGATGGCTGGGCAGATGCTGCGGCCTGGCCACTCTTTCGCTGGTTCAATCCGCAGGCGCCGGTTCGTGTTATTGATGCGGACGGGCAGGTGAGCACGCGCCTGGGGGTTTCGGCGGCGTCTGTCTCCTTCAAGGGCAAGGTCGAACGGGTGGCTGTCGAGCTGCCGGAAGATCTGCTGCTGCGCCGCAGTCTGGCGCTGCCCCGCCTGAGTGGTGATGATCTGGATGCTGCCGTGGCACTTGATGCGCGCAGCGCCAGCCCCTTCCCCGAGAATGATCTGGTGTGGGGTTTTGTCCGGCGGGATGGAGGCGAGGGCGATGCCCTGCACATCGATTCCGTCCTGTCTTCCCGCAGCTTGATCCAGCGCCATCTGGCGAGCCTTTCGTCGGTAGCGCTCCCGTCCCGGTTTGAAGTGTGGGCCGGAGGAGGTCAGCCGATTCCCATCCGGGGTTTCGGAGAGTCGGAGCACGGGCGTGGTGGTCGTGCCGCCCGCTGGTTGAACATCGGCTTGCTGGGGCTGGCCTTGGTACTGCTGATGGCCATTGCGCTGACGCCGTTGCTGCAGTTGAGGGCTCAGGTGATGGATGCGCTGGAGCGCAACCAGAAGCTGGTCAAGGCGTCCTCGCCCCAAGTCAATCTGCGTGCTGATCTGATGAAGTTCAACGCCAGTCTGGAGCAGGTGAACGGTGTTGTCACCGCCTACGCCAATCCGCTGCTGACCCTGGACGAGTTGTCGCGCCTGTTGCCCGATGATGTGCTCGTCAATACGCTGGAGTTCAAGGGCAATACCGTCCGGATCTCCGGGCAGGCGGCCAATGCGGCCCGTCTGCTCGACATCCTGGCCTCCCAGCCGGCTTACTCGGATGTCAAGGCGCCGGCGGCAACCACTCGGGTGCAGGGCAGCGCCAAAGAGTATTTCACCATCGAGTTCAAGATCAATCGGGCGGAGAAGGGCCAATGAACATGATCCGTCATCGTGCGCTCATCTCGGTTGGCCTGACGTTCATCATTTTCGTGGGGGCCATGGCTCTCGCCGCCAGTTATGCCTGGGATCGCTACCTTGCCGCCCAGGCGGTCCTGGAGGAGATCGAGCCCCGCTATGCGCGCCTGCTCGGTCTGCAGGGGGCGGATGCCCCTCTCAAGAAAACTGTGCTCGATGCTTACGCCAGTCTGCGGCGCTGGGCCTACCCAGCCGAGCAGGATGCCGGCAAAGCGGGCAATGATGTGCAGCAGCGGGCTCGACGCGCGGCGGAGGCTGCGGGCATGACCATCGTCAGCAGCCAGGTGTTGCCGGCAAGGGTCGAGAACGGCATGGAGCAGATTCCAGTTTCGTTGACCCTTGAGGGCGGCTTGCAGAGCCTGCAGATGACGCTCGCGTCCCTTGCAGGTGATACGCCGGCCCTGTTTGTGGATACGCTCAGCCTGCGTTCCATCGATCGGGGTGACCCGAAGCAGCCTCAGCAGGTTTCGGCGACCATGGTCGTCATGTCCTTGCGGATCCAGCCATGAGGGTCAAGCTGTGGCCCATCCTGCTGGTCCTGAATCTGGCCCTCGCCTGGGGCCTGGGAGCCCTCTGGCTGGACGAGGATTTCGATCCGAAGAATGTGCTCTGGCGGGCGCCGGCAGCCATTGCGCCGGCTTCGGATTCCCTGACTGTTTACCCGGTCTCCCCTGTGCCGAATGACCTCTCTCAGCTCAACAGCACGGGGGAGCGTCCCTTGTTCTGGGTCAGTCGCCGGCCTCCGCCGCCGCCTGCGCCGGAAAAGTCCGCGGCTGAACAGGAGCCCGATCCCCTTGCCGACATCCGGCTGGTGGGCTTGATGGAAGGCGGGGAGCAGAGCGGAGTGATCGCCCTGACAGGTGGCCGCTTCCGCCGCGTCATGCTCGGGCAGACGCTCGGCGCCTGGGCGCTCGACGGGGTAGAGGGCAAGACCGCACGGTTCAAGGGCGCGGGCGGCGAGCTTCGTACGCTGGAGCTCAAGCATGCCGTGCAGGGGGCTCCCGACATGGCGGTAGCGCAGGGCGGCGGGAGTGGCGGTATCGAAGGCGGCCCCCGGATAATGGGAAGTGACGGAAAGTCGAGAACGGTGGAAGAGGCGATTGCTGATCGTCGTGCACGCAAGGCGGCCCTGCTGGCCCGCGGCAACAAGCCTGCTCCTGCGCAGTGACAAAAAACATGGATTTCCTACGGATGAAACGGCTGCAATCTGTCTTAATGGCCTGCTCCCTGGGCCTGGCGATGTCCTTTGGGGCTCTGGCCCAGGCCTTGCCCGACCCGCAGGCCCCGTCGAGCTTGTCTGCCGAAGCTTCGGGCAGGGCAGGCGTGGATGCGCCGGTAGCCATCGATGCCTATCGGGCCGAAGGTACGGTTCCGTCGGCTGGCGATGGCTCACCGGCAGGCTCTGCCGCGCAGGCTGCCAAGGCCAAGCGGTCCGGCCCGGTGCTCATCAAGGGCAACGATCAGCTCATGAAGCTCCCGGCGGCGCGGAACCTCGTGGTCTCGGATGACAAGGGCGTGGGGCTGCGCTTCGAGAAGGCGACCGTGACGGAAGTGATCCACTTCATCATGGGCGATCTGCTCAAGCTTGATTATTCCATCGTGCCCCCGCTGACAGGTGATATCACCCTGCACACCCAGGGTGCAGTGCCCAAGGACCAGCTTCTGGGCATTCTCGAATCCCTGCTTCTGAACAACGGCATCGTCATGGTGCCGGATGTGAATGGTCACTATCGCATCGGCAAGGCCGAGATGATGAAGAGCGCCGTGCCCATTCCGCGGCGCGCCAATTCGAACCTTGCCGGTTACGGCAGCGTGATCATTCCGCTGCAGCACATCGGCGCCGCCGAGATGGCTGAGATCCTGCGTCCCGTGGCCGGGCCGGAAGCCTTTGTGCGTGTCGATGTGCTCCGCAATCTGCTTGTCCTGGCCGGTACCCGCAACCAAGTGGAGGGGTGGCTGGAGATCGTCTCGACCTTCGATGTCGATATGCTCAAGGGTATGTCGGTGGGCCTGTTTCCCCTGGAGAATACCTCGGTCAAGGAGATCGAGACCACGCTGCGGTCCCTGTTCGCCGGTGGTGACGCTGGGGCGGGCGGGGCGGGCGCAAAGCCGGCGGCCGCTGCAGGCGGAACAGGGAAGGCGGATGACGCCAGCTCGGCGTCGACCGCGGTCCGCATGGCCGGGCCGCTGGGTGGGTTGATCCGCGTGCTGGGGATAGAGCGGCTCAATGCGCTGCTGGTCATCACCCCGCGCGCCCACATGCTTGAGCAGGCCAAGTCGTGGATCGAGCGCCTCGACAAGCCGATGGACTCCGACGGAGAGGCGCAGCTATATGTATACCCGGTCCAGAACGGGTCGGCCCAGCACCTTGCCAACCTGCTCAATGGCCTGTATTCGCCCCAGCCGTCCACCGGCACCGGGCAGGCTGCCACTGGCGTGGCGCCGGGGCTTTCCACGGCAACCCAGACCACGGCAGGCTTTGGTGCCAATACAGGCGCAAGTGGTTTCGGATTCGCATCCGGGACGGGCAACACGGGTATGGGTGCCAACCTGACAGGGAACCGGGCGGGGCAGAACGCCCAGGTCATTCCGTCGTCGGTCACCCAGGTGAGTCTCGGCAAGGATATCCGTGTCGTGGCTGACAACAACAACAACGCGCTCCTGATCCATGCCCCGCGCCGGGACTACAAGCGCATCGAAGCCGCCTTGCGCCAGCTCGACATCACGCCTAACCAGGTGCTCATTGAGGCCAGCATCGTCGAGGTGACCCTGACCGATGAGACCAAGTACGGTCTGCAGTGGTACTTCGAAGGCGGGCTCGGCAATGGTGGCTGGAGCGGAACCGGCGTGCTCGGAAACACCACGACGGGGGCCATCAATACGGCCCAGCAAGGCTTTTCCTACACGGTCACCAACCCGCTCGGGGCGGTCCGTGCGGTGCTGAACGCCATGGCCGACAAGCAACTGGTCAACGTAATATCGTCACCCTCTGTGATGGTCCTGGATAACCAGACCGCGTCCATCCAGGTGGGGGATCAGCAGCCGATCCGTTCATCCACGACGGTTACCGATGGTGGCGTCAGCACCTCGTCCATCCAGTACAAGGATACGGGTGTCCTGCTTTCGGTGACGCCTTCCGTCAATGCCGGTAACCTCATCTCCATGCAGATCAACCAGAGCATCTCGGATGTAGGGGGTGTCGATTCGGCCACGGGGCAGCGCAGCTTCCTCCAGCGCATGATCACCAGCAAGGTGGCGGTCCGCTCTGGTGAAACCATTGTCCTGGGTGGCCTTATTCGCGACAACAAGGGGGATGGCAAGCAGGGTGTCCCGCTGTTGCAGGACATCCCGGTGCTGGGCGCCCTGTTTTCGACGACCACCCTGAAAAAGAACCGGACCGAGCTGTTGGTCATGATCACCCCCCGGGTGGTGCGCACCGAGCAGGATGTCCGTGAGGTGGGGGCGGAACTGAAATCCAAGATGCAGGGCCTGAAACCCCTGCTGGGTATCAAGCGTTGAGGGGTTCCGGTGGCGCTAGCGCTTTCGGGGCGGTTTTATTGTTGAAAAGAGTAATAATTTGTGAGTGAAGTCATGATGTTTTTTCGGCGTGATGTGACTTTTTCCCGGCAAGGGCGTTTCCGGGCTTGGGGTATGATCTGTGCCGCGTGCCTTACGGTATTGGCAGGTTGCGCCTCGTTCGCCACGCGCGAACCGGAAACGGACGTCAGGGAGCGTGCCCAGGCCCGATGGGGTGCCCTTGTGACGGGGAATTGGGAAAAGGCTTACAGTTTTGCCACGCCCGCCTATCGCAAGGCTGTTGACCTTTTCGGGTTCAGGGGGCGTTCTGCTCCGGCGGCTAAACTTAAAAGCGCCGAGGTCGTTAATGTAAAGTGCAAGGACGCGACCTGCGATGTAACGATGCGTATCGGATTTGCGCCTCTGCAACGGGGTTACCCGGAGACCACGACCGATCTCGAGGAGCGTTGGATACTCGAAGCGGGTGAGTGGTGGCGGTACGAGCGATTCTAGGTTTTCGGGCTCATGGCCTGAGCTTGTGAATAGCCCGTATGTGTATGTAAAATTTCGTTGTTTTTGTGCAACAGGGCATGGCGCAATTGTGTTTGCAGGCTGTTCAAAAAAATTGCTGTCTGTGCTATGGTGTCATCCAGCGTAAGACTTGATTACGTTGCGTTCATTTTTTGCTATTTAGGAGTTCTGTATGAAGAAAAAGCTTCTTGCTGTTGGTGTTGCGGCCACTCTGGGTGCGCTGTCCGGAGTTTCGAACGCAGCGATCACCGTTGCGCAAAATGGTGTGGGTCACATCAACGTTCTGCCGTACTACTCGGTTCAGAACGGCAACACCACCCTGATCAGTATCGCTAACACCGACGAGCAGCATGGCAAGGCTGTCAAGGTCCGCTTCCGCGGCGCTCAGTTCTCCGACGACGTTTTTGACTTCCAAGTCTTCCTGTCCCCGGCTGACGTCTGGACCGCTGCCGTGACCCTGGACGGCACCGTTGCCCGTCTGGCCACCAGCGACAAGTCTTGCACCCTGCCGACCAGCGTCAATCAGCAGTTCGTGACCGCCCGTCTGCTGGATGCCAACAAGGCTCAAGGCACCCGTGAAGGCTACGTTGAAATCATCAACATGGGCGACATCATCAAGGGCGCTGCTGGCACTGCCAACAACCGTACCGCTGCTGCCTCCACCGGTGTGCAAACCGCTCTGTTCGATGCGACCAAGCACGTGAATGGTGTGGCTCCTTGCTCCTCCACCACCCTGATCGGTACCGGCGTTGAGCCGAACGATCTGAGCGACTCGCTGACTGCTCCGACCTCCGGTCTGACCTCCTTTGCGACCATCATCAACGTCGCTAACTCCAAGGCCTTCACCATTCCTGGTACCGCCCTGGTTCAGAGCGTCGCTGTTCCGGTTCGCTACGCCCGTCAGGCCAACCTGACCACCGGCACCGTGTCCTTCCCGCTGATCGCCTTTGACGCAGCCACCACCGCTGACAGTGTGTTCAACACCGCCACCGGCAACGTGCGCATGTACGAATTCGACCTGCCCGATCTGTCGACCCCGTACGGCACCGCCAACGTGACCGCTCAACTGGCTGAGCTGCAAGGCATTCTGGCTAAGGCTTCCGTCGTCACCGAGTACGCCACCGATGATTCCATCCTGGCCTCTACCGATGTCGTCCTGTCCCAGCCGACCCGTCGTTACTACTACACCTGGAGCAACGTTCCTAACGACACTGCGGATCCGCTGCGCACCCTGGCCACCGTTCTCGGCGCTACTGGCCCCTACGCCAGCCTGGTTGCCGGCACCAACTCCGTGGTTGTCGGCGCTCCCACCGTCTATGACCGTGAAGAGCGTACCGTGGTTGATCAAAGCAGCATCGTGATCTCCCCGAACCCGCAAGGTTCCGCCACCTGGACCCTGATCGGCGAAGTGTCCGTTGTGTCCATCAACAACGGCTCCACCCCGTCTGGCGCACTGGCTGCCAACATCACCGCTCAGGATTACACCTTTGCGTACAACGATGGTCTGGTTCGTCTGAGCACCACCAGCGCCAACGGCCCGCTGCCGGTTATCGGCTTCACCGCGGTGAACGTGTTCAACGCTGGTGTTGGCGCCTCCGGCACCAACTACGGCCAAGTTCTGCCGCTGAAGTGGTAAGCTGAGCTGTACCTAAACACCCCTTCGGGGGTGTTGAATGACAAAGGCGGGCCTGGCCCGCCTTTGTCATTTCTATCGTAAGCGCAGAATTATTGGTTGTGATGAACCGTCATTCAACAAATGCTGTCTTTTCTGCTTTTCCATTCGGAGTGAGCAAATTGAAGTTGTCGAATCTTCACATCGTTTCTTTTGTTTTTGCAGCGCTTGTTTCAAGCCAGTCTTATTCGGGTGACGAGATTGTCGCCACTCATGCCAAGGCTGCCGTTACTGCTGCTGATCTGCAAGCCGACATGGTCGGACGATCGCCAGAACTGCTGAAGCGCATGCGCGAGCCCGGCTCCCCATCCGGTGAGCGGATGGCTGCTGACATCATGTTGCGTCGCCTGGTGGCGAACAAAGCGCGTGTGGAAGGGCTGACGTCCCGCAAGGATATTCTTGATCGCCTCAAGTTGGCGGAAGAACGTGCCTTGTACGAGATCTACATGGAGCAGGCCGAGTCCAAAGCCGTGTCGGAGACTCAGGTGGAAGCCATTGCCCGGGATGAGTACAAAGCATTTCCCGAGAAATTCACCAAGCCGGAGGAGGTGCGTGCGCGCCACATCCTTTTCCGGGCTTGCGGCAGCGATCGGACAGCCTCCCGTGCACTGGCCGAGTCTGTGCTCGAAAAACTGCGCAATGGCGAGTCTTTCGAAGAACTTGCCCAGAAGTACTCCGACGATCCCGGCTCAGGCAAGCGTGGCGGTGATCTCGGCATGAAGCCGAAGGGCACGATGGTGCCCGAGTTTGAGGCGGTTGCCTTCTCGATGAAGAAGCCGGGCGAGTTGTCCGGGATCGTGGAGACCAACTTCGGGCTGCACATCATCCGTTTCGAAGAGCGACAGGCACCGGTGTTGCGTCCCTTTGACGAGGTGAAGGACGCCCTGATGGAGAGTGTCCGCAATCGCATGCGAGGTGAGGTCCGTAAGAAGATCGCCGATCCGCTGCGTGATCCAGCCACCATCAAGATCGACGCTGACGCCGTGCGACGTGCGGTGAGCAAGTAACACGCACATCATCTCCATCATGCCTGTACCGCGTATCTGCAGCAGATCCCCGGCGATACTGTTGCGAGGCGCTTGATGCCCGCGCCCGCTGCACAGCCCATGGCCTCGGCCCAGGATGGGTCGAAACATGGATTGTGCAGTGCGAGTGCCGGACGGATTCAATGAATATCCTTACCGAACTTTGGCAGCAGCGCTGGTTGTTCCTCACCTTTGTCCGGCGTGAGGTCACCAGTCGCTATTCCGGGACGATTGCCGGTGGATTGTGGGCCCTCGGCCAGCCCGTGCTCCTGTTGATGATCTACGGATTCGTCTTCCGGAAGGTCTTCAAGGTCGGCTTTCCCGAGCTGGGTGAGCACAGTTTCGTGGCCTTCGTGGCCTGTGCCCTGTGGCCCTGGATGGCTTTCCAGGAAGGGGTGCAGCGGGCGACCCACGCAGTGGTGGGTAACTCCGGCCTGGTCAAGAAGGTGCATTTTCCCCACGAGTTGCTGGTGTTCGCCTCGATTGGCGCTACCTTTTTCATTCATTTCGTCGGTTTCATGGTGGTCATCTGCGCCCTGGCCGTTGGTGGCGAGCCCTTCCGGTTTTCCGGGCTACCGGTGGTGTTGATGGGCTGGTTGGCGCTGCTGCTGCTGGCATCGGCGATAGCGCTGGTGACGGCATCCTTTCAGGTTTTCCTGAAGGACATCGACCACATGCTGGGCCCGGCGCTGATGATCATGTTCTACGTGACGCCCATCCTGTATCCCACCACGCAGGTGCCGGAGTCGGTGCGCTGGATTGTGGCCTTCAACCCCCTGGTGCATCTGCTCGAGCCTATCCGTGCCGGACTGATGCATGGGGACCTCGCGGCTTTCGGGCAGCTGTCCCTTTTCGTGCTGGGTGGCGGTGTGGCCGTGTTTGCGGCGGTGCTGTTGTTCCGGCGCCTCTCCGATTATTTCGAGGATTTCATCTGATGAGCGGGAGTCCTGTTGAAGCGCCGCTGATCAGCCTGACCGGGATCGGCAAGTCATATCCGATCGCGAATTCCGCGGCCGGGCGCATCCGCACCCTGTATTCCCTGCTGCGGCGCCAGCCCTTTACGGAACGCTACGATGCGCTGACCGACATCAGCTTCGATGTGCGTCGGGGAGAGTCCCTGGGCTTGATCGGCGTAAACGGTGCTGGCAAGTCGACCCTGCTGAAGATCATTGCCGGTGTGGTCAAGCCGACCGCGGGTGAGCTACAACTGCGGGGTCGCATCAGTGCCTTGCTGGAGCTGGGGGCGGGGTTTCACCCGGAATACACAGGGCGTCAGAACGTATTTCTGGCTACGGCCCTGATGGGCCTGAGCGAGCAGGAAACACGTGAGCGACTCGACGACATCCTGGCTTTTGCCGACATCGGCGAGCATATGGACCAGCCGATCAAGCACTACTCGTCAGGCATGATCGTGCGCCTAGGGTTTGCCGTCGCCACAACGGTCAGCCCGGACATTCTGATTACTGACGAAGTGCTGGCGGTGGGGGATGAGTCCTTTCAGCGCAAGTGCATAGCCTGGATGGAGAACTATCTTGCCAACGGCGGCACCCTGCTGCTTTGTGCGCATAGCATGTTCCATGTCCAGAAGCTCTGCCAAAAGGCTGCCTGGATTCATGATGGGCGCTTGCATGCCTACGGCGATTCCAACCGGGTCACGCGGGAGTACCTGGCCTGGCACGATGCCCGCAACGTCCCCAAGGCCCAGGATCACGCCACGGCCATCAAAAGTGGTCATTACGCCGTCCTGTCCGTGACGCTCAACGAGCGACCCAGCCCCGAAGGCATCACGCTGCCCGAAGGCGCGGCGCTGCGTATCGCCGGGCGGCTTTTCTCGCCGGATGATCGGGTTCCCACCGCCCTGGTGGGCTTTGTGCGCAAGGATGGCATGCCGATTTACGGAGTGTCATCGGAGATGGAGGGCCACGTGCTGTCGCGCGTTGCCGACAATGAGTTCGCCTTCGAGCTTGAGTTACCCGAGTTGTCCTTGCTCCCCGGTGAGTACACCATCAAGACGCATGCGCTCGACCCGGAGGGCTACCGCTTGTTCGACGAAATCGTCTGCGACGTGACCGTGACCGGAGAGAGCCGCGAACTTGGCGTGTGCCGGCTGCCCCATCGGTGGAACACCGTCTGACTCTGGCGGCGCCTCTGGCCTTCGGCGCGGCGTTTGGCGTGGCCGCGGGCCTGGCGGGAGCGCCCATCCTTGTGGCGCTCTGCCTGACCCTGCCCATGGCGCTCACCCTGGCCTGGGCCGACGGCCTGCGCCGGAGGGCTGGTCTCGCCAGCCTTGCCGGTGGCTGGGTGCTGGCTGTGCTGCTGGTCCTCGCCAGCCTCGCCATCCTCGCGGTGCTGGGTGTCCCGGCAATCGGCAGTGGCGCCCTGATGGTGGCCGTCCTGCTTGTGCCGTACGTCCGACGGCGGCGTCCCGGCAGTTTGCCGTTGCTATCCGCATCGGCGCCATCGCCCTCCCTTGTCCTGCTGCTGGCGCTGGTTGCGCTGCCCCTGGCTTTTTGGGGTGAAAGCCTGTGGAGCGCCTCGGCGGGCACTGCCAGCGGTGGGCCCCAGCGGATCTGGCAAGACTGGTATTTTCACGGGGTGCTGATCGACATGCTGGGGCAGGGAAGCCTCCATCCGGTCCATGATCTGCGTGGTGTGGACCTGCCCCTCGCGCCCTATCACTATCTCAGCTATGGCCTGGTCGGGTGGCTGTCGGCGTTCGGTGGCGCCCGTGGCATAGATCTGGCCTTTGTCGTCTGGTGGCCGCTCGGCATGCTGTTGATGCTTGCTGCCGCGTCGGAGTGGGTCTTTCGTCTGCGTCCCGAGCTGCCCTGGCTGGCTCTGGCCCTGCCTCTGACATTGTTCTGGCCGGACGCGGCGGGCTTGGGGTCCGGGCAGGCCTTTCTGGGCTGGCACTGGTTGCAGATGATCTCCCCCGGCAGCTTGTATGGCTGTGTGGTGGCCCTGTTGCTGGCGAGCTGGCTGCATGGCCGTCAGCAGGATGCCACCGCCCGCCCCGTGTGGAGCTTGTTGGTTTTGCTGCTGGCCCTGGCGCTGGGCATGTTGTTCAAGGCGCAGATCATTCTGCTGGCCGGGCCGCTGTTGCTGTTCTGGTGGGCGCTGACCCTTCCCGGCGCTGCTTTCCGACGCAGGATGATCGTGGCGGGAATGACCCTGCTGGCGCTGCTTGTCCTGCTGTGGATACCCTTGCCCGGCCTGCCCCTGATCCATCTCGGCGGTGGTGGATGGCGCGAATACTGGCCAGCGCTGCTGCACCTGCAGGCCCCCGGCTGGCTGGCCGGCCTGAGTGAGCCGGCCCTGGCGCCCATCGTCATTCTGGTAGGCACCCTGGGCTGGATGTTGCTCGGCATCCTGGCCTGGCCGCGGGCTCCCCGGGCCGTACGTGTGTGGATGCTGCTGGTCGTGGGGGGCTATCTGCTGTTTGCCCTGGGGCTGGATCTGGACAAGCGCGGCAGTGCCGGTACGCCGGAAGAGCTCCAGCACCGTCCGCTGGTCTGGGTGCTGCCCATGTGGTGGCTGACCACTGCGCCCTTCCTGGTGCCGTCTTCCGACCGCCCGCAGGGCCGGCGCGGCTGGGGTCTTGCTGCCGTGTTGCTGGTGCTGGTGGTGGGCTGCGTGGCGGGAATTCGGCTGGGTCCGGAGATACAGCGTGGTCCCGGCAAGATCGACGGCCGGCCGGCTTTGCCGAAGGGGCTGGTTGAGGCGGCTGCCCATATTCGGCAGCATGCTCGCCCTGGCGATGTCTGCCAGCGCGCCGATGCCGACCCTGGCTTCCGCCTCACTGCGCTGGCTGCCTGTACGCCCTACTGGATCGGTTTCAACCTGCATCCCCGCAGCTCTGCAGCGGTGCGCGTGCGTGCCGATGAATGGCAGCGCATGGTTGCCCTGCCGCCACCCGAGCGCCTGGAGGCACTCCGGCGGGCGGGGATTCGATGGTACAGTGCGGGGCCTTTATCGATGGTCGATGGCACGCCTTCCGCGCCAGACGATCCTCGCCTGCCTATGGAGCCGACATTCCAGTCTGGCGATGCCTATGTCGTCTATCAACTCCTGCCCTGACGTGCTGCCCGTGATCCCGATGAACAGCTTGAGCGGCGTGTACGCACGCTTTCAGGCCGACCTGAACGCCGCTGCGGCGCGGGTCATTGCCAGCGGCTGGACCATTCTGGGCCCCGAGGTGGATGCGTTTGAAGAGGCTTGGGCGGCCCATGTGGGAAGCGGACACTGCATTGGTGTAGCGAGCGGCAGCGATGCCCTTCAGCTCGCCCTGCGGGCGCTTGAGGTGGGCTCCGGCGACGAGGTGCTGACAGTGGCCAATGCCGGGGGCTACAGCACCCAGGCCATCCTGGCCGTTGGCGCTCGCCCGGTTTTCGTGGATATCCACCCCCACTCGCTACTGCTCGACGAGACCGCCATCGGCGGCGCGATAAGCCCGCGTACCCGGGCCCTCATCGTCACCCATCTGTATGGCCGCATGGCGCCCATGCCGGCCATTCTCGCCACCTGCCGGGCGGCGGGCATACCGGTGATCGAGGACGCAGCCCAGGCCCACGGCGCCAGCTGGGAGGGGCGACAGGCGGGTGCGTGGGGCGAGCTGGGCTGTTTCAGTTTCTATCCGACGAAGAACCTTGGCGCCCTGGGCGATGGCGGGGCGGTGTGTTGTAGTGATGCCGGCCTGGCGGCCCGTCTGCGCCAGTTGCGCCAGTACGGCTGGCAACCCAAGTACCAGGTGCAGATCCCGGGGGGCATGAACAGCCGCCTCGATGAAATCCAGGCAGCCTTCCTGCGGGTCCTGCTCCCGGCCCTGCCGGAATTGAATGCCGCGCGGCAGCAGGTGGCGGCACAGTATTCCGCGGTGCTCGGGGCATTGCCGGGCGGCGCCCTTCCGCCCCGACCCACCGAAGCCGTCGATGTGGCCCACCTTTTTGTGCTGCGCCATGCCCGGCGCGACGCGCTGCGTGCAGCGCTGCTGGCCCGGGGCATTCAGACCGACATCCACTACCCGCTGCCCGACCACCTTCAGCCGGGTTTCATCGCCCGGCTGGCTGCCCTCGGTGAGCCGCCCATGGCCCCGGCCGGTGCCCTGCCGGCGAGCGAGGCAGCCTGCGCCGAGGTATTCAGCCTGCCCTGCCATCCCAGCCTGGATGCCGGGCAGGTGCAGCGGGTCTGCGACGCCTTGCGTGAGGTCTGGTAATGAAGACTGCGCACCCGATGTTCTCGCTGGTCATACCGGTGTACCGCAACCAGGGTTCCTTGCCCGAGCTGTTGCGGCAGGTGGGGGCGCTGGCCGAACGTCTGCCCGGGGCGCTGGAGCTGGTCATGGTGGTCGATGCCAGCCCCGACGGCTCCTACGGCTACCTCCTCGAGCACCTTCCCCGGCAGGCCTTTGACAGTCAGTTGCTGCTGCTGGCGCGCAACTTCGGCTCCTTCGCGGCGATTCGCGAGGGCTTGCGTGAGGCGAAGGGCGACTATCTGGCGGTGATGGCCGCCGATCTGCAGGAGCCGATCGAACTGATGGAGCGCTTCTTCACCGCCCTCGCCGCCGATGAGGCCGACGTGGTGGTGGGCAGCCGGGAGGGGCGTGACGACCCCTGGCTGCAGCGCCTGCCGGCACAGCTGTTTTGGTCAGCCTACCGGCGCCTGATCAACCCCGAGATTCCCCCGGGCGGTGTCGACGTGTTCGGCTGCACACGGCGTTTTGCGTCCCATCTGGTGGCCCTGCCCGAGGCCCGCAGCTCCCTCGTGGGCCAGCTCTTCTGGCTTGGGCATCGGCGCAAGGTGTTCGGTTACACCCGGCTGGCCCGGGAGCACGGTGCCAGTGCCTGGAGCTTCCGGCGCAAGCTGGCCTACCTCTCCGACAGCCTGTTTGCGTTCTCCGATCTGCCCATCCGGGTGCTGCTTGTTTTGGGCGCTCTGGGGCTGGGGTTGGCCCTGGGGCTGGGCCTCGTCGTAGTCGTGGCCAAACTGACGGGCAAAGTGCCGGTGCCGGGCTATGCAGCGCTGATGGTGGCGATGACCTTCTTTGCCGGGCTCAACGCCCTCGGGCTCGGGCTGATCGGTTCCTACGCCTGGCGGGCTTACGAGAACAGCAAGCAGCGCCCGCTGGCCCTGGTGCTGAACCGGCACGATTTTGGTGTGGAGGACTCCAATGGTCGATGATGCGCACACGCCGGAGGCCGTAGTGTCGGCACCGGAGGGGGTTTTCGTACATGCACGGGCGCTCTGCGAGAGCCGTCAGGTGGGGCCGGGGTCGCGGGTCTGGGCCTTTGCCCACATCCTGCCCGGTGCGCGCCTGGGGGCCGACTGCAATGTCTGCGACCATGTTTTCATCGAGAACGACGTGGTGGTGGGTGATCGGGTCACCATCAAGTGCGGCGTGCAGTTGTGGGACGGGATCGAGCTGGGTGACGACGTCTTCATCGGCCCCAACGCCACCTTCTGCAATGACCGCATGCCCCGCAGCAAGTGCTACCCGGCGGAGTTCCTGAAGACGCGGGTCGAGGCCCGCGCCTCCATCGGGGCCAATGCCACGGTATTGCCCGGTCTCATCATCGGGCGCAACGCCATGGTGGGCGCCGGCGCAGTGGTGACCCGTTCGGTGCCGCCCAACGCTGTCGTTGTCGGCAATCCGGCACGCATCGTCGGTTATGTGGATACGCTGGGGCAGACCGAGCCCGGTGTGTCGTCGGGGCCCATGGCGCCTGTTGTTGCTGGCGGTGTGCAGCTATTCCGTCTGCCCCTGGTCAAGGACATGCGGGGCGATCTGACCGTGGGCGAATTCGGCCGCTCCCTGCCCTTCACCCCGCGTCGCTACTTCATGGTGATGAACGTGCCCAGCCAGGAAGTGCGTGGCGAGCACGCCCACCGGGAATGCGAGCAGCTGCTGCTGTGCGTGCGTGGCCGCTGCCAGGTGATGACCGACGACGGTAGCGTCCGGCGGGAATTCACCCTGGACGACCCGACCCTGGGGCTGTACCTGCCACCTATGACCTGGGGCGTGCAGTACAAGCATTCCGCCGACGCCCTGCTGCTGGTCTTCGCCTCCCATTACTACGATGCCGATGACTACATTCGTGACTATCAGTGCTTTCTTGATACCGTCGCGGCTGTTCCGGCCACTCCTTGATCGGATCCTTGCCCCATGACTTTGACCTTTACCGGCGAGCGTTTCCTCCCTAGCTGCGAGGGGGAAATGATCTACGAACATTGGCACCGTTACCTCTTTGCCCGTCAGTACGTGGCCGGCAAGCGGGTGCTCGATGTGGCCAGTGGCGAGGGTTACGGCAGTGCCATGATGGCCGCCCAGGCGGCCAGTGTCACCGGTGTCGATATCTCCCCCGAGGCGGTGAAGCACGCCAGTGAGCGCTACGGCAGCGCCGCCAACCTCAAGTATCTCTGCGCCAGCTGCGCCAGCATTCCCCTGCCGGACGCCAGTTTCGACGTGATCGTGTCCTTCGAGACCATCGAGCACATGACCGAGCACGACGCCTTCATGGGCGAGGTGTCACGCCTGCTGGCGCCGGGGGGGCTGTTCATCATCTCGTCGCCCAATCGCGTCGAGTACTCCGATCGCACCGGCTATCGCAACGAGTTCCACGTCAAGGAGCTGGACGGCCCCGAGCTGCGCAGCTTGCTGAACCGGCATTTCCCTGCCCAGCACTGGTTCGCCCAGCGGCCGTGTTTCCAGTCGATGCTGTGGTCCCTTGAGGGCCCGGCGGTGGAGAGCCGCGTTCTCGCCATCGACGGCGACGACGCCTACCCGGCAGAGCTGTACTTCCTGGTGGCCTGCGCCAAGGCGCCTGCCGTGCTGGATCAGGTGCTGCCCAGCCTCAGCCTGGTGACGGACCGGCATCACTCGGTGTACGCCGAGTGGAGCCGGACTTACGCTGAGAACCGGCAGCTAGGCGCGCGGGTGGCCGAACTGGAGCAGCGCCTCGCGGCCGTCCCTGAGCCCCGGGAACTCTCCGCAGCGGAGCATTTGAAGGGCTTTCTGCGTCGTCTCCTGCGGGGCTAGGGTTCCGGGGGAAAGGGCTTTCCGGGCCTGGCGCCCGGCGCGCCGTCACTCAGCGCCGGTGCTGTTTCGACAGCAGACGCCGGACAAAGCCCAGTAGCCCCTTTCCCTCCGCGGCCGGTACCTCTACCGGAACAGAGGGCTGGCGTTCCGGCACCGCCACAAAGCCGGCGTAAAGAAGGGTCTTCTCGTCCCTGGCCGTACTGCCGGACACCTGGACGAAGACGCTGTCCTTTCCGGGGGCCAGCGCCGAGCTGAAACGCCAGCCCGATCCGTGCAGGCGTTCATCTCCCAAGACCCGTGCCACATCAGGGCGGGCCTCACCAGTGGGCACGCGGGTCACCTGCCCATCCACCGAGATGCTTACGCTCTCCAGCGGGCCGTCATCGAGGGACGCAATCCACCCGTGCATTTCCAGCGAGCCCGCGTCGCTCACCTCGATGCCATCGACCCAGCCCCAGGGGCCGTGACGAAAACCCGAGAGCCCGCTCAGGTCGGTCGTGGCATTGGCGGGGACCACGTAGAGATCCTGCTCGTTGGCCAGCCCGCGGGGAATCCGGAAGTAGGGGTGATCGGGCTGCTGCACGCTCTCGCCGATGGCCCGGCTGACGAAGGACTCGCCCACGTAGGTCGTGCCGTAGGTGCAGGTGTCCAGGTCGGCATTTTCGCTGTGGGGCACGAAATGGATGCCGCCGGGGGGCAGCGGTGAACCCGCCGGAAGCAGGCATTCGTCATGCACGCTGAAGCACAGCACACCGTTGGGGCTCAGGAGACTGTGCAGCTTGCCAACCCAGGCCCGGAAAAGCGGCTCCGGCAAATGGGAGAACAGGGACGCCACCCAGATGAAGTCAAAACGCTGCTCCGGATTGAAGCCGGCCGGATCCGTCTCGGAAAGTAGCCCATTCACGCCGTATTCATTGACGACGAAATTGACGGCCTCTTCCTGGATCTCGGCGGCCCAGATGTTCTCCGGAGGAATGCTGAGGCTCAGGAAGCGCAGCAGACGCCCGTAGCCGCAGGCGAAATCCAGGACCTTCAGGGTTTCCGGCGGGGCCGGAAAAAAATGTCGCAGGATCTGCTGGGCGGCGTGATGCTGCTGCAGGGCCACATTGAAGTACTGGCTCAGGGGCTTGTTGATCTCGTGGAAGTGCTTCAGCGAATGCAGCAGCATCTGATCGCCGGGGTGGATGCGGGTCTTCAGCCGCTCCGGCCCCACATCGCGGCCCACATAGTTGCAGTGCGGCCACAGGGCTTGCCGGAAGTGCGGCCCCTGGGCTGCGGCATTCGCTGCCGCTTGGAGCTGTTCTTCGGTGAGCGTGTCGAGCATCGGCATCAGGCCTGTCTGCCCTTGACGATTGCGAAGCCGTCCTGATTGCCCCAGAAGTGGGCCGGGAACTCATGGATCGCCGCGTCGCGCAGATGGTGGGAAATGGCCTGGCGGACGTAGTCGGTCGAGGTGAAGGTGGAGCCGTACTCCTCACCGGGCAGGGCCTTGGATTCACTGGAGGGGATGAACAGGAAGCCGTTGGGCGGAAAGCTCACGCCCATCAGCCGGGCGCATTTCTCGCCGTGCGTGGTGATGATCAGGATGCCGTTGTCTTCGAGGGTGTCGTAGAGCCGGGCGAGCCAGGTGGACCAGGTGCTTTCCGGCAGGTGACTGAACAGGGAGAGCACGAAGATGACTTCATACTTCCTGGGGGGCGCCAGCTTTCCGGGGTCGCTGACGGAGTAGAAACCGTCCACGCCCAGGTGCTGCTTCAGGAAGTCCACGCTGCCCGGGACCACGTCGGAAACATGCAGCGCACCCTCGGGCAGCGCCTTGGCCAGGTGCCGGCTGAAGCGGCCGAAACCGCTGGCGAACTCGAGAAAACTGCCGCAACGCCCCAGGGGGCGGTCCAGGCTTTCCAGCAGGCGGCTCAGTTCGACCATGGTGCGCCACCCGTCCGATAGGTAGTCGCGAATCGGGTTGGTGCAACTGGGGTGGTTCGCGAAGAAGCGGAAGATGTCGTCGTCCGGCGAAATCCGGGACTCAATGCCGAAAGCGTCCGTGAAGTTGCCGTCCAGCCGATGGGTTTCCAGGAGGTTGTGCGCCTCCAGGAGTGTCGGCTGGAGCCGGAGCAGCGCCTGCAGACAATGGCTGGCCTGGGCCAGGCGGCCCTGGGCGATGAGGTCTCGGGCGAGGGGGAGCAGATCGTTGCCGGGTTTCATGGCGTGCCTGATTTCTTGGGGTGGGCTGTGGGGCAAAGAGGTGGCGGTCGATTGGGCTGATTCGCTAGAAAGGACCGATTTGTGCAATCTTTGCGCTCAACTGGTCTTGTTCTGCTGCAGGAAGGTCCTTGAACCACTTGGCAATCAGATAAGGATAGGCCGTGTCCTTGAAGCCGACCCGGCGGTCTACGATCAGGGCGCGTTTGTCGCCGCAGTAGCCGAACCAGGCGGGAAGGTCGTTCAGTCGGGCGGCGCCGGCCTCCATCATCAGTTGTGCCACGCCGCCTCGGGTACGGCACTCCTTCCAGTGGTCGCGGGGGAGTCTCTTGTAGAAACTGCCCTTCACACACAAACCACCCTCCAGATACACCTCGCCACAGCGGATCCAGTTACAGAAGCCGACTGTTTCGATCAGGCCATCCGGCCACTTGTACAAGGCGACGCACTGGAACCAGTTTTCCTGCGGAATCTCGACACCCGCCAGCGAGATGGGGGCAGGAGTGGGAAAGCCACCGCCGAAGCTCTCGAAGAAAAGGCCCGACGCGAAAAACTCGGCGTTGGCCGGCCAGATCACTTGAAACGACGTGTCGAAGTGACTTCCGGTTGCTGTGCTGTTCATGGATGGACGAGTTCTCGAGGGCGGAATGGGAGGGCTGGCATTGGTCGTGTCAGCGGGCTTCCTGGGCGGGTGCAGTCATTGGGACAGAATTCTGATCAGTTCTTCCGGTGTGTGCCAGTCGACGCCAAAGGTATATCGCGGAATCTGCCATCGGCAGGACTGGCTTGTCGCATGCATTGCCTGGGTGGTGAAGGCGGCCCGGGTGCCCGTGACGGCTTCCCCGAGGGGAAGGTACTCCCGAACGAGGAAGTCGTTGTATTCCCCATATGGGTAGGCAAAAAGATCCCCGTCCGCGCCAGCGGTCATTTCCCGGATGTATTCGTACGCACGCCTGAATTGGTGGTCGGCACGCTTCCGGTTGTCGATGGTGCGGAAGTTTCCCCGCTCGTCCGGGGGCATCTCGCCGGAAATCTGGGGGTGATTGTGGTCCCAGCTGTGATTTCCGATGTCCATCAAGCCGGACTGGCTCGCCGTTTCCCACCAGGTGTCGCTCATCCAGCCCAGGTTGATCAGGGACAGGCGATCGATTTCCTCCCGGGCGACAGGTGAGGCGATGACAAAGCTCGTCACATTGATGTCGGGCTGCCGGCCCTTGCCGAACACGCGAATGAAGTCCTGGAGGATGTTGAAGATGCTTCGCTGCGGACCATGGCTGGGGTGGGGCAGGTCGGCAAAGTCGAAATCGGTGCCGTCATCGAAGGAGATGGCAACCGATCGCTCCGGCAGGGGCTCACCCGCAATGATCCGATCTGCGATGTGGCGGAGGGAGATGATGCGGAAATTCAGGGCCGTGATGATCCGGAGGTCTTCGCAGAACGCCACGTGGTCGTTGGATGAATAGTCGTTTCCGTCTATCCGGGCGGCGTGATAGGTGAGAACGGGGACCGCTGCCATGTTCAGCTACCGCGCTTTGCCTGGTGATGCTGCCACCGTACCCGCACATACTTGTACACCTTCCCCGCCGACACCGCCGTGCTGAGCAGGGCCTTGTGCACCGGGTTGAGATCGGTGCGCTTCTTGAGGCTGGCAGCCCACTGGGATTGCCGGATGTACTGGATCAGGCTGTGGCGGTCGCGGCGGATGAAGGGGGAGCGGAGCAGGACGCCCATGGAGGGGACGGCGCTTTGCTCCACGAACTGGCCGACGCCGAAGACTTCGTTGTGGCTCAGGGAGGTGTAGGCCTCGAGCATCTCGCCCGGGGTGCGGGTGACGAGGGCGGTCCAGATGGCGAGGGCCTGGGGGCGCAGCTCGGCGCTCGACACGGCGTGGTTGTCCAGGTAGTCGGCCCAGGCCTGGGCGGCGAAGAGCACGCCCTGCTGGAAGTGGGACACGTAGCTGTGGAAGACGGTGTTCTCTTCCTCGTCGATCAGGCGCTGGGCTTCGATCTTGCCCGAGGGCAGCAGGCGGTAGCCTTCGACGCTGCCGTTGGGGGAGTTGCTGAGCATCTCCAGGGGGGCCACGGCGTCCAGGAGGTGGCTGGCCTCGGGATGCTGGTTGAGGTTGGGGCCGAAGGCGTGCTTACGGCAGTTGACCGGCTGTTCGTTGAGCACCCGGGCCAGGCCCAGGTAGTGGCCGAAGAGGGTCTTCTCGGGCAGGACGTGGGCCAGGTTGTCCTGGATGGTGCCGCGCCAGCCGATGTCCACGATGCCGATGCGGCTGTCGGTGGCGGCAAGCCCCTTCTGTTCGATGTAGGCGAGGAGGCGCTGGGCGTCGCCGGTGGATTTGCCTTCAATCAGCTGCTGGAAGTCCGGGTCGGCAAACAGGGCCTGGACGCGGGCGTCCTGCCAGGGGTAGACCACCTCCTCTCCGATGGGCAGCCCGTGCCGGCTGCACAGCCCTTCCAGCGCAGCGGGTTCGAGGCCCAGGGAGCGGGCCAGGGCGAACATGGACTGGGTGCTGTAGAGATTCCACATGCGCATCAGCTCGGCGGTGCTCACCTCGCGCAGGGACGCGCAGAAGGTGGCCAGGCGGCTGACTTCGAGAATGCCGTGGGGGGGCAGGGGCAGGCCGGCGATCTTTCCGTGGGGGAAGAGGCGCTCGAAGATCTGGATGAAGAATTCGCCTTCGCGGGTGAAGAAGAACAGGCGGTCGAGCCCCTCGGCGACGCACTGTTCGGCGACCGACAGACAGAAACCCACCCACAGGGGTGCTACCTGGGTGCCGAGCAGGAAGGCGGCCCGGGCGTCGCCATGGCGGCCGTCGAGGGCATCGTCGCGCCCGTCGGCGATGATGCGTTCCAGGTGGCCGAAGAGGGTGGCCCGGTCGGCAAACAGGCTTTCGCGCAGTTCCCGCTCGGCGTGGGCCTGTTCGGGCAGGTAGTGCACCGAGGTGATGCCGATGGCGCCGGGGATGGTGACGTCGGAGTGGCGGTTGTCGCCGATATGGACGTGATGTTCCGGGGCCACGGCGAAGGCCTCATGGACGTGCCGGAAGAGCTGGCCGGAGCGCTTGTTGAGGCGGATGTCGCAGGAGCTGATGCCGTCGGCGGCGATGTCGTCGAGGCCGTGGTGCTGCAGGAGCGCGTTGAGCATGCCGGCCGGCATGTAGAAGTCGGACAGGAACAGGGTGCGTTCGGCCGGGTACTGGCCGATCACTTCGCGGCACTGGGGGTCGGGGAAGGTGTTGGCCTTCTCGAGTGCCAGCTCGGCGGCGGCGAGCTCGTCGGCCAGCCGTGCCGCGTCCACGCCCGGGGCGGTGACGACCCGCTGCACCAGGTGTTCGAGAACATGGTGCAGGGTGTATTCGTCGTCGGTGCCGGCCTTGGAGGCGGCGCGGGCCAGCTCGCCCTCGATCTGGCAGCGTTCGCGGAAGATCGCCCAGTGGTCGCCAAAGCCATCGGCCAGGTGCGCGCTGAATCGCAGTTGCAGATGCCGCGCGGCGGTGAGCTTGATGAAGTCCGGGTGGCATTTGCGCCGGAGCAGGGTGTCCCAGACATCGAGCGTCTTGAGCTTGTACATGCGGCAGGGGGCCTTTATCGGTTCTCGAGCATCCGGCGTGCCACCCGGGCGCCCCAGCCGACAAAGCGGCGCAGGCGCGGTGGCAGGGCGTTGACGTAGGCGTTGGGCGGCGAGGACAGGCGCTTCTGGATGCTGGCCGGCAGGGTGCCCACGTAGTGCTGCGAGGTCTCCGCGGCGGCGGTGTACAGGCGTTCAACGCCGGCCGCATCGGGCGTGTGGCCCTTCAGCACCCGCTCGACGGCATCGCGGAACTGGTCGGTTTCGACGCTCAGGGGGCGGTCGGCCATGAAGCGGGTGCCGGCCTGGCTCATGGCGGCGCGGGTGGCGGGCTTGTCGAGCAGGCGCAGGATGCTCTCGGCGATGCACTCGGGGGTCTGGTTGGCCAGGGTCACGGCTTCCGGAGGGAAGTCGTAGAGGGTGTTCTCGCGCCACATCTCCACCACCGGCAGGCCCGCCGCCATCATCTCGAAGGGGATCCGCGAGGGGTTGGAGGCGCTCAGGCACAGGCCCACCGCGCTGCGGTTGTAGAGGGTGTTGCAGTCCTGCAGTTTGAGCAGGCCCAGGTGCTCATGCTCGAACCAGATCGCGCCCTTGTCCCGGGCGGGGGATCCGTACAGGTAGATCTTCACCTCGGGCATGCGGTGCTTGACGATGCCCAGTGCCTCCAGGCCCAGCCGGCTGCAGCGGCGCGGCTTGTCGGGCTGGTGAATGAAGCACACGGCCAGCTCCTTCTGTACGTCGGGCAGGGGCTTGTAGATGTCCAGGTTGGCGCCGAAGTCGAAGTGGTAGGCCGGCACGCCGAAGCGCTCGCCCAGCTCATGGCGCAGCCAGCGCCCGATGGTGACCGGCGTGAGCCCGTAGCGGTAGGAGTTCTCCGCCATCAGGAAGGCGTCACCCATGGGGTTGAAGCAGGCCTCGTAATCCTGGACGAAGTACAGCTTGCGGCACGGGAAGGGCAGGTCGCGCACGAAGGCGGCGGAGTACCAGATCGTGGCGATGGCCGCGTCGGCGGGCTGGATGGCATCCCAGCCGAAGCTCACCCGTTCGAAGGTGTAGCCGAAGATCTGTTCGATCAGCTGACGGCCCTTGTCGGGGTCGGTGTGGGTGCCTTCGAGGTACAGGTGGCAGTGGTGTCCGTGCCGTTCGAGGGCGAGGGCGTGTTCGAGCATCGTCCGATGCCCGCCCGAACCTTCGATCAGCCTCGGGATGAGCCAGGCGATAGTGGCCATGAGGGTGTGCGGTGTGTCGTTATAGTTTGAGACGACCGGGCCGGCAGGCACATGGCGCATCTGCCCGGTGCGCGTGGGGCGGGATTATCGCATGCGGGCTGCGGATGATGGCGGTGCGGGGTGTAAGACCAGATTACGTGGGGAGGAGGCCACGGGGGCGGGCAAGCTTCCGAATCACCAGCCACGCGCCTGCGAGCACCAGTATCGTGAGAAGGACGGACTCGCGGTTGAAGCGTTGTTTTCTCTGGTCGCTTCTGTCCAGAGGCGAAAGCAGGACAGCCATACTGCCCGCTTCTGGGGCGTGGGTGTCGATCTCGAGGTGACGTCCGGCCTCGTCGATGGCCACCCACCCCCGGTCGGGTCCGGTCTCGAAGTGAACGATCAGGTCCTGGTGCAGCGTGTTGGTCTGAATCAGAAGTGGGCTCAGGCGTGGTGCGGAACGGTAAACGCCATCCACGTAGGACCATGTCATTGCCGATATCTCGGCTTCAAAGGGCTTGCGCATCCAGACTGGTGTGGAGTGCAGCGCGACGCTTGAGACGCCAACGACCTTCTGGTCGAGAGGTGTGAGACTGACCAGCCTTTTCGAGGGGAGGATCGCAAAAGGCAGCAGGTGGAGGCTGGTCACGAATGTCGCGAGCAGGAGACTTCCTTGATGAATCCACGTGTGCGCTTGCGACGGCTTGGCCATGGGAATGGGGTTGCGACGATGGTACCGGTATGCGAGCAGAATCACGCCGAGCCCGCAGTAGGCGGAAAACCCGCTCCAGTAGAAGTATCGAAATTCGGCAGATACATTGAAAAAGAAGAATGTGACCAGATAAACCAGTCCAGACAAGAGCACTGCGACACCAAACTGACCTTCGGTCGTTGTGTGCAGCCGGTAGCGCAACGCCAGGATCAGGCCAATGATCGAGAGCGAGGTAAAGAACCAAGGGCGGCCCAGGCGATCATTGACTTCGGAGGTTGCATAGGCTCGCGCGAGTTGCGTAGCGGGCCGAGGGGGAGAGTCAGGCACTGCCCAGCCCCAGGGGTTGGCAGCGTTGTAAAGCATGGGGCGGGAGTTTGGATCAAAGGTGGATTTCTTGAACGTCGGGACGAGCATCACGAAATATGACGCGGGGTGCTCAAGGATGGTTCTGATCCATGCGTGGGTGAGTCGGCTCGTGCCCCAGATGCCCTGGAGATGCAGGGTGTCGCTAATAAAGCGGCATTGCCCCCACGAGGCTGCCGTGTCCCACTGAATGGGGCTGTAGCACGATTCGACTATTTGTCGTGATTGCTCGGAGGTCCATGTTCCGGGAAAGAGATTCTTCCTTTCGTGATAGGAAATGGCGAGTAGTTGATAGGCTTTGATGCTATCACCCGGGTGTGAGCGCTTAACGTCGAGCGCGATGTTCTGCACGCTGTACAGGACGGGGAGCAGGCTGAGCACGGCGAAGCTCAGCAACGTCGCACGCTTTAGGCCATGACGGCCATTGGCAAACAGAAGGAGCGGTACAAGACAGAAGACCGCATTCAGACGAACGAAAAAACCCAGGGCGATCACTGCGTTGGCTGAAATCTGGAGTGCCAGCCTTGTTCCCGGATTGGCGTGCTCGCGGCGTGCCAGATACGCAAGGCTGCTGGCGGTGACCAGCACTGCTGCTAGCATGGCGTCGATCACCACATGCCCCAGGTAGTTGAAGGTGCCGGGTAACAGTGGAATTGCGACAAGTGCCAAGGCGCCACGACCAAGTTTTGGCCTGATGGCAACGGCAAGTGCTGCCAGCCCCCCCCAGAAAAGTAGATTGTCGAAAACAATGAATCCGACCGGGCCAGGGAAAAAAAACAGCAGGGCGCGCCAGATCAGTGTCACCGTCGGCGATCGCCAGTCCCCGTAGTTACCCGTGAGGACCTCCTCCAGCTGGTGCCGTGAGTCTCCGTTCAGATAGCCTGGGTAGCTGGCTGCGATAGAAAGTGTGAACCCCGCAAGCGCAAGTAGGATTGCCAGCCCGGAGTGAATTCGATCGCCCTTTGGTGTCGACGGTGAAAAGGATGGGGGCATAGGCTTGTGTTCAGGTTCGGGGGCGAAACACTAAGTGCTTGCTCAATGTGAAATTAAAGGCCATGCCGATCACTGACCCGATGGCAACGAAGAGTGCCAGTGCGGCAGGCTGGCTGCCAAAGAGACTTACCAACAGCGAATAGCTGCCTAGGCTGGCAGCGCCACCCACAAGTGCTGTGGAGAGGTAGGCGATGAACTCCCTGTGCTTTGAGCGGTTTCCCCGCTGCTGCTTGAAAGTCACATTACGATTAATGATCCATGTGACCAGCACTGCCATCAGAAACGAGATTCCTCTGCCTGCATAGGGACCTGCCAGCGGGCTGATGAGCAGTAATGTTCCTGCGTCTGCGACGTAGCCGGCGATGCCGGCCAGCGCAAAGTGAATCAATTGACGCTTCAGCATTGTTGAAAGGTTCAGTCATTCACGTATCTGGCGGTTGCGAGGTAGCGCAGTTGCTTCGCTTCGCGGCGGCCCACCGTGACCGTCTCCAGCACGATTCCCGTGGTGAGGCTGATGGTCGCCGTCAGACACAAGCCCGTGGCAAGGATCGCTGTGGGAAGGCGTGGTACGAGCCCCGTTTGCAGGTAGGTATGAAGAAGCGGGGTAGCCAGCCCGATGCCCGTCAGCATGAGTAGGAGGGCAAGGAGCGAATAAAAAACGAGCGGCCTTTCGATCGCGAAAAGCTTGACGATGGTTTTGAGGATGCGGATGCCGTCCGAGTAAGTTCGGAGCTTGCTTGTGGACCCCTCGGGTCTGACCCCGTAAGGCGTTTCGACTTCACCGTAAGGCATCCGTAGCTCGAGACAGTGGATGGTGAACTCGGTTTCCGTTTCAAAGCCATGGGACATGGCAGGAAAGGATTTGACGTAGCGCCGTGAGAAGGCCCGGTAGCCTGAGAGCATGTCCGTGAAGCGTCCGCCAAAAATCCGCGTCATGGTGCCTGTTAGCAGGCGGTTGCCCAATTGATGGCCGAGGCGATATGCATCCGCATCATCGTGCTTGCGAGCCCCCACAACCATGTCCAGGTGCTCGTGTATAAGCTTTTCAACCAGACGTGGCGCGCTCGGCGCATGATAAGTGGCATCGCCGTCCGCCATGAGGTAGATGTCTGCGTCGATGTCGGCGAACATCCGGCGCACGACATTGCCCTTCCCCGGGATGGCGACGTGCCGTACCTGCGCGCCGGCGGCAATCGCGTTCATTCGGGTGGCGTCGGTGGAGGCATTGTCGAATACATAAATGTCTGCATTGGGCAGGGCCGTACGGAATCCGGAGACGACGCTGCCGACGGTCAACTCTTCGTTATAGCAAGGGATGAGAACGGCAATACGCAGAACGTTGAGGTCGATGGTCATAGGACGAAGTGCGTTGGTATCGAAGTGATTTTTAGGTCTCAAGCGGGTCGTGCTGGTTCCGCGGGATGCGCAGCAGCCATTGCTTGAGCTTGATCTGGAGTGGTGGTTCGATTCTGCTCGCTACGAGCCACGAAATCAGCAGGGATAGGACGAGTGCACCAATTGTCATCAAGGGGTAGCTGATCCACTCCGTCAGTAAGGGAAACTGACCGAACAGCTTCCTTTCGAAGATGGCGTGGGACCAGAAGCCGAGGTCTGCATGGATCAGATAAAACGGATAGCTCATGGCACCCAGAACCTGTGCAATGGGGGGCAGGCGACGCGGCAGGGGGGGGGCCCTGGCCGCCAGCAGGACGAGCGCGATCAGGCCAGGGGCGGCGAGGACAATGCTAACGGGGGAAAAGAACTCCTGAAAACTTCCGCCCAGCCACTCGTCAATGTGCTGGATATGCTTGGAGATCAGTGCGCAGGAGACGAGCAGCGCCGCTATGGCGAAACGTGGCTGTCTGCCTGCGTGGAGACGATAGAGAATGATGCCCGCCGAGAAATGCCCTGCATATTCCGTGATCAGGGCTTGCGCCAGCCAGCCGGGGCCGTCGAAGTACTGGACTATGAAGGCGCAAACCAGCCAGATCCAGAGGATTAAATCGTTGTGGCGTTTCCAGACGCCAAGCGCCATCAGGAGTGCGACAACTCCATAAAAGTGGATTTCCACGGCGAGCGTCCAGTAAACCGAAGAGAGCGGTTCGATCCCGAACAGGCGTGGGTAAAACATCTGGCTGGCGAGCCAGCGGGTCAGGGTTTCCGTGGCATTGACGCCTGGCAACGTGATGGCCATCGTAGCGGTAATGCTCGAGCAGACGGCGAATGCGGGTACAAGGCGGATTGCCCTGGCTTTTAGGAAATCGCCCGCGCCACGATTGTCTGAGGTGAGGGTGATGACGAACCCGCTGATGACAAAGAACAGGTCAACGCCCAGATCTCCCCAGTGTGCCCAAGGCAGAAAAATCGATTTCGGCCAAAATCCCTGAAGAGGGCCAATGAAGTAGAAGTGGTAGCAAAGGACGGCCCCTGCGGCCAAAAAACGCAGAAGATCCAGACTGTCGAGACGCCTTGATGTGGGTGACGATGGAGTGGGGTTCATTTGAGCGGACGAAGGAGGCGTCGCCTCAGTCGATTGACGAATTGCTTGAGCCGGTTCAAGGGGTTGGCTTCGAGTATGTCGATGCGTGTTTGCAGTTGATGGATCTCCCGCCCCATCTCCTCCATTGCTCCGAAGCGCTCTTCCAGCAGTTTCCCCTGGGCAATGATGGCTTCGTCGCGGTGGGCGATCTCGGTGCTCATGTGGGCCATGGCCCGGGCGCGTTCCTCGATCAGATCGGCCTGAGCCTTGAGGGCGATGTCGCGCTCGGCGATGCCCGCGTCCATCTGCTGGATGGTTGCCCAGCGTTCGTCGATGAGGGCGGCCTGGGTTTCGAGGGCGGTTTGCTGCTCGGACAGGCGGCGTGCCGACAGGAAGATCCGCTCGTCCAGGCCGGTGGCCCGGGCCAGGCTGCGGAGGAACCAGCCATCGGGCCCCGGGCGGGTGAGTGCGCGCAGGGCGGCGTCATCGGCCAGGCGGCGGGCGGCGATGCTGAAGCACAGGGTCGCCAGGGGGGGAAGGCTGGCGTTATGGAGCAGGGCGGTGCAGGCGCCGGCGGCGTCGAGGCCGCTCAGCTTACCCGCCAGGGCCAGGGTCTGGATGTAGGCGTTTTCGTGGACGTGCCGCCACACGTCGTCTTCGGCCAGGGTGTTGGTGGGGTGCACGCGGTAACGCACCAGGGGCTCGCGCAGCCACACGGGGGCGGCATCGGCGCTGGCCCGCAGGGCCCATTCCCAGTCGTGGGTGTAGCGCAGGTCGGAGAAGTCGCCCACCTGCCGGAGCAGCGCTCGCGGAAAAACGAAGTTGGAGGTGGTGATGGCCAGGTTGCTGGTGAGCAGCCAGCTGGCGGGGGGCTGGGTTGCGCACAGGGCACGGGCAGCGGCGTAGTCCCGGGCCCGTTCATGGTCGGGGGCGGGCTGGCCGTGGCTGTCGATGAAGGCCACGTCGCTGAAGGCCAGGCGCGGGGTGTTGCCGAGGGCGCCCACCAGGCGTTCGAGGCGTTCGGGGTGGAAGGCGTCGTCGGAGTTGAGGATGGCCAGGAAGTCGCCGCTGGCCAGGCCCAGGCCTTGGTTGAGGGTGGCGTGGGCGCCCTGGTTGTTTTCGTGGCGCAAGGCGCGCAGGCGCGGATCACGGATCGACTGGATGGCGTCCCAGGTGCCGTCCCGGGAGGCGTCGTCGATGACGATCAGCTCCAGGTCGCCAAGGGTCTGGGCGAGGACGCTGTGCAGGGCATCGACGATGTAGGCCTCGTGGTTGAAGGCCGGAACGATCACGCTGATCTTGGGGGCGGTCATGGGGTTGAGGCCGGGTGGTGACCGTCGAGCCATGCCTGCAGGGCGAGGCGGGCGGCTTCAGTGGATGGGGCGTCGATGACCTGGCCGGGTGCTGCGGGCTGCCAGCCCGGCGTGGTGCAGCCGGCTGGGCGCAGGATGAGGAGCCCGGCTTCGAGGGCGTTGGGGCCGTCCCGCTCCAGGCGTGTGGCGTCGAGGGCCAGGAAGGCGTCGGCGGCGAGCAGGAAGGCGTCCCGATCGTGGAGGGACTCGGCCAGGAAGAGTTGCCGGGTGGCGACCAGGGTGGCCATGTCTTCGCGGCAGTCGTTCCAGCAGGGCGCGTCCGGGGTGACGCCGGCGATGATGGCGCTGAGGTCGTTGCGGGCGGCGGTGAGGGGCTGGACGAGGGCAAGGTAGCGCTGGGCCGTGGCGCTGTCGGCCGGTGCGCCGAGGGACAGCAGGATCCGCCCTTGGTCGGGAATGCCGAACCAGTGGCGTACCCGCTCGCGCACCTCGCGCCGGGCGGCGGCGTCCAGCATGGGCAGTGGGTGGGGGCTTGCTGCTATGGCTTGGGGCGCGGGCGCGACAGCCAACCCCGGCAGCGCTGGCCCGGCGAAGCGGCGGGCGCCGCGGCCAAGGACACGCAGGGGGGCGGAGAGCCGCCAGGAGCGGGAGGCGTGGAGCTCGCGCAGACGGGTGTCCAGGTGGTGGACCTGCTCTTCCAGGCGGGCAATCCGCTCATCCCGGGCGTTCAGGGCGGCGGCCTGGTGCTGCACGGTATCGCGCAAGGCGCTGGCTTCCTGGTGGTGGCGGGCATCGTCGATCGCCCGCTGGTGGAGGGCGTCCAGGCGCCGCCCGGCCGCGCCTGCCTCAGGCCCGGCGCCGGGGGCGGGGAGCAGGGCGTTGTAGGCGGCCACCATGTCGTCGAGCCCGCGTACCGGGCGGGCCGCCAGGTTTCGGCGCAGGGCCTCGAGTTGCCCGGCCTGGGTGAGGCAGGTGCTGACGGTGCGGACCAGGGCGTCGGCATCGGGGGCGAAGAGCAGGCCGGTGAGGCCGTCGTCGATGCGCTCGGCAAAGGCGCCGATGCCTGTTGCGGCCACCGGAACACCGAGGGCGAACATCTCGCTCAGGGTGTAGCTGAAGGACTCCGGCAGCACCGAGACGAGCAGGGCCAGGTCGGGGGCGAAGTCGCGGACGATACGCGGGAGTTCGGCGTGCGCGTAGTGTTCGATGACCTCGATCCCCGCCATACCCTTGAAGGCGCGGCCGAAGTCGCCGCTGCCCAGAAGCAGGATGTCGGCGTGCCGGCACAGGGCCGGCAGGGCCTGGCGTAGCAGATTGAGGCCCTTGTGGGGCGCCAGCCGGCCGGGCACCAGGAGGCGGGGGCGGCGCCCAGCGGGTGTGGGTGCGCCGGGGGAGGAGGTGGGCGGGAGGGCGATGCCGTGTTCGATGCGCGTCCATGCCTTGCCGGCCAGCCCGGGCTGCAGGGCCGCCCAGCGGTCATGGATGCTGCGGCTCGGGGCCACCACTTGCACCTCGGGCCGGGCGATCAGGGCCGCGTAGGCGCTGCGCAGGCGGTGCCAGTCGGCGTCCACGGTGTTGTGCCAGAAGACGTTGAGCGGGTTGCCCTGCAGGCAGTTCGTGAGCCGGGCTGACGGGCAATCGCTGCAGGCGCCGTCAAAGCAGGCAAACAGGGCCGGGCAGAAAGGGAACAGGTCGTGGAGCACCACCACGGTGGGCAAGCCGCTGGAGAGAGCTTCGAGACTGTGCCCGATGAGGGACGAGACGAGGATGCTGCCCACGTGGAAGTCGGTGAGCACGGCGTCGAGCAGGGCGGCGTATTCGGGATGGGACGGCGCGCAGGCGCGGATCGGCAGGGCCAGGTCCCAGGCCAGCAGGGGCGGCGCATCCACGGCCGGCTCGACGAGTTCCAGGCGGAAGCCGGCGGCGTTGCGATGGCTGCGGGAGCGCAGCAGCAGGTTGCGCCGGGTTGTGTCGGTGCGGCAGTAGTCGAGGATCCAGCGGTCGGTGCCGCCACCCCAGCTGTGGCTGATGTGCAGTTGCACCGGGCGGGCGGGTCGTGGCGCCGGTGTCGGCAAGGGGATGGGGCCGCTGCGCTCGCCGACCACAGCGGCCTCCTCGGCGCCACCTTGCGCGCTGCGGGCCTGGTCCACGGCGCGGCGCAGCCGGGCGGCGGGGTCGCGGGCAATGTAGGCGCCCACGACCTCCAGGTAGTCGGGATGGGCCTCCAGGAGCTGCTTCATGGCATGGTCCTGGAGGGCGGCGCGCTCCTCGGAGAAGCTCACTCCGCCCTCGTGGAACACGAAGATGTCGGCCGTCAGCAGGTTGCGCCAGCCGCGGGCGGCGGCGCGGCGGCAGAAGTCGTTCTCTTCGCCATAGCCGCGGCCGAAGCGTTCGGCGTCGAAGAGGCCGACTTCATCCAGGCAAGTGCGCCGGATGTACATGCAGAAGCCCACCCCGGTGGGGATGTCGACCACCTGCCCGGCCAGGGTGGTGGCGATCAGGCTGTCCAGGCCGGCCAGGCCGAGGGTGCCGGGGACGCCGCCGGTCCAGCCCTCGAAGGGGTAGGAGCAGATGGTGGCGTTGTTGGAGAAGGGCGTCAGGGTGCCGGCCCGGGGATTGCGCGCGGCACAGGCGGCGAGGCGGTCGAGCCAGTCGTTGGCCACTTCGGTGTCGCTGTTGAGGAGGATCACATCCCTGTCGGCGTGCAGGGACATGCCGCGATTCACCGTGCGCACGAAGCCCAGGTTGGCTTCGTTCTCCAGCAGGGTGAGGCGGCCCGCCGCGGCCAGCTCGCGCAGCCAGGCTGTCAGCGCAGGTTCGGGGCCGGCATCATTGATGGCGATCAGTTCGAAGGGGGTCTGCTGGCGTGCATGGAGTACGCTTTCGATGCAGCGCTGCGTTTCTGCCAGGCCCCGGTAGATGGGAACGATGACGTCGATGGGAGAGGTATTCACCGGGTTCCAGGCAAGTCGTCGGGTGGAGCGGGCGGGTGGGCCTGAAAGCTCGACTTACACTCTTTCAAGGCCCGAATCAGGGCCGGGATTTTATCATTGCGGGGCAGCGACGGCCCTCCTTTCGGGAGATCGGCCGGGGGGTGAGCATGTGCTTGCTGTCGATATGGTGCATCATGGCGAGCCGCTGGAAACACGGGGCGGCAGGCCTGTCGCGGGCCCGTTCGGCATGGATTGAATACGGCTTTGGCATGGGGTGGTGGTGAGGATGGATTTTTCTTTCGGGCGGGGCTGGTGGTGTCGGGGGGCCTGTGTGCTGGCGCTGCTCGGCGGCATGCCCCAGGTGCACGCCGTCGAGGCTGCGCCGCCATTGCTCCTGGCCGAGGTGTTGCGTGGCGAGGTGGATGTCACCCGCTACTGGGTCAGCGAGAAGCTCGATGGTGCCCGGGCGGTGTGGGACGGTCGCAGCCTGCGTTTTCGCAGTGGGCGGCCGGTTCATGCGCCGGCCTGGTTCATTGCCGGCTTGCCGCCCGAGCCCCTGGACGGGGAGCTGTGGATCGCCCGTGGGCGCTTTGATGCCCTGTCGGGCATCGTGCGCCGCCAGGTGCCCCGTGATGCCGACTGGCGGCAGGTCAAGTACATGGTGTTCGAGCAGCCCGACGGGGCTGGCACCTTCACCGACCGGATCGAAAGCCTGCGTGGCGTCGTTGCCAGGGCGGGCGTTCCCTGGCTGCAGCTGGTGGAGCAGTTTCGCGTGGCCGATCGCCAGGCCTTGCAGGCGCGCCTTGACGAGGTGGTGGCGGGCGGTGGCGAAGGCCTGATGCTGCACCGGGACGACGCCCTCTATCTGACCGGCCGCAGTGACGCGCTGCTCAAGCTCAAGCCCCTGTTTGATGCTGAGGCCCGGGTGGTGGGGCATCTGCCCGGCAAGGGGCGTCTGAGCGGCATGCTGGGGGCGCTGCAGGTGGAGACGCCGGCCGGTCTGCGCTTCGAACTCGGCACCGGCTTGAGCGATGCGGAGCGGCGCAACCCGCCGCCGGTGGGCTCCCTCGTCACCTACCAGTATCGCGCCGTGACCCCCGACGGCGTGCCGCGCTTCGCCAGCTATCAGCGCCGCCGGGAGGGCTTTTGAGCAGGCATCGGATCCTCGTTTCCGGCGGGCGCGGCTTCATTGGCCGGCGGCTGGTCATGGCCTTGCGGGCCGCTGGCCTGTCCCCCCGGGTGCTCACCCGCGGCCAGCCGGGTCTGGATGAGGTGCAGGGCGATCTGGCCAATCGGGATGATTGGGCCGCCCTCGATCTGGCCTGCTGCGGCATCGAGACGGTGTTTCACTGCGCTGGCCACGCGCATGCCTTTGGCGCCCTCGGGGCGGACGAAGAGGCGCGTCACTGGCAGGTCAATTTTGAAGGCAGCCGGGTATTGGCTGAGGCGGCTGGCCGGGCGGGTGTGACCAGCTTCGTGTTTCTCTCCAGCGTCAAGGCGGTGGGGGAGCCCGGTGAGGGTTGCGTGGATGAGGACTGGCCGGTGCCGCCGGATTCGGCCTATGGCCGCGCCAAGCGGGCGGCCGAGGCGGCCGTGCTGGCCGCGGGCGAGCGTTACAGCATGCGGGTGACGGTGCTGCGTCCGGCGATGGTGTTCGGCGCTGGTGGCCGGGGCAATCTTGAACGCATGGCCGCCCTGGTGCGGCGTGGACTGTTTCCGCCCTTGCCGGAAACGGGCAACCGGCGCTCCCTCGTGCATGTGAGTGATCTGGTGGCGGCGATGCGCCTGGTGGCGGCGGATGCCCGCGCGGCGGGCCGAACCTACATCGTGGCGCATCCGGTGACGCCGTCGGGCCGCGGGCTGTACGACGCCTTGCGCCAGAGCCTGGGCATGCCGCCGGTCGGTTGGGCCGTACCCCGGGCGGTGCTGCATGGGCTGGCCCGCTGCGGCGATGCCGTGGAGGGCCTGACCCGGCGGCGCGTGCCCCTGGACAGCGAGGCGCTGGCCCGCCTGCTGGGGTCGGCCTGCTATTCGTCAGCGCGTATCGAGGCCGAGCTGGGCTGGCGGGCGGGCACCGGGCTGGAAGCCGGTCTGCGGGAGATGCTCCATGCGTGAGCTGCTGGCCTTGCTGGCGCCGGTGCTGGCCTTCGTGGTGGCCTGGGGGGTGACGCGCGCGTGTTGCCGGCCGGGGTCCTGGCTGTATTTTCTTGATCAACCCAACGAGCGTTCGCTGCATGTCACGCCCACGCCGCGCACGGGCGGGGTTGGGGTGATGGCCGGGCTGCTGGTGGGGGGCGCGCTGGTGTGGGTTGCCGGCCTGGGCAGCCTGCCCCTGGGCGCGGCCCTGGCCGGGGCGGGAGGCTTGGCTCTGGTCGGCCTTGCGGATGACCGCTTCAGCCTGTCGGCGCGCTCGCGTCTGTTTGTTCAGGTGTTGGTGGCCGGGCTCTACCTGGCCGTGCTGGGCCCGGGGGGGGGTGCGCTGGAGGTGCTGCTCCTTGGCCTTGGCCTGGTCTGGATGGGCAATCTCTACAACTTCATGGATGGATCGGACGGTCTGGCCGGGGGTATGGCCCTGTTCGGTTTTTCAGCCTATGCGCTGGCGGCAGCGCTGGGCGGTCAAGAGGGGCTGGCGCTGGTGTGTGGCGCGGTGGCGGCGGCGGCAGCCGGTTTTCTGGTCTTCAACTTTCACCCGGCGCGGATCTTCATGGGGGATGCCGGCTCGGTGCCCCTGGGTTTCCTGGCGGGGGCCCTCGGGCTGGCTGGCCGGGAGGGCGGGGCCTGGCCCCTGTGGTTTCCGCTGCTGGTGTTCGCCCCTTTCATTCTGGATGCCAGTGTAACCTTGTTGCGCCGTGCGTTGCGCGGTGAGCGGGTGTGGGAGGCCCACCGCACGCACTATTACCAGCGCCTGGTGCAGATAGGTGTGGGGCATCGCCGCACGGCTCTGCTGGCCTATGCGTTGATGGCCGTGGCCGGGGCTGCAGCAGTGGCGGCGCTGCCCCTGGGGTTCTCGCTGCAGTGCGGCATCATTACAATGTGCGTATCCCTTCACCTGGTCCTGGGTTACCGGATCGACAGCGCCTGGCGGCGTCATCAGACCGGAGCTCCAACGCCTTGATCAACAAGAACTATTATTCCTTTCTGGTGTTCCTGTCCGACCTGGTCGGGGTTGCCCTGGCGTGGTGGCTGGCTTACCTGGTGCGCTTCAATTTCGATGTGCAGGCCGAGTTCATGCCTGCCTGCCTGGTGGGGCTGGGGGTGGCGGTGATTGTGCAGGGCGGCATCCTGCGGGCTTTCGGGCTGTATCGGGGGGTGTGGGTCTTCGCCAGCCTGCCGGATCTGCTGCGTATCACCCGGGCCGTTGCGGTGGCCGCGGTGGTGACGCCGCTGGTGGTGGTGGTGGCGGTGCGCTACAACCCCGGCGTGCCGCGCCTGGTCCTGTTGTTGCAGCCCCTGTTGCTGGCCATCTATGCCGGCGGGACGCGCGCGCTTTACCGCACCTGGAAGGAGTTCCACCTTTACGGCGCGCTGCGCGCACTCGGTCAGCCGGTGATCGTGCTGGGGGGGGGCGATGCGGCGATGAGCCTGGTGCGCGAGTTGTCACGCTCCGCCGAGTGGAGGGTGGTGGGGCTACTCGATGACAGCAGCGCCCGTCAGGGGCGTGAAGTGTATGGGTGCAAGGTGATCGGGCGCATTGCCGACCTCGAGCGTCTGGCCCAGGAGCTCAAGGTCCGCCACGCCATCATCGCCATGCCGGGAGAGCGTCATCAGGTCCGCCGGTCGGTGGCCAGCGCCTGTGTGCGAGCGGGGGTCAAGGCGATGATCGTGCCGGCCCTCGATGACGTGATGACCGGGCGCGTGAAGTTCAGCGAGGTCCGCCAAGTGGATGTGGAGGACTTGCTGGGCCGTGATCCGGTGCGCATCGACGATGTCGAAGTGCGGGACTATCTGCGCGGCAAGGCGGTCATGGTGACAGGGGCTGGCGGCTCCATCGGCTCGGAGCTGTGCCGCCAGATCGCGCGCTTTGAACCTTCCGTGCTGGTCTGCTTCGATGTCAGTGAGTTTGGTCTGTACCGGCTGACCGAGGAGTTTGGGCTGCACTTTCAGAACGTTCAGCTGGTGGCTTTGGCCGGTGACGTGAAGGATGCGATCCGGGTGGACGAGGTCATTGCTCGCTATCGCCCCCATGTGATCTTCCACGCGGCGGCCTACAAGCATGTGCCTCTGATGGAAGACGACAATGCCTGGCAGGCTGTGCGCAACAATGTGCTCGGCACCTGGCAGGTGGCCCGCAGTGCGGTGGCCTATGGCGTGTCGCGCTTCGTGCTGGTGTCCACCGACAAGGCGGTCAATCCCACCAACGTGATGGGAGCCACCAAGCGTCTGGCCGAGCGCGTCTGCCAGGCTTTGGCGAGCCGTGGCAAGACCCAGTTCGAGATCGTCCGTTTTGGCAATGTGCTGGGTAGCGCGGGCAGCGTGATCCCCAAGTTCCAGGAACAGATTGCAGCGGGTGGGCCGGTCACGGTGACCCACCCTGAGATCACCCGCTTCTTCATGTCCATTCCCGAGGCCGCCCAACTCGTGCTGCAGGCGGGTTCGATGGGGCAGGGCGGAGAGATCTTCGTCATGGACATGGGCGAGCCGGTGCGCATCGCCGAGTTGGCCCGGGACATGATCCGCCTCTCCGGCCGTTCGGAAGAAGAGGTGCGTGTCGTGTTCACCGGTCTGCGCCCGGGTGAAAAGCTCTACGAAGAAGTGCTGGCGGACAGCGAGCACACCCGCGCCACCCATCACCCCAAATTGCGTATCGCCCGCGCCCAGCCCGTCGACGACGGCTGGCTCGATGCCCTGCTGCTGTGGCTGCGGCAACGTCGGGCCGTCGGCGCATCCGAGGTGCGTGGCGAGCTGCGCCGCTGGGTGCCGGAATATGCCCCCTCTCATCCCTCCACCCCGTCCCTGCTGGTGGTGGAAAAGAACGCGCAGCGGGCCTGACCTGACATGAGACATTCCCACGCTCACCATTCGCGCGCCCCTCGGGGAGCGCGTCACCCCCTCCGCTCCGACGGACCGCACTGACCATGGCCACTTACGCCATCGGCGACATCCAAGGGTGTTTTGCGTCCCTCACGGCCCTGCTCAAGCGGGTAGCCTTCGATCCGGCCCGGGACCGCCTGTGGCTGGTGGGCGATCTGGTCAACCGCGGGCCCGACTCCCTGCACACCCTGCGCTATGTTCGTGACCTGGGGCCGGCGGCGGTGACCGTCCTCGGCAACCACGATCTCTACCTTCTGATGGTGGCCTATGGCAGCGTGCGCAACCGGGGCAAGGACGACACCATCCAGGCGGTGCTCGATGCCCCGGACCGGGAGGTGCTTCTGGGCTGGCTGCGCACCCGGCCGCTGATGCATGTGGAGAACGGTTTCGCCATGGTCCACGCCGGCCTGCTGCCGGGCTGGACCGTCGCTCAGGCCCGGGCCCTGGCCCGGGAGGTCGAGGGTGCCCTGGCGGGCCCTTACCATGCAGATCTGCTGAATAACCTGTGGGGCAGCGAGCCGGCCGCCTGGCGTGAGGAGCTGCGGGATTACGAACGCATGCGGGTGGTTGTCAATGCCATGACGCGCATGCGTTTCTGTACTCCGGAAGGGGTGATGGACTTCAAGGTCAAGGGCGAGGTGGCCCGGGCGCCCAAGGGCTATCTGCCCTGGTTCGAGGTGCCGGGGCGCCTGAGCGCTGACACCACCCTGGTGGTCGGACACTGGTCAGCCCTCGGGCTCAAGATCGAACCGGGTTTGATGGCCCTGGATTCCGGTTGCCTGTGGGGGCGGGAGCTCACCGCTGTGCGTCTGGAGGACAAGGCCGTGTTCCAGGTGCCCTGCCCCGGGCTCACCCATGGCAAGGTCAAGCCGTCCTGAGTGCGTGTGACAAACCTCAGAACGTCAGCTTGACGTGTGGGGGCGACTGAAGTCGCCCCCACAGTCCCTCCCGCCACCATCGGGCAGCACCTGCAGGAGATCCGCATCCGGTAGGACGTTTCGCTTCGGGGGCGCTGAGGAGATGTTGTCGGTCGGTCAGTCGGCGATGCCGGCGACGATGCGGTCCCGTGCCAGGTGGGCGAGGGCTTTCCGGTCGGGTGTGTCAACGACGGAAAGGGGCTCGCCGACCCTCAGCCGGGCGATGATCTGCGGCTCCGCCACGATGGCCCTCAGGCTGTCCAGCAGGCTCAGATCACCATCGTAGGCCGGCGCCCGGGTGTATTGCCCGTCGGGCTGGCGATAGGCGATGGAGATGGGCTGCAGCGGTGCTTTGGCCTCGATGGCTGCCTGCAGCAAGGCCCCGTGAAACCCCAGCACATGGCTGCCATCGGTGGTGGTGCCTTCCGGAAACACCGTCACGTGCCGGCCCTGAGTGAGGAGGGTGGCGATTTCCCCATTGACGATGCGTGCATGGCCACGGCTGCCCCGGCGCAGGAACACGGTTTCGTGCCGAGTGGCCAGCCAGCCGGCCAGGGGCCATTCCCGCACCTCGGCCTTGGACACGAAGGTGGTCGGAAAGGCCGCGTTGATCACGAAGATGTCGAGCCACGACACGTGGTTGGCGACGATCAGGCTGCCGGGGCCAATGAAGGGGGCGTCGGCGTGGAGGCGGATGCCGAGGATCTTCAGCAGGCGGGCCGACCAGCGCTGTCGGAGCGCCAACTGCCGTGCCGGTGAGGCAAAGGGGACGACCACCGCGGTGAGCACCACCGCGGCCAGCAGGTGGCCGGCCAGGCGGGCATAGCGGGTAAGGGGCTGGAGGCGGTTGGCGGGTTTCAGTCCTTGCGTCCCATGAAGTGTTTGGCGTAGCGCGCGTCGAGCCGGGAAACCGGCAGCAGGATGGGCAGGTCGGCCGTGTTGAAATCGGGGTCCCAGGCCGGCTCGCCGCAAATCCAGGCGCCGGCGCGCAGGTAGCCCTTGATCAGCGGGGGGGTGTCGGCGTCGAGATCCTGGCGCAGCGCCTGCAGCGGCAGCGGCGTGCGCGGGAACATGCGGTACTCGAGCGGGCACAGGTGTTCTTCCTTCAGACGATTATACAGACTGGCCGCCGCATGCCCGCCGTCGGCCATGCTGATCGAGGCGCAGCCGATCAGGTAGTCGTAGCTGTTCTCCAGCATGTAGCGGGCCAGGCCGGCCCACAGCAGCGTGATCACGGCGCCGGAGCGGTAGTCGGCGTCGATGCAGGAACGGCCGATCTCCACCATGCGGCCGCGCAGGTGGCGCAGGCGGGTCAGGTCGAACTCGTTCTCGGAATAGTAGCTGCCGACTTCCCGGGCCGATGCCGGGGACAGGATGCGGTAGGTGCCGACGATGCGCCCGGCGTCCTCGTCGCGGACGATCAGGTGATCGCAGAAGGCATCGTAGAGATCCCGGTCGACGCCCGGAACGCGGGTGGGCAGGCGGGCGCCCATCTCTTCGCCAAAAACCCGGTAGCGTAGCTTCTGGGCTTCCAGGATCTCGGTGGGGCAGGTGGCCAGACCGACGTGCAGATTGCGGCCCGGGCGATGGGTGGTTCGTTGTTCCTTTTGCAGCATGGCGGAATCCTCATGAGGTTTCCGCCATTGTGGAAATGCTGCATTGCGTTACCGTGAAGCGGTGATGACGGGCCCGTGACGCAGCCCGTCGACAGCCTCAGCGGGTGACGCGGGTATTTCGCCCATCCTGGAGCAGGCGCACGCGCTCGCCGGGGGCGAAGTTCTCGCCGCCGTCTTCCTGGACGATGGCCAGCAGTTCGCCGTTGTCCATCTTCAGGGTCACTTCGATGCCTTGCTTGCGGGTCATGCTCTCTTCGGCGGCGGCGCCTGCCAGGCCGCCTACCACTGCACCGACCACGGCAGCGACGCCTGCGCCCTTGCCTGCGCCGACCGTACTGCCGGCGATGCCGCCGACGGCCGCGCCAGCCAAGGTGCCGATGGGCGAGTTGGTTCCTTCGAGCTTCACCGGGCGGACGCCTTCTACGACGCCCATGCGCACACTCATCACGCGGCGTGCTTCGGTGCGTTCATAGTCACCGCCGCCAAGGCCGGAGGCGCAGCCGGTGATGGTTACGGCGGCAAGGAGGGAGAGGCCTAGATTCAGTAGTCGCATCGCGTTTCCTTTTACCAAAGTCGTGTTCCAAAGGCTGCCTTGTAGGCTTCCCCGATCTCGTCGCGGGACGGGGCGTGGTTCTGCCCGCCGCGGTGTGCAATCTTGATGGCGCCCATCAATGAGGCGAGGCGCCCGGTCTGTTCCCAGTCCATGCCGTGCTCGATGCCATAGAGCAGCCCGGCCCGGTAGGCGTCGCCGCAGCCGGTGGGGTCTTCGAGGCTGGCAGGGGTCGCACAGGGGATCGACATTTTCTGGCCGTCGGCATGAATCTCGGAGCCCTCACCGCCGCGGGTCACGATCAAGGCCCTGACTTCGCCAGCGAGGGATTCGATGCTGCGTCCGGTGCGCTCGCACAGCAGGCGGGCCTCGTAGTCGTTGACCGTGCAGTAGTCCGCCAGTTGCAGGCAACCGAGGAGTTCTTCGCCATTGAACATGGGCAGGCCCTGGCCCGGGTCGAAGACGAAGGGGATGCCTGCTTCCGCCAACTGGCGCACGTGCTCAAGCATGCCGTCGCGACCATCGGGTGACACGATGCCCAGGGTGACGCCGCGGGTGTGCTCTACCTTGTTGCGGTGGGAATGCACCATGGCACCCGGATGGAAGGCGGTGATCTGGTTGTCGTCCAGGTCGGTGGTGATGAAGGCCTGGGCGGTGAAGGTCCCGGGCACCTGAGTGACGTGGGTGCGCGCCAGGCCGAGGCGGTCAAGGCGCTCCAGGTAGGGGCCGGCATCGTCACCCACCGTGGCCATGATCAGCGGATCGCCGCCCAGCAGTTTGAGGTTGTAGGCAATGTTCCCTGCACAGCCCCCGAACTCCCGCCGCAGTTCGGGCACCAGGAAGGAGACGTTGAGGATATGAATTTGCTCGGGGAGGATGTGGTTGCGGAAGCGGTCATGGAACACCATGATCGAATCGAAGGCGATGGAGCCGCAGATGAGCGTGGACATGGGGCGGGTCGGCGAGAGTAAGGGTTTGTGTCGGGAGCGCCGGGCGGTGGACCTGAAGCAGAGGTGATCCGTTCCGGCCGGGCCGGGTAGTGTCAGGGGTAGAAGGCGTAGACGCGGTAGCCTGCGGCCGCTACGCCCGGTGCTTCAAAGGCCACCCGGATGGCGGCTTCTCCCCGCGCCGGGAAGGCATCCCTCGGGGCATCGGCCGGCAGCCACTGAGCGGGCTCCAGGACGCGCCGCACCAGGGCCTTGTCACGGGCGTCGGTGAGCGTGATTTCCACGTGGGGCCAGGTCTGCTGGAACTCGGCCCGGTTGCGCAGGGTGGCGTGCAGGGTGAAGTAGGCTTCGCGGCTGGCATCGGGCTGGATGTCCGAGCTCTCGATGGCGATGTCGGCGGCGTGGCGGGGCAGGGGCAGGTCGCAGCCCAGGCCGGCGCACAGGCTTTCCAGGGCGGGGCGCAGCTGGGGCGAGGACAGGGCGATCTCGTTGCGGAAAACGAGTGCGCCCTGGGCAAGTATCCCCAGGGTCAGCAGGGTGGCCGCTGCGGCCCACAGGGCTTGACTGAGGGCGGGGCTGCGGGGTGCTTCCACTTCCTCGGTGTCGGCGTCGTCATCCTCGTCGTCGGCAGCGTCCGCAACCGGGGGGGGCGTGATGACCGGGGCGGGCGTCACGGGCGCAGTGTGCCCGGCGGCAGCGTCGGCCTGGGCCAGGGCTTCGCCGGCGTGTCCCGGGTCGCGGGTGTGGATCAGGGTCTCGAAGTCGATTGGTGCTTCGGGAGGCTCTACTTCTGGCGGAAGACCGAATTCCAGGGCTGATGCGCCGGCCGTGCTGTTCACCCGGCCGCCATCGGCAGGCTCGTCGTACAGGGTGTCGAGATCCAGGGACAGGGAGTCGGGAATGGGAAGCCTGTCCGGCAGGGGGGCAGCGTCGAAGGCGGGAGGCGAGTCTTCCTCCGGCCGAGAGGGCTCGAAGGTCGGGATGTCGTCGAAGCCTGGAACGGATTCGACCGGAAACGCGTCACCGGGGCGTGCGGCATCGGTGGCTTCCTTGGCCAGGCCCGTGGGCGTAGAGGCCTCGTCCGGCATGTCCGCCTCCAGGGCGGACCATTCTTCATCTGTGTCGCCGATGATTGTGCCTACGGGCTCCTGCCGTCCGTCGTCGTCTATGGCTGTTAGGGCGGGAGGCGTTTCAGGCGTGGCCTCGTTGTCGTCCGGGAGAAGGGCTTCGACGGCAGCGGTGATGTCGATGCCCGCATCCGCGGGTTCGCGGGGCCGGGCTTCGTCCGGGAGGAAGTCTGCACCGAACTCGATGACCGGCTCCATGCTCCCGTAGGGCTCGGGCTCGGGCTCGGCTTCGGTGAGCGCGGGCAGGGCTGCTGGGTCATCGCCGGGCGCCGGCTCGGCGGGAGGCCAGGTGTCATAGGGATCGATGCGCTCCGCTGGGCCGGTGACGTCGGCGGGCTTCTCTTCGAGTACGAAGAGCGCAGGCCCGCTCGCGGGCGGCTGCAGCTGCGGATGGGCAGCAGTACCTTCTTCGACCAGCGTTTCCAGGGCGTTGAAGGCATGGTTGCACTGACCGCAGCGCACGCGCCCCTGGCGGGCGCGCAGCTGCTCGGGGCGCACCCGGAAGGTGGTGGAGCACTCCGGGCAGCGCGCCAGGATCATGAGACCGCCTGCTCCGGCCGATCGCCTTCAAGGCGAACCCAGCCTTCGTGGGTGGCGCCGACCCGCAGGGTGATGTACGGGGCGTAGGCCTCGATGACGTCCTGCGCCTGGGCTTCCAGGACGCCCGACAGGGCCAGCTTGCCGCCCGGGGCGACGCGGGCCGCCAGTAGCGGGGCGAGCATCTTGAGGGGATTGGTCAGGATGTTGGCGACCACCCGCTGGAAGGTGCCCTCAAGGGGCTTGGCGGACACCTGCAGGTGCAGGCTCACTGCGTTGTTGGCGGCGTTGTCGGCAGCGGTTTCGACGGCCTTCTCGTCGATGTCGACGCCAGTGACTTCACCTGCCCCCAGCTTGACCGCGGCGATGGCCAGGATGCCGGAGCCGCAGCCGTAGTCGAGCACGCTGACGCCCGGCTGGATCTCGGTGGTCAGCCACTCGAGACACAGCCGGGTAGTTGGATGCGACCCGGTGCCGAAGGCCATGCCCGGATCGAGGATCAGGTTGATGGCGCTGGGGTCGGGGGACTCGTGCCACGAAGGCACGATCCACAGGCGGTCGGTGATGCGGATCGGGTCGAACTGGCTCTGGGTAAGCTGCACCCAGTTCTGTTCTTCCACTTCCTCGATGGTGAAGGGCGGCACGGCAGCGAGCCCTGCTGCGGCCGAGGCGGTAGCCAGGGCCGCAGCGAGGTCGGTGTCGGTGTCGAACAGGGCGATGACGCGGCTGTGGTCCCACAGGCTTGCCGGAGACATGCCGGGTTCGCCGAACTGGGGCCTTTCAGCCTCGGTGCCGGCGTCGGCGTCATCGATGCTCACCGACAGGGCGCCGTGCTCCATCAGCGCCTCGGACAGGGCCTCGGCGCGCTTGGCATCAGCCTGCAGAATGACCGAGATCCACATCAGTTCTTGCTGACTTCGTTGCGCCCCGCCAGCTTGTGCTCCAGGTAATGGATGCTGGTGCCGCCTTCGACGAAGCGGGCATCGAGCATCAGCTCCTGGTGCAGCGGGATGTTGGTCTTGATACCTTCCACCAGCATTTCGGACAGGGCGATGCGCATGCGGCGGATGGCCTGGTCGCGGGTATCGCCGTAGGTGATCAGCTTGCCGATCATCGAGTCGTAGTGCTGGGGCACCGTGTAGCCGTTGTACACGTGGGAGTCCACCCGTACGCCGGGGCCGCCGGGCACGTGCCAGTTGCTGATCTTGCCCGGGCAGGGGGTGAACTTGAACGGGTCTTCCGCGTTGATGCGGCATTCGATGGCGTGGCCGCGGAACTCGATGTCCTTCTGCTTGTAACGCAGCTTCTGGCCTGCGGCGACGCGGATCTGTTCCTGAACGATGTCGACGCCGGTGATGAGCTCGGTGACCGGGTGTTCGACCTGGACCCGGGTGTTCATCTCGATGAAGTAGAACTCGCCGTTTTCGAAAAGGAACTCGAAGGTGCCGGCTCCGCGGTAGCCGATCTTGCGGCAGGC